>CAYNLM010000243.1:0-1524 GCA_964398045.1 uncultured Nitrospira sp. | reverse complement strand
GAAAGGCGATCGTGGTGAAAGCCGCCGCGAGGAAGCCGACCAGATCGGCGCCCGTGAGTCCGTTCATGGCGTCGCGCGGATTCCGGGAGCGCCGATCCGTCAGACGTTAAACCACAAGTAGGGGGCTGAAACCCGCGTGGTTGCTGGCTGTTGGCTTCCATGCATCTGCAATATGCCCCCTAGTATGCCCCCAAATTGTTTGGGTGCCGGTGAACACGCACGGCCTTTGGCGAACATTAGACGCGGTTCAATGGGGTAAGGCTGAGTGGCCTTACCCCGATTGATCTTACCCGAAGATGGCCTGTTCAACCCTGCGGAAATCGAGGTAGCGACCGTGCAGCGCGTCGGCGGTTTCTTGGTCGCCGATCTTGCGCAAAGCGTCGAGGCAGCTTTCCAGCGTTACCGCTTCAAAGCCGGAAGTCACGGCATCGTCAGAGGCCAAGTGAGTCAGGTAGGCATTCACGGCCGCATCGCAATTGCTGTTCTGCGCGGGATAGATGACGACGAAGCGGCCGCGCTCGTAGAGTCCGTTCTTCACCATCGACAGACTGAGCAGATGTTCGCGCCAGAGTTGCTGGAGCGGGTTGGTTCGCAAGGCCGGGGCATCGTGGGCCTTGAAGACCTCCACACTGCCCGACAGTTCATCGTAGCGGGGCCGGAGAGTGGCCGGCGGTTCGTTCATGGTCTCGGTGTATTTGACCTCGATGGCGACGAAAGCCTGTTGCCCGTCCGGCGTCGTGCAGGTCACGAAGACATCGAAGGCCGAATGATCCTCGGTGAAGGCCGGGTTGCCTCGCCCCGGTGAGTGCTCGAAGTAGATGCCGGTCACGGATTCCACCAAGTCGGGGAACAGGTGCCGAAAGAAGCGATTGCCTTTGTCTGCGTCCAGCTTCAAGCCGCCGAATAGATTGAAGCAAAGGGGTTGGCTGGAAAGCAGGTTGGACCACAGGCGCTCCTCGTCGATCATCGCGCCGGGTTCTCGATAGACGGACTCCCGCAGAACCAGCTTGGTGATGTCGAGCGAAAGGAAGTTGTCGCCTCGCTTGATGCTCTCCGCATGCAGGCGGCTGCCCAACTTGCGGCGCTTGCCCTTCAGGGTGCGATGGGTGCCAATGGGCAGGCCCCTGTCTTCGCGCCACAGGGATTGCAGAAGCCGTGCCGACGCCTTGAAGCGGCTGTCGCTGACTTCATTGACCTTGTGTGCCTTCAGGATGGAATGGGGAATGACGGGCAGTCGGTTTTGCAGCATGTGTAGCTCCTCGAAATGGAGGTCCGAAGGAACCTCCTTTGGGAGCTTCGATGCTGAGGGCCGTTAATTGACCGCCTGCCCCTACGTTCGGGATCGGCGTCGCGACTTGTGCTGGATGTAGTCACACAGAGACTTTATCTGGCTGACAACGAACTCGCTGTCTTCCGAAGACATGCTCGCCAGCCAAGCCGAAATCCGCATCGCTTGGTCTGAAGGCGCGGCGGATGCTCCTGATAGCAAATCAGCGGTGCTGGCATTCAGGACTCGGGCGAGCC
>CAYNLM010000242.1:0-1655 GCA_964398045.1 uncultured Nitrospira sp. | reverse complement strand
CCGCATAGATCAATGGGAGCTTGTAGGTGGCCCCGAACCGTGGCCGCGGTTCGGCTGCTGCAATGTACTCGGCCATCTCGACCACGTGCGTGACGGCGCCGCCGTCCGTGCCGCCCGACATGAGGATCATGTCCGGTCGCATCGAACGAATACGCTCGATCTTTTCATGCGGCAGCCGGCCGTCGTTGGAGGCGAGAACGTCGATCACGATGGCGCCGGCGCCCAACGCGGCGCGCTGCGCGCTTTCGCCGGTCATATTTTGCACCACGCCGGTGACCATCATCTGTAGCCCGCCGCCGGCGCTGCTCGTGGAAATATAGATATCGACGCCGGTCTTCGCATCGCGGCTGGGGGTGATGATCCTGTCTCCTTCGAGAATCTTGCGGCCGGAGAGTTCTTCGATCTCTGCAACGGCATTCAGCACGCCGCGCGTGACGTCTTCGAACGGCGCTTCCACCGTCGTCGGCGCCTCGCCGCGAAACGTCTGGCGATATTCATTGCCGACTTTTTCTATGAGAATGGCTTTGGTCGTGGTGCTGCCACAGTCCGTGGCCACGATGACGTTCAGTGGATAGTCGATCTTTGGCTTTTCGGAGGCGTGGGAAGCAGCGGTCATCGAGAGGACGCTCCTTGTGGAGCGCGGGGAGCAGATTTGGATTCAATGAGGGCGATGAGGCGGGAAATCGTATGGCGTCGTTCAAGCAGCCGAGCCACTCGCTCGATCTCTCTTGCATTGAACGCCCATTCCACGATCGGCGCGATGAAGTGCAGCGCCTGGCTGCCAAGAAAGTTCATGGGGCCGAGGGATTCAAGAAACACCGTCGCGGGAGCGGCCATGCCCCGCTTCACCACGGCATCGGCAATCCGCTCCAGCAGTTCAAGATCTTCGAGAGTGAACGCTTCGGCTTCCGCCTTGGTCGAGAAAGCATGGGCGAATCCAGCACGGACCCTGTCCCATGTCTCAGTGAGAGATGCCTTGGTGAAGGAAGCCATAAGTGTGTGGAAAGGCAGTCGAAATCAATTATGGGAAGTCATTATATGAAGGGGTTGGGGGAGAGTCAATTCAGCGATGATGAACTGCTCGGCTTTCTTGACAGGCACTGAGAAATTCAGGAGTATGCGCGCATGGTGACAAGTATCCGGTAGACTTGGGGCATCGAAAGGTCTAACAGCCATGAAGCCTATTACCCGCGAGACTGTTGCCGAGAAACTTGCCGCATACCTGCGGCATGAGTTGACACTGGCCGATCTTGTGGCCTGGGCTGAGTCCGCGATGATGGAAGGCGAGTTCGATCCAGCTCATTACTCTACCATTCGCGACGTAGTGGCCAGGCTCGGCGTCACCGACGTGTGCGCATTCGGCCTCACGTGGGAAGACTGCGAGCAACTCCTCGCGCAGCTCGGCTATTCCGCACAGGTCAGCATCGTCTCCCGCTAGTTTCCCATCGGATACTCCGGCACGATTGGTCCCGCTCCATCCAGCAATAGGCAACAGCGAAACCCTTCCCAAGCATCTCTCACCCCTACTTCTCATTCCCTACTAGAAAAAGTAGAATGTCCCGGTTTTTCTACCCCCAAAAAGCGGCGCGGCTGAGCTTTGACGTTGAGCCTGTAGAAAAACTTTTGTTTCACGTAAAATCCAGCCATCGTCGGTT
>CAYNLM010000241.1:0-1692 GCA_964398045.1 uncultured Nitrospira sp. | reverse complement strand
TTCGCGGGCTGGCAGGCTGTTGTGAATCATGCTCTCTGCGTCCCTTAGGTTGGAGTCTGCCGCCAGTAGGACATCGACGAGTCCGTACACCAAACGGCGTTGCCCTGGCGGAAAGGGAAATGTATCCTCACGAAGCTCCCGCATGTAATCCAGAAACCCCATTCGATTGACATTGGGTACAATCCCATCCTGGCGTCGGGGTTGGAGCATGCCCTCTTCAAGCAGGTGATATCCCGGCATGACGATTACTCCATGGCACGCAGCAACGGAGCCCCTTCCAGGAGAACCAGAACCTTATCCACTGATTCTTTCCAGTCTGGCCGCAAATCCTTCACAAAGCGGAGAGCGGTTTTAAGCTGAGGGCGCAGACCGGCAAACCGCTCCAGCCAAGGCACTACGGATTCGCCTGCAGCGGCAAGCCCAATCACGACGTGCAATAGATCCACAAGCAGGATGTCGTAGGCGACGACCTTTCCTTCTTCTGTAAACAACTCCCCCTGCGTTTCCCGAAAGGATTGACCAGGACGATACTGCTCCAATAAGTCTGGCAGTCGGCTTCGAGTTCGCCAGCGACCTCGGTCTTGTAGAGACCAAGCAGTGTTTCCCTGAGGGAGTGCCCGCCATTCCATGGAACGGGCCGATTCGCTAAGCGCTCAAAGGCGGATTTCAACTCCCCCAGATCGACTGGCCCGATCTCCGTCTTGACGATAAACCAAGCTACCGGATTGAGATCGATGCCGGTCACACGACAACCGAGTCGCAAGGCTTCCACGACCGTGGTGCCGCCCCCCATGAAGGGGTCCAGAATCGCCTGATCTTTTGTATCCGGATCGTTGGTGTGATTCTTGTAGAACTCCGCCATCAGATCGGTGGGTGTCCCGTCCGATTGTACGGCTGGCTTCAATGCCCCCAAGAGGATCGCCCTGAACACGCAGGAAGCCCGCCGCGCAAACCACTTGTGCATCTGATAGATCGGTTTGAACGAATTCCGTTCGGGAACCGCCAACCGATTGATTTCCACGATGGGGAATCCAACTTCGATAGCTCGGCGTCCGTCCGGAGTCGCGCTGTTGACTGACGTTGCTTGTGGGCTTGACGAAATCCTGTGCTCTGTGATTTCCGGTGTCGGCATAGATTAGGCCATCTTCAGATCCGAGGGAGCATAGACAATAAGATCCTTCACGACTTTGAACCTGGTGTCTGCTGAAACCAAGGCATCCGCTTCGAGGCGGATGGCTACCGCAGCGATGACGGAGTCGTTGGTCATCAGGCCATAGCGCTCTTGTAGAGGCATGGCCTTGTCGAGAAGGTCCGTCCTGGTACAGGCTTCAAACCCTAAACCCAATGTGACAAGTGCGGCCACCTTGTCGCGGTATATTGTGAGACGTTTGATCACTTCCGGTTTTGCAGCTAACTGTTTGGCTGGATTCCCACCGGCGATCTGTCCTAACATTATGGCCTCAGCCAACATGAGTTTGTGAGTTAACTCCTGCCATACCGGCTGCGGGACCACGCCAATCAGTTCTCGCCGCTCGATTCGGCGCAGCAGCCGTTGGGCTTGCGTTGATACCCCTTGCTCGGCGTAGAGCAAGACGTTCGTATCAACGACGCACAGGCTGCCGCTGGGAATATCATCGAGATTCATCGATCCCACACATCTTCTTCGAGCACTTGCCGGAACTGCGCAGGCTT
>CAYNLM010000240.1:0-1701 GCA_964398045.1 uncultured Nitrospira sp. | reverse complement strand
TGTTCAACGCGTAGCGTCGTCAGGACGAGGCGCGCCTTCCAGCGCCTCGCGAAGCTCCTCGTACACTGTGGTCAGACGGCTGTGTTCCAACCGATAAGAAAACATCACGGTCACCACGCCGAAGGCCAGCACGAGCAACGCAATCCCGATAATGCCGACACCCATGAGCGTCCCGCTCAACGAACTGAATCCCCCGTCCATGGCATAGCTGACCACGAAGGTCAGCGAGCCCAGCGCGACGAGGAGAAACCAGAGGAGCGTGAGGAGGGCCGAAGACCAAGGAATACGCTTCACGCAAAGGGCATGCACTGCCCGGTCTTCGTTGGAGAAATGGATCAGGCCTTTAACCGGCCAGGCCGTCCGAAAACTCATGGAAAAGAGTCGGTACCGCGGCCGAATCGCGATGAGAGAGAGGTCAGCGTAGAGCCAAGCCACTCCATGCGGCAGCATCAGCACCCCGTCGGCGGGAAAACGATCGCGCAGCGCGGCGACGGTGCTTCCGAGGAACTGATCCCGGCTTCGCGCCACGCTGCAGCCATAACGAATGGCATCAGGGGTCAGCCTGACGAAGTACAACCAGTCGCCCACGATCAGCCCGATGAACAGTATGCCCGCAAAGAGCCCCGCCAAGATCATCGCGCGTAGCTATCCCATAGTGGCGACCGATGAATCAAGCGCACCTGGCGCCCTGTACTCCCTAGGGTATTCCGCATGAGAGAGACTCGCTCACGACGGAAACATGAAGAACCTGTTGACTCGCCCGTATGGACTTGGCTACAGTACCAAAAGTTTGACGTTCGGGCGGGCATCTCGCACTTCCATATAAGTTTCCCGCCTTTAGGTGTTTTCCCACTTGTCACATTGGTATCAGCCATCCCTGATTCTCCGGGGTGCGCAGGATGTGGATCTTGTGGTGCATTGAGGAGATAAGGGATTTATGGATTTGAAGAAAGTCGAACGTGTCTACACTTCCTATGCCGGCGTGTACGATCAGATTTTCGGCAAAGTCTTTCACGAGGGACGCGAATCCGCGATTCGGAATCTGAACGTCCAACCTGACGAACACATCCTCGAAGTCGGAGTCGGCACGGGCCTGGCGCTTCCCATGTATCCCCGTCACTGCCGCATCGTCGGCATCGACCTCTCCGAAGGCATGCTGGCCAAGGCGAAAGAACGGGCGGAGGCCCTTCAGCTGACACACGTGCGGCTGCATCGCATGGACGCCGGCGCCATGGAATTTGCTGATGACAGTTTCGATACGGTGGTCGCGGCCTACGTCGTCACGGCGGTGCCGGACTATCGCAAGGTGGTCAGCGAAATGATCCGCGTCTGCCGTCCCGGCGGGCGCATCATCATGCTCAACCACTTCAGCAACGGCAACAAGATCATCGCCGCCGTGGAGAAAGTGATTTCTCCCCTCACCAAGCACCTCGGCTGGCGCACCGACCTGTCATTGAACACCGTGCTGGAAGGCACCTCCCTCCACGTCGCCCGGAAGCAAAATGTGAATCCACTCAGGTTTTGGGCCCTGGTCGAATGCGTGAACGCCAAGAACGGCCATGCGGTGTTGAACGGCGGCACGACGGCGGAATATGCGCATGGAAACGGTTCAGCCGGCTACGCCCACGGAAATGGCAACGGACACTACGTCGAGTCTTCCGCTTAGCGCCGCCCCTCTTGGGCGACCCAGCTCTCCCACTG
>CAYNLM010000239.1:0-1740 GCA_964398045.1 uncultured Nitrospira sp. | reverse complement strand
GGCGTATTCCATGGCGAGATCGAACGCTCCTTGCGCAATACCGACAGCCTGCGCGCCCACTCCGGGCCGGGAAACATCAAACGTCTTCATGGCGGTGATGAAGCCCGTGCCTTCGCGTCCAAGACAGTTCGCCACCGGCACGCGGCAATCCTGGAAAATGAGTTCGCGCGTCGCGGAAGCGCGGATGCCGAGCTTGTCTTCCTTCTTTCCGAATAAGAATCCCGGTGTGCCTTTTTCAACCACGATGCACGAGGCGCCGCGCGGGCCTTTGGAAGGATTGGTGAGAGCAATGACCGAATAAATATCCGCTTCCCCCCCGTTGGTGATCCAAATCTTGTTCCCGTTGAGCATGTAGTGATCGCCGTCGCGCAAAGCCGTAGTGCGGACGGCGCTGGCGTCCGAACCGGCTTGTGGCTCCGTGAGCGCGAAGGCCGCGAGCGCCTTGCCCGCGGCGATGGACGGCAGCCAGCGCTGCTTTTGCTCGTCGCTGCCGGAGAGAATGATGGGAAGCGCGCCCAGTGCCGTCCCGGCAAATGCCAGCGCGATGCCCGCACAGGCCTTTGAGAGCTCTTCAGTGACGATCACCATGTTCATGATGGGTGTGCCGTCCGAGAGCCCTTCGAACTTCTCGTCCACGTAAACGCGGAAGAGGTCCGCGTCGGCCAGCATTTTCACAATCGGCCAAGGGAACCTGGCGTCACGGTCGTATTCGGCGGCCACGGGACGGATCTCTTTTTCGGCAATCTCACGAGCCAAATCGCGAATCGCGGTCTGGTATTCGGTGAATCCGTAGTCGAGCATCAATATTCCTCGAAATGTAAATTGGTTTGTTCTGAAAACGGCCCGGTCGTTTTCCAAGAAGAAATTTCGTACTTATTCAGGTAGCCGGACTGTCCACTCGCAACTCGCGGATCAATTCCAGCATGGTCTCAGCGGCTGAATACATCTTTTTCATGATAGCCCGCTGTGAGTCGGTGACCATTTCAAGATTGCTGCCAAGGTAGAGATCTAGATTGCTTTTCATGAAGTTAAGACGACCCTGGAGGTCCTGGGTGGCCATCTTCAGCAAACGGTCGTTCGCCTGGTGAAGCTCTTCATACAGCCTCGC
Source organism: uncultured Nitrospira sp. (assembly GCA_964398045.1). GTDB lineage: Bacteria > Nitrospirota > Nitrospiria > Nitrospirales > Nitrospiraceae > Nitrospira_D. Next base: position 632 of record CAYNLM010000239.1, on the reverse strand, counting down.
CTTTTCCACGATCATGGAGAGCTGGCCTGCGATTTCCAGAAAGATTTCAATGTGGATGTCCTTGAAAGTGTGGGGTTCCATGCTGGAAAAGAACATGAACCCGATGGGTTTCCCCGCGACGATTAGCGGACACGTCAAGCTGGAACGCATCCCTTCTTCCACGATCAGGCGCGTGGAGTCCGAGGCAGGATGCTCCGCGAGGTATTGCTTGAGATCGTTCAGGATTCGGGGTTGGCCGCTTTCAATGATCTGCTTCAGGCTGCTCCCATCGAGCGGAGCCCAATAACCTCTCGACATCTTCATGACCGGGGCATCGGAGCGAGCCCAGCGCGTGCGTACAACCGATCCGTTCTCCTCGAGTAAGGCGAATCCGATCCGGTCATATGGAATGATGGGCCAAAATGATTCAAAGACGTAGCTCAAGACGTCATCCAAAAGAAGGCCGGCGTTTATTTTTTCGGTGACCTTGCTGAGGGTGTTGATTTCCTCGAATTGTTCCTCAAGCGTGGCGCCGAGCTCCGCAAGTGCGCACCCAAGAGCGCCCACATCGTCTTCTCCCTCCTGGGGAATCCGGACGCGAAATCGCCCCTCTTTCATGGCAAGCGCGGCTTCGCGATACTTGGCGATTCGAG
>CAYNLM010000238.1:0-1764 GCA_964398045.1 uncultured Nitrospira sp. | reverse complement strand
TCGTAGATCGCCGTGTCGCCGTGGGGGTGATAGTTCCCCATGATTTCGCCGACAATCTTGGCCGATTTGCGGTAGGCCCGGTTGGACGCCAGGCCCATTTCGTTCATGGCGTAGAGGATGCGGCGATGCACCGGCTTGAAACCGTCGCGCACGTCCGGGAGCGCCCGTCCCACGATCACGCTCATGGCGTAATCCAGGTAGGACGACTTCATCTCGTCTTCGATCGCGATTTGCCCTAAGCGTTCATCAGGCGGCATTTCAACTCCGTTGATGGGCAAGAGGCACGTGGCGCGAGGCGAGAGAGAAGATCGTGCCCTCTAGCCCCTTGCCGCTGGCTCCTAGCCATGTTCTACACATCGAGATTCCTGACTTCGAGGGCGTGCGTCTGAATGAAATTCCGTCGGGGCTCGACTTCGTCGCCCATGAGGATCGTAAAGATCTCGTCGACGCCGGTGAGGTCTTCAAGGGTGACGCGCAGGAGCGTGCGGGCCTCGGGATTCATGGTGGTCTCCCAGAGCTGCCCCGGGTTCATTTCGCCCAGACCTTTGTAACGCTGAATGCTGAGTCCCTGCTTACCCATGTCCAGGATGGCCTTCACCAATTCATCCGTCGACTGATAGTGCTGTTCCTGCCCTTTGGCTTTGAGCTTGTACGGCGACCGGCCCAGCCCGATGGCGGAGGGACTCAACTTCTGCAGCTCACGAAAGTCGGCCGAGCCGGCCAGTTCGTGCGTCACGTCCAGGCTATGAGTCATGCCGTTGGCGTGCAGCCGGCAGGCCACCTTGTTGGATTGATGTTCTTCGTCCTCAAGAATATCGAATGTCGGCGTGAGCTTCGGAAATACATCGGCCAGCGTCCTCTTGGCATTCGCCACCACGGTGGTGAGCGCCGCGCGATCCTTGAGCAACTCGCGATCGAGTCCGGGTTCATCGACAAATGCCCGGAGCAATGCCGCTTCATGCGACTTCTTGTTGAGGCGAGTCAACAACGCCTCGAACGAAATCATCTTCTTGAGGATCGGCATCAGCCGGCGGCCGGTCACATACCCTTGCGTCCCTTCCAAATAGAGCTCGACGTCCTCGACGGCCAGATCGGCAAGATACTCGTTCAACAGCCCTTCGTCTTTCAGATAGCGCTCGGTTTTGCCCTTCTTCACTTTGAAGAGCGGCGGCTGCGCAATGTAGATGTACCCCCGCTCGATGAGCTCCGGCATCTGCCGGAAAAAGAAGGTGAGCAGCAGCGTACGGATGTGGCTGCCGTCCACGTCGGCGTCGGTCATGAGGATGATTTTGTGATAGCGGGCCTTGGCGATGTCGAAAGTGTCTTTCTCGGTCTTGTCGCTTTCTTCCCGTTTGCGGCCGATCCCCGTCCCCAGCGCCATGATGAGCGTCCGGATCTCGTCGCTCGTGAGCATTTTGTCGAAGCGGGCTTTTTCGACGTTGAGGATCTTGCCCTTGAGAGGCAGAATCGCCTGGAATTTTCGATCGCGTCCCTGCTTCGCAGACCCGCCGGCTGAATCTCCCTCGACGATGTACAGCTCACTGAGCGCAGGATCCTTCTCCGAACAGTCCGCCAGTTTGCCGGGCAGCGAGCCGCCGTCAAGCGCGCTCTTGCGGCGAATGAGCTCTTTGGCTTTGCGCGCCGCCTCGCGGGCACGAGCCGCATCCACCGCCTTGCCGATGATCTTGCGGGCGACCGGCGGATTTTCCTCGAAGTAGTTGCCCAGGGCTTCGTTGACCGCGGCCTCGACCACGCCGCCGGCGA
>CAYNLM010000237.1:0-1767 GCA_964398045.1 uncultured Nitrospira sp. | reverse complement strand
GTCCAGAGCTTGCCGCGATAGCCGGTGGAGTGAATGCCGCGCGTGTACGGCGCCTGTCCGGGATAGCCGAGATACTTCTCGTACGACCAGTCATCGGGGAGATCGGCCCGCGTGTAGAGGCGCCGGACCGGGATGCCGCTGACGGTGGTGAAGCGGGCGTTGCCGGATTCGTCGCGGTTCACGCCCGTGGGCTTGCCGATGGGACGCTCCGGCGACTTCTCCAGAGCTGGCGCGAGCGTCTGCTCGGCCCAGCGCTTCTCGGGATCGCTCGGATGCCGGCCCTCAAAGACGTCGGTGATCGGACTTTCTACGACGGTTTCGTCCTTGCGCGGAGTCTTGTCGGCGGCCATAAGGTGTAGCGCCGGGCAGCTCACCCGGCGAAGTTTCATCATAAGAGATGCTTATCCGGGGAGCAAGGAGCCTGACAGGACCGGCAAAAGACCCCGGCCGCCGCTTCGCTGCGTCTGAGGGTGGGGCACCCGAGACCGCCGCCGGGGGGTATGGGGTGGCGGGATCGATTCCCGTGATCCCCGAATTTAAAGGAGTTACGGGCCTTGATCGAAAGGGACTCAAGTTGTCAAAGAACAGATGACGCACCGACGGTTCCCGATATGGGTACCGATCTGGAGAGAATAGCGCGAGCAGGCGAACAAGTCGGTGATGCTGGATACGCGGCGGAGTGACAAGCGTCATTGACAGGAGACGCGCGCGGACGAGGGGAGAAAAGCGCCACACCAAGGGCACGAAGTTCGGCACGAAGGACACGAAGGACCACAAAGGAAAACATTCTCAACTCTTGTGTTCCTATGTGTCCTTTGTGGTGAGCTTCTATTCGCAGCGCAACGCGATTGCCGGATCGACCCGTGTTGCGCGACGCGCCGGGACGAAGGTGGCGAGCAGCGCAGTAGCGACGATTGCCGCAATACTGGCGCCGAGAGCGGCAGGATCGGTAATCTTCACCTGGAACAAGACGCTGCGAAACAGTTGTGAGACGGCGAGAGCGGCGGCCATGCCGAACGCCACTCCGATGGCCGCCAGCACCATACCATCGCGCAACACCATCCTCATGACGCCGGCAGGTGTGGCGCCAAGCGCCATGCGCACGCCGATCTCCTGCGTGCGCTGGCTGACGCTGTGGCTGATGAGGCCGTACGTTCCGGCGGCGGTGAGCAGCAGCGCGAGCAACCCGAAGGCGACGATCAGTACCGCGATCGCGCGTTCCGGCGCGATGATGCGATCCAGCAACCCTTGCATCGAGTAGACCTTCCACACCGGCTGGTCCCTGTCGATCGACCAGATCGCCTTGCGGACAAGATCGGCGAGAGCGAGAGGATCGCCTGCGGTCCGGACCACCAGGTTCCCAAAAATCGCCGGTCGCTGCGCGTAGGAGAAGTACATTTGCGGGCGGCGATTGTCTCTCATGCTGAAGTGCTTGGTATCGCCGACGACACCGATGACGAGAACGCGGCTGATCTTGGGGCTGCCGTCCGGGTTGGAATCGATGACCTCCAACTCCTTACCGACCGCGTCCTCACCGGGCCAGGTTTGCCCCTGCATGGTCCGATTGATGACGGCGACCATCGGCGAGCCCGTGACATCGTGCGTGCTGAACACACGCCCGCGCAGCAGCGGCACACCGAAAGTCTCGAAGAATTCTGGCGTCACGAGGGTAGAAAAAGCCGCGGGCTCCGAACCGGGTTGCAGGTTCTGGCCGGGGAGCCGGAATTTCATGTCGCCCCAGTTTCCGCTGAAGGGCATCGCCATGAT
>CAYNLM010000236.1:0-1828 GCA_964398045.1 uncultured Nitrospira sp. | reverse complement strand
CTCATGGGTCACGCAATATCGTATCTCGCTCGATGAGTTGCCCGAGCCGATCAATGTGCCGCAGCCCGATCATCCCACGATCCGTCAGCGCCAGCAGGCGTTCGGCTACACCGTGGAAGAGTTGAAGATGGTGATCACGCCCATGGTGGTCGAGGGCCAGGAAGCGGTCTCCTCGATGGGCACCGATACCCCGTTGGCGGTGCTCTCCGAGCGGCCGCAGCTGCTCTTCAAATACTTCAAGCAGCTCTTCGCGCAGGTGACGAATCCGCCGATCGATCCGATCCGCGAAGAACTCGTGATGTCGCTCACGACCAGCATCGGGCCGAAGCCCAATTTGATGGACGAGCATCCGGAGTCCTGCCGCCGCATCCGGGTCAAACAGCCGATTCTCACGAACGCCGATCTGCAAAAAATTCGGGAGATCGCCGATCCGCACTTCAAGAGCAAGACGCTGAAGATGTTGTTCCGTGTCGCGGAAGGTCCGGAGGGATTGGGAGCCGCCGTCGATGATCTGTGCCGCCAGGCGTCGCAGGCGATCAAGGAGGGCTTCAAGTTCCTCATCCTCAGCGATCGCGGCGTGAATGAAGAGTGGGCGCCGATTCCCAGTTTGCTCGGCGTAGCGGCGGTCCATCACCATCTCGTCAGGGAATGCACCAGAACGGAAGTGGGGCTGACGGTCGAAACGGGAGAGCCGCGCGACGTGCATCATTTTGCCTGTTTGATCGGCTACGGCGCCGGGACCGTGAATCCGTATCTCGTTTTCGAATCGCTCATCGATATGGAGCGGGACGGCTATCTGCCGGAAGGGTTGGATGCGCAGACGGCCGAAGGGAAATTCATCAAGGCCATCAATAAAGGCTTGCTGAAGATCTTCTCCAAGATGGGCATCTCCACCGTGCAGTCCTATTGTGGCGCGCAAATCTTTGAGGCGATCGGGCTCAATCGCGACGTGATCAACCGCTACTTCACCGGGACTCCGTCGCGTGTGGAAGGCATCGGCATTCGTGAAGTCGGCGAAGAAACGCTGCGGCGGCATCGCATGGCCTATGAACCGGCGCCGATCCGCCAACTCGATTTCGGCGGCGAAATCCACTACCGCATCCAGGGCGAGCACCATAATTGGAACCCGGATACGATCTACAAGCTGCAGCACGCGACCAGGTCGAACGATCCCAAGACCTTCGCCGAGTTCTCACAGCTCGTGAACGATGAGAGCAAGCGCCGATCAAATTTGCGCGGCCTGTTGGACTTTAAGTTTTTGCCTGAGCCGATCCCATTGGAAGAAGTGGAGCCGGCCAAGGAAATCGTCAAGCGGTTCACGACCGGCGCCATGTCCTACGGGTCGATCAGCAAGGAAGCGCACGAGACCTTGGCCATCGCGATGAACCGGCTCGGCGCCAAGAGCAACACGGGCGAGGGAGGCGAAGACCCCGAACGGTTCAAGCCGCTGCCCAACGGTGATTCCAAGAACAGCTACATCAAACAGGTTGCCTCGGCACGCTTCGGCGTCACCTCGCATTATCTCGTGAATGCCAAAGAGTTGCAGATCAAAATGGCGCAAGGCGCCAAGCCCGGCGAAGGCGGGCAGTTGCCCGGCCACAAAGTCGATGAGATCATTGCGCGGTTGCGATATGCCACCCCCGGCGTGCAGCTCATTTCACCGCCGCCGCATCACGATATTTACTCCATTGAGGACCTGGCCCAGCTCATTTTCGATTTGAAGAACTCCAATCCGGATGCTGCGGTATCGGTCAAGCTGGTGTCCGAAGTCGGCGTCGGCACGGTCGCCGCCGGCGTCGCCAAGGCCCATGCGGACAAAGTCCTCATC
>CAYNLM010000235.1:0-1959 GCA_964398045.1 uncultured Nitrospira sp. | reverse complement strand
GTTTATCGCGGGGGATCCCGATGCCGGTGTCGGTCACTGAAAAACGGATGGCGCCGGGTGTGTCCAGATCCGGATCATTGGTGATGCGGACGATCACCGATCCCTTTTCCGTGAACTTCAATGCATTCCCGATGAGGTTGATGAAAATTTGTGTCAGCCTGGTGGGATCGCCGATGAGAGAACAGGGGACATCCGGTGCCAGATGACAGGCCAGCTCCAGCCCTTTCTCGTTGGCCCGCATGGCCAGAATCTCGACGGCCTTGTCGATGACTTCGTTCAGATCGAAGTCGATCGATTCCAGCTCGAGATGACCCGCTTCAACTTTGGACAGGTCCAGGATGTCGTTGATCAGATTCAGCAGTGTGCCGCCGGCCCGTCGGAAGATCCGCAGGTATTTGCGTTGTTCGGGGGTCAGTTGTGTTTCCCAAAGCAGGTCGGCCATGCCGATGATGGCGTTCATGGGCGTACGGATTTCATGACTCATGCCCGCCAGGAATTCGCTCTTGGCGCGGCTGGCGACCTCCGCGGCCTCTTTCGCCAGGCGCAGGGCCTGATCCGCCTCTTTCCACTGGTGCGCTTCCATGGCCAGCGTGATGAACGTGGTGAGCGAGCCGGCGAAGTGGATTTCTTCCGGCGTCCATGAGCGGGGGCCACCGATATGTTCGTTGCAGAGGACCCCGACGACTTTTCCGTTCAGCCGAATCGGCGCATCCAACATGGCCCCGATGCCGATGGGTTGGAGGTACGATGCAGAAAAGTCACGGGTTCGTTGATCGCTCGCGGCATCATGGGCGGCGATGGCGGACTCTTCCTGAAACAAGGCCTGAAAGTATGCCGGGTGATCGAGTGCGGCCAGCATGTGGCCGGAGGAATGCCGGCGCGGCGTGTGCTCGAAGAGGTCCAGCAAACGAAGAGAAGAGCCCTGCTCGTCCAGGAGCCATATACTGGTTCGTTCCACGCCCAGCACGTGGCTGCCCATTTCTGTGAGCACCTGAAACGCCTTGTCGAGGTTGCCGGTGTAGATGGCTTCGTGCTTCGCCAGTTCGCACAAAGCGAATTGTTGCAGCTCCAGCATGAGGGCGCGGCGCTGTTCGGCGTGCTTGATCGATTTCTGTTCCGTGATGTCCTCGGAAATGCCGAGTAAATACTCAGGAACGCCGTCTTTGCCGAATATCGGCACCTTTTTGGTGTGAAGGATTCTTCTTCCCTTCTGTTTCGTCTCGATCGGTTCCTCGGGAATATCGACGACCCGTCGCTGCTGCAGCACTTCCCGATCCTTGGATGTGAAGAAGTCCGCTTCGTGCTTGGGAAAAAAATCATAATCGCTTTTGCCGAGAAGGTCTTCCTGGGAATAGCCGATCAATAATTCACCCGCTCGATTGAAACGAACGAATTTCAGCGTCTTGGCGTCCTTCACGAAAATCATATGGGGGAGATTGTCGATGATCGAAGTCAGGAGCGAAGGAGTCCCTGCTCTGTCATCCTCAGCTCTCGTGGTGGCAGACACTGGCCGGGGCGGTGTCGTTTCTGTCTGGCGGAGCCGAGCGGCTCGTGCGTTCGGGACGACTCGTCCGGGCCTGCGGCTGCGTCGAATGCGGGATGTGGCTCGTTTTCTCGGCATGGGGAATGGCGTTCGGGAACTTACGCCCGGTCGAACGTGATACAGGAGGTAAGCGGCTCAAGGACGTGGTCAGTGAACGGAATCGACATGGGTTCTCGTATGGAGACGATTGACGGTGATGGTGCGTGCTCAGTCCTTTCGTAGATTCTCGACCAGGGTCAGAGTGCTCGCCTGCTTCGTCCGATTGCGGCCTTCTTGTTTTGCCTGATACAGGGCCTGATCGGCAGCCTTGATCAAGTCGGTCGGGGAGGCCTGACGGTTGGGAATGATGCTCGCGTAGCCGACGCTAATCGTCACAAGGTCCCCCTCTGACTGCCGGATCCCCAGAGATTCGATCC
>CAYNLM010000234.1:0-1970 GCA_964398045.1 uncultured Nitrospira sp. | reverse complement strand
ATCTCGTGTTCCCAGGCTAGCTGCTTGATCACTTCGGAGACGTGGCTCATGGGGAGCGGCATCACGACATGGGCCGACCAGGGGCCGTGTGTGGCCTGCCAGGATTCAGGCGAACCTTCTTCATGCCGAATGGTCAGCGGTCCGCCGTATTCCCGTTCATACCAGATTTTGAGTTCCTCGGTGGCGGGAGCGGTGCCGCGGTACCCGACGAAATAGAGCGGCGGGCGTTTGGCTGACGGTTTGGGAGACTTCTTTCTGATTCTCATGGCAGGATGGTGAAAAACTCCGTCGGCTTCGTTCTCGCATCTCTCAGAGGCTCAACGCACCAGAAACAGTACGCGTCGCCCCTTCGTTCGCTGCGGCCTTGCCGAGCGGACTTTTGGACCATCCTGCTGGCACGAGCGTCTCGCGTCCAGCCCGGCGGTCATTTTCCGGCTTTCCGGGCCTTGCGGCGGTCGTCCGGGTTCAGGAGCCGTTTGCGCAGGCGCAGGTTCTGGGGGGTAATCTCGACCAGTTCATCCGGTCCGATATATTCCAGCGCGAACTCCAAGGTCATTTCACGGGGAGGAGTAAGCACCAAGGCTTCATCGGATCCCGACGCCCGCATATTCGAGAGGTGCTTTTCTTTGCACACGTTGACGTCCAGGTCTTCGTCCCGATTGTTCTCGCCCACCACCATTCCCCGGTAGACTTCGACGCCCGGGCCGATAAACATGGTGCCGCGTTCCTGCGTCATGAAAATGGCGTAGCCGGTGCTGGTCCCGTCTTCAAACGCAACGAGCGATCCATGCGGCGCGACGATCAAATCGCGCTCTTCCGCCGGCTCGTACGCCGCAAAGACATGGTGCATGATGATCGTGCCGCGGGTTTTAGCGAGCAGGACGTTCTTGAGTCCCATGATGCCGCGCGTCGGAATGTGATACTCCAGGTGCATTTCGCTGGCCCCGACGTCGGAGTGGATGAGCTTCATGTGCCGCATTTCGCCGCGGCGCTTGCCGATCTCTTCGATGACGGCCCCCTGATAGATCTCGGGCACCTGAATGGTCAGTTCCTCGTAGGGTTCCATGACCTTGTCGCCGTCTCGGTGGAGAATGACCTCCGGTTGGCTGACCTGTAGTTCATAGCCTTCCCGCCGCATTTGTTCGATCAACACGCCGAGATGCAGCTCGCCGCGGCCGGCGACGAGGAAGCGGTCCGCGCTGTCCGTTTCATGCACGCGCAGCGAGACATTGGTTTCGAGTTCCTTGAAGAGGCGTTCGCGCAAATGGCGGGATGTGAGGAACTTGCCTTCCCGGCCGGCAAAGGGACTGTTATTGACGGAGAAGGTCATCTGGACCGTCGGTTCGTCGATGGTCACGCGGGGAAGAGCCATCGGACGCTCCTCATCGGCGATGGTATCGCCGATGCTCACCTCGTCGAGACCCGCAACCGCGACAATTTCACCTGCTTCCGCCTGTTCCGTATCCGTCCGTTCAAGGCCTGAATAGACGGCAAGATCGGAGACCTTGCCCGGTATCTGCGCGCCGTCTTTCCCGAGCACCATCACGCTTTGCCGTCTGGCGATCGAACCGGACTGAATCTTGCCGATGCCCATCTTGCCCTTGTAGGAATCTTGGACGAGCGCCAGGACCAGGATCTGCAGCGGCGCCTCGGCATTGATCGCCGGGGCGGGAATTTTCTCCAGGACGGTGTCCAACAAAGGCGTGATGTCGGTGCCCGGTTTATTCACGTCGAGCGTCGCTTGGCCTTTGATGGCCGAGGTGTAGACGATCGGAAAATCGAGTTGCTCGTCGGTGGCTCCCAGATGGACGAAGAGATCGAAGGTGCGGTTCACGACATCATCGATCACGGCGTCCGGCCGATCAATCTTATTGATCACGACGATGGCTTTGTGCCCCAGTGCCAAGGCTTTCCGGAGCACGAACGTGGTCTGCGGCATGGGGCCTTCTTTGGCATCGATGAGGATCAGC
>CAYNLM010000233.1:0-2000 GCA_964398045.1 uncultured Nitrospira sp. | reverse complement strand
CCGCCGGCGAAGTGGCCTTCTACGATGCCACGGCGGAGCTGATGATCCGTCCCGTGCTCTACAGCCAGCGCTACGACTACTACCTGGCCATCGGGCCGCTCGTGGCTGCGCGCATTGCTGATGCCAGAGCCATCCTGGATTTCGGCTGCGGGGTGGGCATTCTCACGACCTTCTATGCGCAGCAGTTCCCCGACAAGACGTTCGTCGGCATCGATCGCTCATCGGCATCGATTGCCCGCGCAAGGGAGAAGGCGCACGCGCTTGGTTTAAACAACGTTCTCTTTGAGTCTCTGGATATGACGGAGCGGACACGGTCCGGTTCCTATGATCTCGGCATCGCGACTCATGCGCTGGTTCAAGCCGAGCATGATTCCGGCTTGCCCAGCCGCGACTGGAGGACGTTCGAGCGGGCCAACGATTCACAGCAGCAGCGTGCATTTGAAGCACGCACCGGAATCGGATTGCGTCTCGACCGGCTGTGCGCGGCGCTGACTCCTTGCGGGCGCATGATCGTGTTTGAAAAGACCAGGCAACTGGCGAGACGAGTGCCGTTTCAGCGGGCGTTGGCGGCGCGCGGCCTCTCCTTGATCGAAGCGCCTCAACCGATTCGCTACCAACTGGTCGAAGAAGTGGCTGACGACGGCCCCTTCTATGTGTTGCAGAAAGACACGCAGGAGAGTGTGAAGTGGGATGAGGCGCCGGAACCTGACGAGGGCCCACCGTTTGAGCGAGCCGCTTTCACCCTGGGCTCAGCCGGTCCGCAAGTGCCGCTGTACGAAAATCACTGGCCCTCTGCTCAACGAGCCTGGGAGCAACTCGTGGACCGCACGGTCGCCAAAGAAACGACCCGCCAAGCGGCGGAGGGTCGCCAAATGCATGTCGAGCTGGGTACAGCGGAAGGCTTTCCCTATCTGTACTGCGCGAACACATTCGATCAGCGTCAGTTGGTGGTGATGAACCAGGCACAACCAGCGGCGCTGGAACAGTACTACCATGAAATCCTTTCCCGACCGGCCTAGTCACGAACGGCTTCGAGGATGTTCTTGGCCGGAAGGTTGCCGTCTCCCGCCGCATATTTGAAGTCGCCGCGCAACACTTTCAACGCATACCGTTCCTCGTCGATTTCACGTTGCGTTCGCACGCCCAAACGGCGGAACAGCCTCACCGGCGGACACCAGCTCTGGACGGCATGCTGAAGGAGAAAGGTTCCGACGGCGGCCGAGAGCAGAAACCACCGACGGCTGAAGAATCGGGCGAGAGTCAGGCCGAGCAACGAAAAAATGGCCGCATTGGCTTCCAAGACCCGCTCGATATCCCATTCGCGATCCAGCTCTTGCAGTCTGATGTCCAGCACGCGCCGATCCGTGCGCGGCATAATAAGCCACATCGGCTTCTATCTGACGCCTGATGCGGTCATTGGTCTCTTGATCCGTATGGCGGACCACACGCTCGGTCGAGGGTGGAACCAGTTCGGGTGATTGCATAGATCCTCCGTTGAATGCATCCGGCTCAAGAGTCGCTCTTTCCCCTTTGTTCTCGCACCTCGCATCTTCCCTAGGCCACATGGGAACAAGGATGCCGGGTAGCATGAATGACAGTGCCTCTGTCTCACTCTTTGGACAGTTAAGTTCCGGCTGACTGGAGCCGATAGAGAGGGCTACGGACGGCCGGTCCTACTTGAGGCCTATGGTTCGTGTCCCCATATGTCTGAAGTTTTTTAGGACGGGCACCGCTGAGGGAAGCAAGGCTTCTCTGGCAAGGAGGAAGAATGTCCCTCGTCGAGGTGAAAGAGAGTTATAGCCGCTGCTGCGTCAATCCAAAGTTCTTCGATCTCTTCTACGACAATTTTCTGTCGAGCCATCCGACCATCGCGCCGATGTTTGCCAAGACGGACATGACCAAACAGAAATCGCTCGTGCGCCAAGGCGTCTCGATGATGTTCATGCATCTGGGGGGGGAATAGCGTCGGAACCACGGGAGTGGATCGCATTGCCGAGAGT
>CAYNLM010000232.1:0-2000 GCA_964398045.1 uncultured Nitrospira sp. | reverse complement strand
GGCCAATACAAGCCGATGCCGGTCGCCGATCAGGTGCTCTCGATCTACGCCGGTGTCAACGGCTTCCTGGATGACGTGCCGGTTGATAAGGTGCAGCAGTTCGAAGCGGACTTGCTCCATTACGTGCAGCAGCACCATCCAGAGCTGAAAAAGGATATCGTCAGCATCAGTAAGATCGACGATAAAGTCGGCGGCCGGCTGAAAGAAATCATCGCGACCTTCAAACAGAAGATGGGATACGGGGCGAAGTAGTCATCAGCATTCAGCTATCGGCTCGGAGCTGAAAGCTGAACACTGATGGCTGAAAGCTTAAAATCCAATGCCGAGCTTACAAAGTCTCCGTCGCAAGATCGCGGCGTTTAAGAATACCCAAAAGATCACCAAGGCCATGAAAATGGTGGCCGCAGCGAAGCTGAAGCGGTCACAGGATCGCATCCTGGCCGCTCGTCCTTACGCCCACAAGATGCGCGGCGTATTGAGCAATCTGAGTCAGCGCGTGAACCGCGCCGCTCATCCTCTCTTGCAGAAGCGCGAGGGGAAAAAGGTCGAGGTGCTTGTAGTCACCAGCGATCGCGGTCTGTGCGGCGGCTTCAACGGCAATATCGTCAGGAAGAGTTCTGAATTTGTCCGGCAATGCGAAGCGCGCGGCTTCCACGTGAATCTGAGCATCGTCGGCCGGAAGGGGCGCGACTACTTCCGCCGTCGCACGTGGCCGATTCGCCAGGAATGGACGGGCGTGTTCGACAAGCTGAGCTTTGAGCATGCCATCGATATCGGCGGCGATCTCACCGATCACTTCGTGAAGGGCACGTTCGACGAACTCTATGTGGTCTACAACGAATTCAAATCGGCGATTCAACAGCGCGTCATTGTCGAGAAGTTGTTCCCTGTCGATGCCGCAGCCGAGTTCGGCACGGTGCAAACAGAAGGGACGACCGGCGGCAGCTATCTGTATGAGCCGGATGAAGCGGAGCTCTTGAACGTGCTGGTGCCCAAGCATTTTCAGATCCAAGCCTATCGGATCCTCCTGGAGTCCGCGGCCGCAGAACATGGCGCCCGCATGGCCGCCATGGACGGCGCAACGCGCAACGCCGGTCAGCTCATTAAAAAAGTCACGCTCTATTACAACAAGACCAGACAGGCCGCGATTACCAAAGAACTGATGGATATCGTCGGCGGAGCCGAAGCGCTCAAATAGCCCAGCTACGTTGAAGAAGGAGTCAGCCGTGAGCACAGGAAAAGTCATCCAGGTCATCGGACCGGTCGTGGACGTGGAGTTTCCCCCGGGCCAGCTGCCGAACATCTACAACGCGCTGAAAGTCACGCAGGAAGAAAATAAGGCTGCGGGCAAGCCGGCCGTTCGGATCACCCTTGAAGTGGCGACGCACCTCGGCGAAAACCGAGTCCGCGGCATTGCCATGTCGACGACCGATGGCCTCACGCGTGGAATGGACGTTCAGGACACGGGTGCGCCGATCTCCGTGCCGGTGGGTCGCGAAACACTCGGCCGTCTCATGAACGTGCTGGGTGAGCCGGTCGACGAAAAGGGTCCGATCAAAACGAAAAAGACTTATCCCATTCACCGGCCTGCGCCGAAGCTCGAAGATCAGGACACGAAGACGGAAGTGCTCGAAACCGGGATTAAGGTCGTCGACCTCCTTGAGCCGTATAGCAAGGGCGGGAAGGTCGGGCTCTTCGGCGGCGCCGGGGTGGGCAAGACCGTCATCATCATGGAGCTCATCAACAACATCGCTTTGCACCACGGCGGATTCTCCGTATTCGCCGGCGTGGGAGAGCGCACCCGCGAAGGGAACGACCTCTGGCACGAAATGCAGGAGTCGAAGGTCATCGATCCGGACGACTTCTCCAAGTCGAAAGCGGCGCTGGTCTATGGCCAAATGAACGAGACGCCCGGAGCCCGCCTTCGCGTCGGTCTCACCGGCCTTACCGTCGCCGAATATTTCCGTGACGAGGAAAACCAGGACGTGCTGCTCTTCGTG
>CAYNLM010000231.1:0-2012 GCA_964398045.1 uncultured Nitrospira sp. | reverse complement strand
ATGAGGAGGTTGCTGCGAAGCCGTCCCTCATGCGCGTCAGCCCACGTGGCGGGGTCGGCAAAGACGGTGAGCAGCATGTGGCGCCGAAGATCCTTTCTTTGATCGATCCAAGCCAGTCCACATTGGACGCGGCTTCCAGTGAAGCGCTCATGATAAACGACCCGAGCCCGACAGGTGAAGGGAAAAGCGGTCTGAAACGTCACCTCGACGATAGGAGGGAACGAGGCTGTGGGGCCGGTCCGGATTGAGAGGCCTGTCAGGCTCACATCCTGCGTCACCCCCTCCCATTCACAGTCCTTTCCTCGTAGTCGGATGGGAATGGCTCTCCGAATCCGATCCTCCGCCCGCCGTTGCGGCCGTTCCCAGGCCATCAGCAAGCCGGTCAACAGGCCGATCAGATTAATTGCCGCCCAACTGAGATTGAAGAAGTAGGCGTCCTTTTCGATGCCGAAATAGGAGAACTCCCAGAGTCCTTTGCCCATCGCCGCAAGCGTAATGGCTGTGGCGGCCAAGAGGCCGGCGGACGAGCGCCGGTCGAAGGTTCTCTGGTGAGTCACGAGCCCCTTGGGGGTGACTTTGAAACCCAATCGCTTCGGCAGCACAAGGTCGAACATCGACCGGAAGAGCGGAAAACAGACCGTGCTTTCATACACGGTCGACCAGAGGAGCCGGGGCCAGCCTGGAAGGAGCACGGAAGAGATCATCGGTAACAGCACCAGGAACGGCAGCAGATAGGCGACCAGAATGGAGACATCCGAAAAAATCGGATGCAGATGAAAGAGCAAGAAATACAACGGCGTGATCCAAAACACGACCCGGGCCGCCGGGAAGAAAAAATAGTAGAGCGACGCAAAGTAACCGAGCCGATGACGCAGCGACAGGCCGCGACACAGCAGCGGATTGTCCTTGAAGAAAATCTGTAGGCATCCGAGCATCCAGCGTCGCCGCTGGACGAGATAGGAGGCCAGATTCTCCGCCGTCAGTCCCACGGCCAGATCCTTATCCACAAACACCGATTTCCAACCGCGGGCGTGGAGGTGCTGGCTGGTGTGGATATCCTCGGTGATGCTCATCAGCTTGAATCCGTTCAATTCCATGATGGCCGCTCGCCGGAACACCGCGCCGCTCCCCACGAAAAACGAGCCGTTCCAGCTCTGGCGTCCGCCCTGAATGGCATGGTTGAACATGTCCTGCTCGTTCGGAATGCGCGGGCTGGTGTGCAGCGCTCGCTGAAAGATGTCCTGGTTGGAAAAATGATGGGGCGTTTGGACGAAGCCCATGCGGGGGTCGGCAAAGAAGGGCACGGTTTCCCGGAGGAAGGATGAGACCGGAATGTGGTCTGTATCGAACACAACAATCAGCTCGCCCGTGGTGTGAGCGAGGGCCTCATTGAGATTGCCGGCTTTGGCATGCCGGCGCGGGCCTTTAAGATACGTGGCCCCGTAACGGCCGGCGAGTTGTGCGACCTCCGCTCGATGGCTGTCGTCGAGCACATAAATCCGCTTCTGTTCATACTCCATTGCGCAGGCGCCTATCAGCGTGTGTTCCAGGATGGTGCAGGACTCGGAGTAGATCGGGATGAACACATCGACGGAGGGCGCGAATCCCGCCGGCGCAGCGAGCGTTGCGAGGGCGGTGCGCCGCCATCCGATGCCCACTTGGACCAGCAAGAGCACCACCGTGGAAAAGGCGTAGCATTCGGCGATCCACAGCGAGAGGCTGATGAAGAGTCCGCCTGGTTCAATCATGTTCAGCGTGTTGAACAGCCGCCAATACAGATAACGGACACAGAGCGTAAAGGCGCAGGCCAGAAAGGCCAGCTTTAAGACGGGATGCCAGCGAGCCAAGAAAAAGAGCGCCAGGGCGACGGCAAACAGTTCAAGCGGAAAGTGAGCCGAGAATCCGGTGAAATCAAAGGGCCGCAGGAAGCCGAGGAATTCGTCAAAATGTCTGGTCTGTTGCAGCGCCGTGGCCTGGCTGAACCAGAGCCAGTTGTGCAGATAGTAGGGCAT
>CAYNLM010000230.1:0-2036 GCA_964398045.1 uncultured Nitrospira sp. | reverse complement strand
GGGACATTCTGTCCGCTGGAATGGGTTCACAGGACATCTTGTCCCCGCCATACTGCATCCCCGATTCTAAGTACTCGTAATCGCTACGGCTTCTCTTTGTCACGGCAGGTCTGATTCTTGACCATAGCTCGTCCGCCTCCGCCAAAACCCTAGGCCGGTTTCCAGGGGCATCTTGGGGTGCTGCCGATGAATCGGTTCTGCCACCGCTTCTCCGGAAGAAAAGGAGCCTGCATTCCTCCGATTTTCTTATACGGCTCCCTGCTGGTTCCGATGGCACGCTTGTCGTGCCGGCTGTGGCTGGCGATGCTGCTCTGTGTCGGGGCCTGGCCATCGTCCGCGACGGCGGGCACCGAGCCCAATCAGAACTACGACTTCCATCTTTCCAAAGGCATCTATTTGTACGGCCATCATCGGGACCAAGAGGCGCAGCGGGCGCTGACCGAAGCCGTGAGAGCGAAGCCCGGCGATCCGGCCGCCGGCTACTTCCTGGGGCGGACGCTGCTTCGGCTCCAACAATACGGTGCGGCCGAGGAACGATTCCGCCAAGTGCTCAAGCTCCATCCGGACGACGCCCGCGCCCAGATGGGCGTAGGGATGGCGCTCTTTCATCAGGGCCGCCACGCCGAGGCCTTGACGAACCTCTCAGCGGCGGAGCCGCGCCTCGCGGATGAGCCCCTGCTCTTCTACTACCAGGGTCTCGCGGCCTCGGCCCTCGGGCAGTACAAGCTGGCCGGCGAAACGTTTCAGCGCGCCGGATCGCTGGACCGGGAATTCGCGCAGGACCCGCATTATCAGCGCGGCGTCTCGTTCTATGGTTAAGGGAAGCTGGAGCAGGCCGCGGCGGAATTCCGGGCGGCCGCCGCGGATGCGGCGCCCTCCGTTTCAACGGCTACGGTAGCGAGGGCGCAGGCCGGCGCTTCCCCGGTCAAGCGATGGGATCTCCTGGCGGCGCTGAGCGTCCAATACGATTCCAACGTGGTCCTTTCGCCGGTCGGGGTGTCGCCACTCGCCGGATCCGGCATCTCGCGGCAGGATGACTTTGTCACAGTATTGGCGGGCCGCGGCGAATATCGCTTCGTGCAGAATGATACGTGGATCGTCGGTGCCGGCTACAGCTTCTATCAAAACATTCATGCCCGCCTCGGCGACTTCGACGTGCAGGACCATACGCCGACGATCTATGCCCAGCGCCGGTTCGGTGCGGCTCAGCTTCGCGCCCAATATCTGTTGGACTACGTGACGGTGGGGGGCGATTCTTTTCTGCTCACCAACACTCTGCAATCGGTTCTGACCTACCCGGAAAGCGAGCGCACCTTCACCCAGGCTTGGGTTCGGTATCAAAACCAGGATTTTCAAGAATGGTCGTTGGATCGGGGGCGCGTGAATCCTACCCGTGACGCGAACAATTATATGGTGGGCGCCATGCAGTATGTCCTCTTTTCGGAGGGCCGGGGCCTTGTTCGCGCCGGCTATACATTCGATACCAATCGTACGGGCGGCGGGGACGTGGCACGGGCGACGCCTGGTCGCCCGACCGGTGCCGACTGGTCGTACGTGGGCCACCGCTTTTCCACCGGCGTCGGCTTTCAGCCCCTGACCGCCACCAAGATCGATCTCAACTTCGACTATTACCGCCAGGGGTACGACAACCCCAATTCCTTTTCGTTTTCCGGCACCACGGTGCGGAAAGACAATGTGTTTCTTATCACCGGCACCGCGGCCCGCGATCTCAACTCGTGGCTCTGGCTGGCATTCCAATATTCCTTCACCCGGGACGACGCGAACGTGCCCGCATTCAGCTACGTCCGGCACGTCGTCTCGTTCACGCTCGGGGGCTATTTCTAGCGGAGGTCATCATGGGCGTGCTTATACACTTCTCCGAGCCCACGAGACGGACCCCTACCTCGTATGCCGTCTTCTGCTTGAAAAAAAAAAAAAAAAAACAACAACACCCCCACCGGGCCGGCCTTCCCGCTCGCCGCGTCCCCCGTCCACACGACGGACACGTCCCCGCAGCCCTTCGACACCACCGCGTA
>CAYNLM010000229.1:0-2042 GCA_964398045.1 uncultured Nitrospira sp. | reverse complement strand
CTTCTGGGACGACGACGGGCGCGCTTACCTGATTCACTCCAGGACTGGTGCCGGACCGCTGATCCTGCATCGCATGTCCGACGACGGCCGGCGTGTCCTCGATGAGGGCAAAGTGATCGTCGACGATCCCGATCACCTGCCTACTCTCGAAGGTCCGAAGCTTTACAAGCGTCATGGCTACTATTACATTTTTGCTCCGTTCGGCGGAGTCACAAGTGGATCGCAGGCAGTGTTGCGTTCCCGAAATATCTACGGTCCCTACGAACACAGAGTGGTCCTGGAGCAAGGTACGACAAAGATCAACGGGCCACATCAGGGCGGCTATGTGGAGACACCCGGCGGCGAAGGCTGGTTCATCCATTTTCAGGCGGATGGAGCGCACGGACGCATCGTGCATCTGGAACCCGTGCGCTGGCACGACGATTGGCCCGTTGTGGGCGATGATCGGGACGATGCGGTCAAAGGGCAGCCTGTTTCCTCGGGTCCGGTCCCTGTCCGTCCGAGCATTGTTTCCCAAGATCGACCGCAGACGTCCGATGAGTTCAATCGTACACAGTTAGGTCCCCAGTGGGAGTGGAACCACAATCCGGACGACAAGCACTGGTCATTGAGCGCCCGGCCCGGCTATCTGCGGCTGATTCCCATGCGGGCCGACGGCCTCTTTTCCGCCCGCAATACCCTTACGGAAAACATGCAGGATAAGGCGTTCGAATTGACGGTCAGAGTCGATCTGTCCTCGATGAAGGATGGCGTACACGCCGGATTGGCCATGTTCGACAAATGGGCCGGCGGCCTGGAAGTGGTGCGATCCGGAAACACACGACAACTGTATTTCTTTCACCTTGCCAATCGCCGCCCCGGTCCCATCGTCTCAGGCACGACGATGCAACTTCGAGTGAGGGTGGAGGGTGAAGAAGCCCGCTATTTTTTCAGTACAGACGATGGCCAATCGTTCCAGCAACTCGGCGTACGCACGCAGATCCGGTTCAGTTGGTGGAAAGGATCGCGGCCGTCCCTCTTCGCCTATACAACTTCGGCCGCCGATCCCGGCGCTGTTGACATCGATTGGGTCCATTATCAGCCCCTATAACACTCGGATCGAGCGCCCGGTTCGCTCGATGGGCCGCTTTCGGAGTCTCCGCAAGAAGCGGATCTGGACGTGCCAGATGACAGCAACTGGGAGGGCGCCACCTCGATTGAATTGCGAGAGCGCTAAGAACTTGCCATGGCGAGAACCCACTTCCCCGCGCAGCAGCGAAACGGCCCCGCATCCAAAGCTTGCATCGTTTCACGGGCGGCAACCTCGTACCCTGCTCCCGTGAGAGCGGCATGGATCTCGTCTATCGTGAGCGGACGTTGATTCGCGATGAGCACGAGCGCGATGGTCATCGCCATGTCGGATTGAGACAACTTCGCCATTCGCTTTCCGGCAAACCATTGTACGCTCGCATCGCCTGCGGTTGCCGTGTCCGCGAACCATAAGCGGTGGGGAACCCACCGCTCATGGTCAGCTTGGTTCACGCCGCCCGCATCGCCTTCTTTGCGCGGGCTTCCATCTCCTGGGGCGACACATCTTCGACGTGCGTTGCGACTCCCCAAAAGTGTCCGAATGGATCCTGGATGAAGCCGGAACGGTCGCCATAGAACTGGTTCTCGACTGGCTTCACAATCTTCGCCCCTGCGGCCACAGCACGCTCGACTGTGCGGTCCACATCGGGGATGTACAGGTATAGGCTCACCGGACTGGCTCCGATGGTGGTGGCGCTGGCGTGCCCCTGCCCCATGCTGGGATTCTCGTCCGCCAACATCAAGCGGGAGTCGCCAATCTGGAGCTCAGCATGGCCGACCTTGCCGTCCGGTCCATTCATGCGCACGACTTCCTTCGCGCCGAACACGTCTTTGTAATACTCAATCGCTTGAGCGGCCCCTCTGATGACCAGATAGGGCGTGATCGAATGGTAGCCCGTCGGAATAGGCGATACCTTGGTCCACTCTTGTCCAAATTAGCTCTTCCGAGCTGAGGGTCGTTGCATAAAGAGAAG
>CAYNLM010000228.1:0-2066 GCA_964398045.1 uncultured Nitrospira sp. | reverse complement strand
CCCACTGGCTCATATATGCCGATCATGGGTGGCTCATTTACGGCGGTCAATGACAGACACAGTTCTTCGATAGCCTTCGAGAAGGATATGGCGGTTTCGACAAGTGGTTTCGGGAGAAGGCGCGTGACGATCGACGGGCGTGGATTTACCGGGGCATTGACGGGCAACTGGCCGCGCTCTGCATCTACGACGTGCAGACCGACCAAGTCATCGACGATGCTAAAACCCGGTTGGCCGGGAACGCGCTGAAACTTTGCACATTCAAGGTGGGCGAAACCGTACGAGGACGAAAGATCGGCGAACTCTTTCTCAAAGCCGCGTTCCGGTTCGCCACAGAGCGGGCTTGCGAACATATATTCACGCATACTGATGTCGAACAACACGACTACCTGGTACGGCTTCTTGAGGACTTTGGGTTTGTGCAGGCGGGTGTCTACAAGGACGACGTGGTGCTCGTCAAATCTCATCCACGTCTCGCGCCAGATGCTGTTGAGCTTACGCCCTTCGAATATGCCCGCCGGTATTTCCCTCATTACAGACATGGCGCAGAAATCCGAAAGTTCATCGTTCCAATTCAGCCCCAATATCACGACACGCTATTGCCGGACTACCAGCCTCATCAAAACCGTCTCTTCGGGGTGGAAAACAGCGCGGGGAATGCCATCAAGCTCGCCTATCTCTGCCATGCTCAAACAAGATCGATAAGGCCGGGCGACATTTTGTTGTTCTACAGAACTGTGGATGAGATGGCACTAACGAGCATTGGAGTGGTTGAGGATTTCATCGCTTCTCAGAATGCCGCCACGATTGCCAGCCTGGTGAGTCGCCGCACTGTTTACAGCCGCGAGGAAATTGAAGAAATGGCATCGAGGCCGACAAAAGTCGTCCTCTTCCGGTTGCTGGAGCACCTGCCACAGCAAGTAAGCTACGGGCAGTTGCAGCGGGACTGCGGCATTACTGGCCCGTTCCAATCCATCCGTAAGATCGAACATGACCAATTTACGAAAATCCTCATTGCCGCTGGACGGTAGGACGATCGTCCTTTCAATCAAACCAAACTATGCCGACCTGATTCTCGCCGGCACTAAAACGGTCGAGTTCCGTCGCGCATGGGCAGCGGAGAAGGTTGATGCGATCGCCATCTACGCAAGTGCGCCGATCCAGAAGATAGTTGGCATCGCGCAAGTGTCGGACGTTGTTGCGACGAAGCCCTCGATGCTTTGGGATTACTGCAAAAAGCGCGGAGGCGGGCTGACAAGGTCCGAGTTATTCGACTACCTGGATGGCAAGACCGAGGGATTCGCTGTTCTTCTTCGAGATGTGAAGCAGTTTGACGAAGGCGTTCCGCCTTCCCGCGTGATATCGGATTTCTCGCCCCCACAATCGTTTCGCTACATGACCGACTCCGAAGTCCGGAAATTGGAGAAGATCGTTACGCAGCCGAGGCCAAGACGGTGATCGTTTTCGTCGGCGGCATCCATGGGGTCGGTAAAACCTATCTCGGTGCTCCGGCGGCCAAGCATCTTGGAATTCGACACGCAACGGCAAGCCAACTGATCCGGGAAGAACGTGGTCTGCAAACCTGGGGCTCAGACAAGCGCGTAAATGGAATTGACGAGAACCAAGCCGCTCTAATTTCGGCGGCTACGCGCTTGCGTGCGGAAGGGCAGAGGTTGCTGCTAGACGGCCACTTTGTTCTACGCGGAACCGACGGTCGTTTCACGGAAGTGGATATTCAAGTATTTCGCGATCTGAGGATTGGCGCCGTGGTGCTACTTGCTGCAGACGTCGATGTCGTTATTGGTCGGCTCCGCGAAAGAGGCGACCATTCTTGGGCGGAACATGAGCTCCGGGAGTTATCCGAATATGAAGAGGCCCGTGCCCGTCGAGTTTCGAATGAACTTGGCTTGCCACTCAAGTATTTGATGAGTCCCAATCGCGACGAATTTGTGACGGCGCTGTCGGATATTCTCACACCTCGCATCTAGCGATGCGTCCGATTCGGATACCGCTAGAGCCTGTGGACATTTGATGCTTACCCCCTGTTCACAGCGGTCGAAATGTGT
>CAYNLM010000227.1:0-2081 GCA_964398045.1 uncultured Nitrospira sp. | reverse complement strand
GCCGGATCCCCAGGGATTCGATCCGGCGCCTGAGGCCTTCCGCGACTTGTGCAGCGCCGTCGATGCCGGTGCCGGGCAGCACGATCACGAATTCGTCTCCTCCGTAGCGGGCGACCAGGTCGCCGGGACGATTGACGGCGCTTGAAATGGCGGCGGACACTTGTTTCAGGCACTCGTCGCCGGCGGTATGCCCCTTGGTGTCGTTGTAATTCTTGAACCGGTCGATGTCGAACATGATGAGGGAGAGCGGTGTGGAGTCGCGGACGGCCCGCCTCCATTCCTGATCCAGGAAGTCGTCGAACTGGCGTCGGTTGGTGATGCCGGTCAATCCGTCAAGGCAGGAGAGCCGCAGCAGCATCTGATTGGCCTCCTGCAGTTGACGCATGACTTCCAGCAACTCTTGTTCACGGGCGCGTCGGCGGTCGATTTCATGCACGAGACGGAGCACGGAGCGCACCCGCGTCAACAGCTCGATCTTGTTGACCGGCTTCGCCACATAGTCCATGGCGCCGGCGGCGAAGGCCAGCTGCAGATCGACCGGGTCGGTCTTCACCGTGACCATGATGATCGGAGTATCGCGAAAGCGGTCGACCGCCTTGATCTGGCGGCAGGCTTCAATGCCGCTCATCTCGGGCATCAGAATGTCCATGAGAATCAGATCGACCCGCGCGGCCGCCTGTTTGCCTCCGTCCAGGCCGAGGCATTTGAAGGCGGTCGCGGCCGAGTCGGCCGCGAGAATGTCTTCATAGCCGGCGGCCGACAGAATGGATTGCAGCAGCAGGCGATCGTCCGGAGAATCGTCAACAATGAGTATGCTCATAGATCAACGGGCCCTATGGGTAAAAACTGGAGAAATCGTAGCAGCTAGTCCTGGTAAACACCAGGATAAAGCTTTTTGATACAGGGTTGACAGAGGCCGTGGCTGAACTCGGCCTCGGAATGTTCTCCTAGGTATTCCTCGAGCTGCTGCCAGAAGCCGCCGTCGTTGCGGATTTTCTTGCACGAGGCGCAGATGGGAATGAGTCCGCGGAGGACCTTCACTTCTTTCAGCGCGCGCTGCAATTCGTCGTTGCTGCGCCGCAATTCTGCCTCGCGTTCTTTGCGGCAGTCCATTTCCTTCTTCAAGGTCAGAGCCGACGCGACGCGCGCCAAGAGTTCGACGCCGTTCACGGGCTTAGTGATGTAGTCCATCGCGCCGGCGGAAAACGCGTCCTTCAAATTCGTGAGATCGCTGTTTGCCGTCACCATGATGATCGGGATGTCGCGAAGATGTGCTTTCTCCTTGATACGTTTGCAGGCGGTCACCCCGTCGATCTCCGGCATGAGAACGTCCATCAGAATGAGATCGATGGAGGTCGAGGAATGTTCGCCCTCAAGGTTCAGCGTCGTGAAGGCGGCATGGGCGGAATCGACCGCCTGCACATACGCGTGGCCGGCTTTTGAGAGGATGGAATGGAGCAGGAGGTGCTGGTCGGGCGAATCGTCCACAATCAGGATGGCCATACGTCGTCCTTTGCCGGAGAGTGCCGAACGGTTCTCGAGGCCGCTCCTCTAGTATAGCAAACACCCTTAAGAATATTACTGAAGCTTTGCGCGGACCAAATCGCTGATGTGTTTGCCGTCCACTGCTTGGCCGGCCAGACGGGCCATGACGGCCTTCATGACGGTCCCCATATCCTTGAGAGAGGAGGCCCCTGTGTCGGCGAGGACGGATGCGACGACGGCTTCCAATTCTTGGGCCGAAAGCGCGGTAGGAAGATAACGTTCGATGATGGAAATCTCTCGCCGCTCTTTTTCCGCGAGATCGGCCCGCTGAGCTTTTTCAAACTGTTCGACGGACTCACGGCGCTGCTTAATGAGCGTGGTCATCACGCGACTCATCTCCGCATCATCCAGGTCTTTCTTCAACTCGACTTCCTTGTTCAATACCGCCGCCTTAATCATTCGAATGACATCCGTGCGGAGCTGGTCCCGTGATTTCATGGCAAGTTTCAGGTCTTCGGTCAGGCGATCCCGGAGCGACATAAAGCCCTCATGTGTGAATAACTTCGCTGAATTGGAGCATACTCTGCTCGTTTCAG
>CAYNLM010000226.1:0-2131 GCA_964398045.1 uncultured Nitrospira sp. | reverse complement strand
ATGCTGCCGCCAAGAAGATTTCCGCGATTGCAGATGAGATCATGGAGTTCGCTGTTGCTATAGGCCTTCACAAACATCTCCAAGATCTCGTACAAACATACTCTCTGGGTACAAAGCAGAAACTATCAATTCTAATGGCATTGCTTGGTGAACCAGACATCCTGATTCTCGACGAAGTTTTCAATGGCCTTGACCATTCGAGCGCTCTCGCCCTGAAGCAACTACTGCGCCGCCGGGTCAACGATGGCCGTTGCAGCGTTCTTCTTGCGACTCATTCCCTAGATCTTGTTGAACATCACGCGGACAGCGTCGTTTTATTGAGTGACGGCCAGCTCACGCTGCATTGGGACAGGAACGCCCTGACGCAGATTCGACGTCAAGGGGATACGGCTTTGGAGCGTGCCCTGGCCGAGGCAGTGAGCTCGCCTCGGGCACGGTGTTGAACAGCGGTTCTCCAGAAGGAGCGACTGAACATGGAAGCATCCGAAATTGGTGACTACTACTTTCTTTTGGCTCTATCCGGATCTCCCAATGACTTTCTCCGAGAACTTGGTGGTAGAGCCCTGGCCGGGTTCTGCCCGTATTCCACAGCCCGAAGCCGGCGACGGCGCGCCTTTCAATCGCGCGCCAAGCAGCCGGGCGAGCGCAGCGAGCGGCTGTGGACCCACGGGCAGAACAGGGGACGCAACCTCTTGATCCAAATGAACACGGGCCCCATTCCTAAGCTGTTGATTACCGTCGACAGAATAGGAGATAGGACCCGTGAGCAACCTGAGGTTGCTGAGCAAGATTTTACGCCTGAAAAACATGAGGATCACGAGCTTTCAGTTCAAGGATTACGGCCGTGAGCTGCATCTGGGCGTGAAGCCCTACAAGAACGGGTGCCGCTGCGTACAGTGCGGCCGACGTGGTCGCATCGTCAGTCAAGGTAGAGAGCTGCGTTCGTGGGAAGACATCGCCCTGTTGGGCCGACGGGTCCTGCTGTGGTACCAACCCAAGGAGATCGAGTGTCCTACCCACGGCCGCGGCCAGGAGGAGATCCCCTGGGCCGCTGCCTACTCGCGCATCACCTATCGCAGCGAGTGGCGCATCTGCACGCTCTGTCAGATCATGACGCAGAAAGCGGCGGCGCAGATTCTGTGTATGGCCCCTTCGACCCTCTCGGACATCCTGCACCGCATCATCACCCGGGTGAGAAGCGGCCATCACGTGCGCGGACTCAAGAGCATCGGGATCGACGAAATCTCCTATAAAAAGCGCCATCGCTACGCCACCCTGGTCTACGACCTGGATCGGGCCAAAGTGGTGTGGGTCGGGGCAGGCAAAGGCCGCGACACGATCGACCGCTTCTTCAACGCAGCCATGAGCG
Source organism: uncultured Nitrospira sp. (assembly GCA_964398045.1). GTDB lineage: Bacteria > Nitrospirota > Nitrospiria > Nitrospirales > Nitrospiraceae > Nitrospira_D. The sequence continues at coordinate 762 of CAYNLM010000226.1, read as the reverse complement.
AGGGACAGAAGCGCCGCATCCGCTGGGCCAGCAGTGACATGAGTGACGCTTACATCGAAGCGGTCAAGGCGCATTGCCCGAACGCCAAACTGGTCATCGATCGCTTCCATATCGTCAAGAAACTCAATGAAGCGGTCGATGAGGTGCGAAAGGAACAATGGCGGCAGCTCGGAACCGAGAAAGGGAAAGCCGTCAAGGGACTGCGGTGGCTGTTGGGCATGAGTCCGGCCACGCGCACCCGAGCCGACACACGCCAGCTCAAAGGCCTCGCGCGCGGCAATCGCCGCATCTACCGCGCCTGGGTGTTGAAGGATGAGTTCGAACAGTTCTGGACCTATCGCTACGCCGGTCGCGCCAAAACGTTCCTCAAACGTTGGATGACAGCGGCCCTCAGAAGCCGATTGCCCTCCATGCGAGAGTTTGTCGGTACGCTGCGCAAACACTCCGAGAATATCCTCACCTACATCGAACGCTCTTTGACCAACGCGGTGGCGGAAGGTATCAACCGCATCGTCAAGATCGCCAAGAACCGTGCCTCCGGTTTCCGTGGACTACATGACTTCGCCGACATCATCTACCTCATCGTCGGCGATCTGGACATCCCTGAACAGATTCCGTCCACTTTGAAGACACTCTAACCGCTATGCAATACCCCTACGAAACCAGAGTCTTCCTATGCGTTTGCGTTTGGCAAACCCGGATATAGCCTCTTTCTTTACCTGTTCAGCCGCGATGCCTCATACAGAAAGGCGATCGGCGCGC
>CAYNLM010000225.1:0-2183 GCA_964398045.1 uncultured Nitrospira sp. | reverse complement strand
GGGTCCGGGGGGGAAGTCGTCCGGACGACGAAGCGTCGAGTGTGCGATTCCAACGGCGTCCGGGCGCAGGGGGGCATGCAGATTTCCGTCGCGCCGGAGGATTCTCCGGTCACTCACTTCATCGACACCCTCAAGGGCGGCCACATGCACAATGACCATAACCTGCTCAAGGTGATGGTCGAGGACGGGCCGTCGATTGCGAAGTGGCTCATCGAACTGGGCGTGCTGTTCGACCGTCAAGCGGACGGCAACCTGCACGTGAAAAAAGGCGGCGGGAGCTCGAAGCCGCGCCTCCTGACCTGCTCCGACTATACCGGCCTTGAGATCATGCGCGTGCTCAAGGATGAAGTGCTCAACCAGAAGATCCAGCTGCTGGAATTTTGCGCCGCGGTCGAATTGCTCAGTGATGAGCAGGGCCAGTGTACCGGTGCCGTTTTCAAGGATCTGGACAATCACCGCTACGTCGTTGTCGCAGCCAAGTCCGTGATTCTTGCCACCGGCGGCATCGGCCGGCTCCATATTCAGGGATTCCCGACCAGCAATCACTACGGCGCGACCGGTGATGGGCTGTGTCTGTCCTATCGGATCGGCGCCAAACTGGCCCATATCGATACGTTTCAGTATCACCCTTCAGGGGCGGTCTATCCCGAACAATTGATCGGCGCGTTGGTCACCGAAGGGATTCGCTCTGAAGGCGGGCAGCTCGTCAATGCCAAGGGTGAACGGTTCGTGAACGAACTGGATACGCGCGACGTGGTCTCGTCCTCGATCATCCGTGAGTGCGAAGAGGGGCGCGGCATTCGCACGATGTCCGGCCGGGTCGGTGTCTGGTTGGACACGCCGCTGTTGGATGTGGAGCATGGACCGGGAACAGTGGAAAAGCATTTCCCGGCGATGATGATGCAGTTCGACCGCTTCGGCATCGACATCAGCAAGGATCCTGTCTTGATCTATCCGACGCTGCACTATCAGAACGGCGGCGTGAAGATCGATACCAACTCAGAAACCAACGTCAAGAATCTCTTCGTGGCGGGGGAAGCCTCCGGTGGATTGCACGGACGCAATCGGTTGATGGGCAATTCGCTGCTCGATCTGATGGTCTTCGGCAAGCGCTCTGGGCTGACGGCGGCCGGCCGGTCCGCTTCGATGAAACAGGGCAAACTGACCTTGCAGCACTTGCAGCGGTTCCGCGCTGAAGCCAAGAAGCACGGCAATCTCAGTAACGTGATCTCTCCGATGGTTCTGCCTGCGTATACAAGAAAGGAATAGCGAGACAGGTGCGAAGCGCGAGAAAAGCGAGACGTGGCAGAGGCCTCACACCGTCCCGCCGTTCACGCGAGTCTCGCTCGTCACGCGGAAGGGAAAGCATGAATGTGCATGAGTTTCAGGCGAAGTCGTTGTTTGCTCAGTTCGGGGTCCCCGTGCCCCGTGGAAAGGAAGTGACCTCTCCCGAAACAGCGACGGCGTGGGCCAACGAGTTGAATACGCCCGTCTTTGTCGTGAAAGCGCAGATCCATGCCGGCGGCCGGGGGAAAGCCGGCGGCGTCAAGATCACGAAAGACAAGACGGCGGTGGCCGGACTCGCCAAGGAGTTGATCGGCAAGACACTCGTGACGCATCAGACCGGACCGAAGGGCCGGACCGTTCATCGCCTGCTGCTCGAAGAAGGCGCGAATATCGCGAAGGAATTGTATCTCTCCATCCTTGTGGATCGGGATACCGGGTGCCCGACGTTCATCGCCAGCACCGAAGGCGGGATGGAAATCGAAGAGGTGGCGGAAAAGACCCCGGAGAAGATCATCAAGGAAGCGATCGACCCGGCGGTCGGATTTCAAGGCCACAACGGCCGCAATGTCGCCTTTGCACTGGGACTGCAGCACATTGAACCGGCGGTCATCAATCCCTTCGTGCAGATGCTCGGCAACCTGTATCGATTATTCATGGAAAAGAACGCCGCGCTTGTCGAGATCAACCCCCTCATCATCACGAAGGAAAAGACCTTGGTTGCGTTGGATGGGAAGGTTTCGTTTGACGACAACGGAATTTTTAAGCATGAAGACGTGCAGAGGATGCGGGACCTCAACGAAGAGGAACCGCTGGAGATCGAAGCGACGGCCAACAACCTCAACTACGTGAAGCTGGACGGCAACATCGGCTGTATGGTGAACGGCGCGGGCCTTGCC
>CAYNLM010000224.1:0-2202 GCA_964398045.1 uncultured Nitrospira sp. | reverse complement strand
CGTAATCGAGTTGATACACGGGTCCACCCACATGCCCGCCGCCAAGCCGGCTCACGAGGTCGCCATCGATGACGAAATGCGCGGAAGCCCCCAGGCCATTCAACACGGAACTGATCTGCTGCTCAGTAGCATTTCCCTTACTGGGGTCGAGCAGTCCTAACTTTCCACCGAGCGCATTGAAGGTCGTGAGGGTAATCCGTGAAGAGTCGAATGTCGTGTTGTTCGCAGCGGCAATCACTTGTTGGGCTTGCACATATTCATAGGTGGCATACTGCGCGAGCGCGCCGCCGAGACTTTGACCGGTGAAGTGAATCTTCGTCGTGGGATCGAGAGTGTTGAGATAAGCAAAGACCGCCGTCCGGTTCCTGCCGTTGTCAACTGCCCACTGGTTCCACCCCAGGTGCTCAAGATCCGATGCCCAATCTTGTGCATTTGTTCCATCCGTTCCGCCAAACGCGAGAATCACCTCATTCGTTCCGACATTCTTGAACGCAATTGCTTTGAACCCCGTGCTGTCGTCTACAAACGTACGATCGACCACAAACGTTCGCGCTGGCAAGATGTCGTATTTCGGATCCACATTGTAGGAAGGCGTATCTAGCAAAGGCTCAAGCACACTTCCTAGAAGAACTGGAAAATCTGGCGAGAAATACGACTCGTCGCTGGCGAGCAGTGTGAGTTTCGCAAGGTCGTTCAATCCGTTTGGAAGGGACATGATTACTCTCCTTGGCAAAGCTGAATGATTTGCAATCGTAAACGTTCCGCCACCGGTTTGTTCTCGTACGTGTCGTTCACGACTGCCACCCTGCAGCCGTCTGCAGACACTGCTGCTCGTCTAAGTCCACCAATTACAACCTTTTGAACGTTCTGGTCTCGAACAACAAATCCCCCGGACGTACCAGGATCACCCATATTCTTTGAGTAGCCGGCCAATACAAAGAGGCCATTTCGAATAGGAAGCATTCCGGGCCACCCGCCCTGCACCGGTGATACATTGGGGAGTTCCTCTTTCTTTACGGTTCCATCGGGGCTAAGCCACCAGACCCTATGTGGCGTGTCACGAGGCCAGGCCGGCAAGAAGCCTCGCTGCTCGTCATAGTACTGGAACCCGGAGAGCAAGTAGGCATCGCGGAATGGCGCGTAGTGCACCTGAAGAAATCCAACCTCCTGCCACCCTACCGGCAGGGTGACACTCTTCTTGGCTGGAACGGAATAGAAGCCGATGGCTGGGTTGGGGTTCTCGAACCGGAGCGTTAGCGGATCTGGCTGTGGGGGACTCACGGATCCCAGATCCAGATAGCCATGCTCTTCTAAGAGCGGAATCGTCCGATGGCCCTCGACGATCCAAAACGGTTTCGTGTCGTAATAGCGGCAGCTGTGCGGGTTGAACCAGTGTGCAGGTTTAGGAAAAGGCGTTTTAGTCTCTTGGCCTCGTTTTCCTGTAATCACCATCCCACGGTTGACATAGGTGAGAACTCCATCATGCACGCACAGTTGGCTTTTTAGCTGGAGTCCATCCTTTCGTTCCTCAAACGTGTCAAACAGCTCAATCAGGCCTGTTTTCGTATCCCACAGATACAGTCCACGATCGAAGTAGCGATGGACCTCTTTCTGGGTCTTAGCCTGCTCCACCATCTTGTAGCCGTGAAACAAGACGCGATGATTATCTAGCCAGACAAGATCGGCATCTTCGGCGTAGATGCCCGAATCCTTTATTGAATAAGTGGTTAGCTCACTACAGACCGCCAGCGGCGGGCTCACCACCATCACAAGCAGCACGACGATCAGCGTCCGTTTTGGTCTCAGAGTTCTTCTCATCGGTGTAGCCTCGCACTAACTCAGAAGCATTCCATGCTATTTGTTTTCAACATCACTGAAGGCACGCACTGTAAACCTGGACAAGCTCGTCGTCAACAGGACTTTTCTGGCACACATCCCATAGCCCGCCCCAGAGCACGTCATCGCCCCCGACTCCCATCGCCACACCGGCCGTCGGGTCGGTGATCGACGACCAATCTCCTACATAGGTCCCATACCGCAAATCGGTCGTCCCGACGAACGCCTTCACGCTGAGCACGCTTTCCACCTGGGTGGTATGGGTGGGTTGGTCGGTCGCATCGACCAGCGTGGCCGAGAGCGTCACCGTCGCGTCTGCGGAGACGCTGTCATTTGCCAGCAGCGAAAAATACAACTGGTCCTCTC
>CAYNLM010000223.1:0-2248 GCA_964398045.1 uncultured Nitrospira sp. | reverse complement strand
GCGTTCGTGCGAAGACGGCGGCCACGCTGTCGGACAGGGCGGTCTTCGGCAGGTCGTCCCTGACGGAGATCGCGCGCTAGTACATCCTAGGCTGTCCGGTCTTCAGTGACTACGACGGCTCGTGGACGGAGTGGAGGACCGCTCGTGCACGCCGATTGAGTAGCCTCGGGAAACGAGTTGCGGCGATTCTGGCTGGCTCCCCTACGGGATCGTGTCCACCCTCATTCCGGGGAGGAGACGCAATCGGCTCTCCAGGATATCGACGAACTCGGGCCCGTAGTCTGTCTCGTCGAAGGCTATGCCGGGGCCGTGTTGACGTCGCATCACGACTCGCCTCACCTCTCGGCTGTCGACGGCAACTCGTTTGATTTCCAGTGCTCGGAATTCTTCCCAAGAATGATACGTTCGGCCGAGGATGACGGCGAACAAGAAGTGGTCGCGAACGTCAATCCCGCTGGAGTAAACGATTGGGGGCCCCAGTCGCAGCAGGACTGCAACGCAGAGAATGCCGATTGCTGCCGCCGAGCCAAGTAGAAATGCTGCTAGAAAGCGGAACAGATCGAGCATACCGTTGGACCTTACGCCGACAATCGGATTGGCGCATAAGTACAGCCCTAGGCCTATGGCCGGGACCAAGAAGGCCAGCCCGACGGCCCTGGTGGCACGCATTCGCAGGGGGCTCGCGGCCTGTAGATGGGTTCGCCCCGGTTCATGGTCCCAGCACATCCAGTGCGGATTCACCTACCTACAATTCATCTCGAAATATCAAGGGTGTGACGAGGATAGCGTCGATGAAGGGACAAATCTCCCATGCAGAGGTCTCTCCTGCAGGGGAACTCGGAGGGAGGGGCACAAACCCGAAGGCTAGAGCACGAACATGATGGAGGCGACGACAAGGCCCGCGCACATGATGCCGATTTTCCATGTGGTCAACCTGCCGGGAAAAGCGGTCACTAAGAAGACGAAAGCAATGGCAAGTCCAAAGACGCCAAACTTCCAATCGCCTGCAGCGACGAACAGCAAGCCGGCGGCGGCTAGCCAGAGGAAGCCAACGCCGACCAACGCAGCCGGGAGCCGTCGGGTGAGAGATCCCCATCTACTGTTCTCAGAGCTGGAGCGGGGCACGCGCGGATAGGCTCGAGATGCGCTCACGGACGCCATATAGATGAGAGCAATGATTGGAAAGGATATGGCGAGCAGGCCGAGAAAGCTGAATGGGGTCGAAGCAATCCAGAGCACAAAGACGACGAACGCGGCGGTCGAGAAGATAATGAGCCGCGTTCGCCACCTCTCACGATCGGCCTCCATCCCGTCTACCATGCTCCGGTCGCCGCCCCAAGAGAGGCCGTGTCCCCGATAACGTTTACGACGGCGGTCACCATGCCAGCGGCATTCACGACCTCACTCACCGGGAACATCAGCGGATAGAACCGGCTCAATGGACCCTTGGCCTTTCCGAGAGCCGGTTTGGCGACGAAGAAGGTGGTATAGACCGCCACGCCATCCAGCAGAACGAGGGAGGCATCCGCCTGAACAGTGGGCATACCTGATGCTTGAATGGCGGACCGTGCCAGGAGAAGGAAGAAGGAAAATACGGCCCAGCGGAGTGCGTTCTCGATGGAGGGTAGGCTTGCGAAGTCTCGAGTCTTCGCAGCGATATACAGTCCCAATTTCTCGAAGAAAGACCCGAAGCCGAAGCTCAGTTTCGCGGCATTAGCGAACTGCGCGGGTACCAGGGAAGTCAGCTGATCATCCGCAGGCAGCGCACTATTCAGGACTTGAACGATCGCCATCCCGATCAGAGCGGAGATCAAGAGGTCCTTCATCAGAGGAACGATGGTATTGAGGACGAGGGCGCCGAGACCGCCCGAGCCAATCATGGTTAGCTTCTCCGCCACAGAGACACCCACTGTCACGAGCAAGAGCGTGAACAGAAGTTGGCTTCCGAACAGGACACCCCCCAACGCGGCAACAAGCGCATCGGCGGTGGTAGTTCCGTTCATTCCCCGGAAGGCTCCTACGATTCCCAGTTGGAAGTCCCGAATCATCCCAGACACTGCTTGAATCACAGGGTCAAGTAATGCGCGGAGCCCGGCCAAGACGAAGTTGATGAAGGCGCTAACGAATTCGCTGACGGCCTGGGCAATCTTGTTCGCCACGGCCACGGCCGCGTTCACGACCGCCCCCAGGGCCTTCATCCCCCAGTCCGCGATCGCCTGCGCGAGGTTCACGAGGAACGTGCCCAGGG
>CAYNLM010000222.1:0-2290 GCA_964398045.1 uncultured Nitrospira sp. | reverse complement strand
GACCGCACGGTGATCTATGAACTGCACGTGCATGGATTTACGGCCAGGCACCCGGATATCCCGGAGCACTTGCGCGGCACCTATGCCGGACTGGCCACTCCGGCCGTCATCGAGCATCTCCAACATCTGGGCATCACGGCCGTCGAATTGCTCCCGGTCCATCATTTCATACGCGACAAACACTTGGTCGATCGGGGCCTCACCAACTACTGGGGCTACAACTCGATCGGGTTTTTCGCCCCGGACATTCGTTACGCCAGCGCGGGTCACAACCGGCACGTCTGGGAGTTCAAGACGATGGTCAAGGCATTTCACGATGCGGGCATCGAAGTCATCCTCGACGTGGTCTACAACCACACGGGCGAAGGCAATCAGCTTGGCCCCACGTTGTCATTTCGCGGCATCGATAACGCGTCGTATTACCGGCTGGTTCCGGACCAGCCGCGCTACTACCAAGACTACACCGGCTGCGGCAATACCTTGAACGTCCGCCATCCTCGAGTGCTGCAACTCATCATGGATAGCCTGCGATACTGGGTGCTCGAGATGCACGTCGACGGCTTCCGCTTCGATCTCGCCTCTACGCTGGCGAGGGAACTCCACGACGTGGACCGCCTCAGCTCGTTTTTCGACATCATTCATCAAGATCCGGTGCTCTCGCAGGTGAAGCTGATCGCCGAACCCTGGGACTTGGGGGAAGGCGGCTATCAAGTGGGGAACTTTCCGCACGGTTGGGCGGAGTGGAACGGAAAATATCGCGACACCATCCGGCGCTACTGGAAAGGCGACGGTGGACAGGTCGCCGAGCTGGCGTATCGGCTGTCCGGAAGCAGCGATCTCTACGAAGGCGGCGGCCGTCGGCCCCACGCCAGCATCAATTTCGTCACCGCGCATGACGGATTCACCTTGCAGGATTTGGTGTCCTATGACCGGAAGCACAATGACGCCAACGGCGAAGAGAACCGCGACGGCACGGACGACAATCTCAGTTGGAATTGCGGCGTGGAGGGACCGACGACGAAACCGTCGGTGGTCGCCCTGCGCGCACGACAGCAGCGCAACATGCTCGCCACGCTGCTTTTGTCGCAAGGCGTGCCGATGCTCTGCGGCAGCGATGAGATGGGGCGGACGCAACGAGGCAACAACAACGCCTATTGCCAGGACAATGAGATCAGTTGGGTCGACTGGAAGCTGAGCAAACCCCAGCAGGCACTCCTGGCTTTTACAAAAAGCCTGATCGTGCTGCGGCAGCGCCACCCGGTCTTCCGGCGCCGCCGGTTCTTTCAAGGCCGCCGGATCCGTGGCGCGGAGGTCAAGGATCTCTCCTGGCTGCGACCCGATGGGAAGGAGATGACGGACGAAGACTGGGCCAAAGGGTATGTCCGCTGCCTGGGCGTTCGGCTGGCCGGCGATGCCATCGACGAGAAAGACCCGGAAGGCAAGCCGCTGCTGGACGAGACCTTCCTCATGTTGCTCAACGCGCACCACGAGCCGCGGCCCTTCGTCCTGCCCGCCCACAAGCCCGGGGTGCGGTGGCAACCGCTGTTGGACACGGCCGTTGCGCAGTTGACCGAGAAGCGGGTGACGCTCTTAAGAGGCGGCGCTCAGTATGATCTGGAAGCCCGGTCGCTTGCCGTGCTCCGCTTGCGACCGAAATGAGGGGATAGTGTAAACTCACCCCTAGCGGCCGGCCGGCGGTGTAAAGACTTCGTTCAGATCGCTGAAGGAGCCTCCGGGAGTCGGCCCGCCACTGATGACGTGAATGCGGCCCTGCACCACCGCCGACCCGAGCCCGTGGCGCCCGGTCGGCATCGGCGCCATCGTCTGCCAGGCATCATGCGCCGGATCATACGCCTCGTTTTCACGGAACGTGCCGTCCGCCCCTTCACCCCCGAACACGTAGATCTTCCCGCCCACCTCGGACGCCGTGATGCCACTGCGGGCAGTCGGGAGATCCGGGGCGCGGGTCCATCGATCCGTGACGGGATCGTACACTTCCGTGATGGAGAGATTCCGTCGATAGTTACCATTTACGCGTCCGCCGATCGCATAGACCTTTCCCGAAACAGTCGCGCTCGCCAGATGATCGCGTGGGGTCGGCAGAGGCGCTCTTGAGGTCCAGGCGTTGCGCGCCGGGTCGTAGACCTCGACCGCCGCGCTATTGGCCTTCCCCTCGTAGCCGCCGATGGCGTACAGCTTCCCTTCGTGCGCGGTGACCGACAAGGCGCCGCGAGCGGTCGGCATGGGCGCACGCTCAACCCAGGTGTCCGTGGCGGGATCATAGGCATAC
>CAYNLM010000221.1:0-2332 GCA_964398045.1 uncultured Nitrospira sp. | reverse complement strand
CATGATCATTCATGGCTGCGATCGCAGCCTCGATGCCGAGTGGCTGCAGTCGATCAAGAACTTCTTGGGCGACCGCGCGATCAATCCGCATACCCCCAAACGCGATGCATCCGCCCTCGACCCTGTCGCTGAAAGCGCCGCAAACGTAGCGTTGGGCCGGCCCGCCCTTGGCACTGTAAGCGACCTTCAACTTTCTCCCGCAGCGGGCACATCGAAAAAGACCCGCGAGCAGGGCCTCGCCCCGACGAATCGAGCCACGCCCCAAGTTACTTCTTCGGTTTGCGTTATCGGCAATCAGGCGCTGATTCCTTTGAAATTCTTCCCACAAAACATACCCCTCGTGGTGCCCCTTGATCAAAACGTCCCAGTCCTTCCAATTGCGGCGTGTGCTGCGACAGGTCCGCTTACGTCCGTTCTCGATCGTCACCGTTGTACCCCGCCGGCCGAAGGCGTAGGCTCCGCAATAGACTGGGTTTGTCAAGATGTGATGGATCGTGTGGTACACGGGCGCCTTCCAGTCGATTGATCGCTTGCCCAACTCGTGAACCACGACAGGCAACAGGATCCTCTCCTGCCTTATCCAGAGGAGCACTTGTCGGACACTCTGCAGCTCCGCGAACTTGTGGAACACGAGATCGATGGCTTCCCGCACTCGGCGATCGGGATCCTTCTCGATCCGGTCGTCATCGGTCTTAAAATAGCCGACCGCTACGATCGTAAAGAGCTCCCCGCGTCTGGCCTTCTGGCTCCTGGCCTCGGACGAACGCTGCCGGAACATCGACAGCTCCATCTCGCTCATGGTTCCTTTCATGCCGAGCAGCAGCCGATCGTTTGACTGACGCGGATCGTAGATGCCGTCCTCATCGATGATCAGCGTGCCAACCAGTCCACAGAATTCCAGCAGTGTATGCCAATCTCGTCCATTCCGCGCGAGTCGGGATGCCTCAATCGAGAGGACCGCGCCGACGCGACCTTCGCAGATTCTCGCCAGCAGTCTTTCGAAACCTGGCCGGGCCATGCCATTGCCGGAGCGACCGAGATCGTCGTCGATGACTTGAACGTCGCTCCAACCGAGCTGCTGCCCGCGAGCGACGAGCGCGTATTGGCGCCGTTGACTCTCAAGATTGTTGACGACCTGATGATGCGACGACTGACGAATATAGACAATGGCGTTGCGCGCCAGATGCTCAGGCGTGATCTTGGTCATCGCCCGCCTCCTGATCGCCCATCCCGCCGCGCCCTGCTTCGGCGACGCACATCACCTCTGTCAGGAGTGCCTTCAGCAGCTCCAGTGCCGCCGTTCGTTGAGGGGGCGGCAGTTCGTTCAGCATTGGTGTCTCGAACAGATTCGGTTCGGGTGGCATCCATCGTCTCATTGCTCTCTCCTCCAGGACCATGCATCCCGGAGGAGGAAGCCATGAGTCTGTCGATCATCGCCCGCAGCTCGACAAGCCGATTCACAGAAAGGCGTGGACGGGATACGGTCCGAATCGCTCCTGCGGCAGGGAGGGTCATCCATTCGGGGAGCAGGCACTTTGCTCCATCACCTGGCTTGCGGATGATCAGATGGCGAGTACCCGCGTGCTCAGTATCGCCAACAACGAGCACAGATTGGCCGACGAGCGGGTGGAATGTGTAAGTGACCGTCACCTCGAAGGTCAGACACCCGGCATTATGAGCTCTCTTCGAGCATGGGCGGCGAGAGCGCCGAGGCCTGGCGCACTGTCCTCGACGATCTCGTTGGCCGTGGCTTGCGCCGGCCGGAGTTCCTCATCGTCGATGGCGCGGCGGGGCTCGACAAGGCCATCGCCGCCGTCTGGGACGGCGTGCCGGTCCAGCGCTGCACGGTCCACAAGCATAGGAACCTTTTCGCGCACGCGCCCGAGCGCCTGCACGACGAGATCACCGCCGATTACAACGACATGATCTACGCGGCGACGCGCGGGGAGATCGAATCGCGCCGCAAAGCCTTCATCCGCAAATGGAGGCTCAAACACCGTGCCGTCGCCGACAGCCTGGAGGAAGCCGGCGACCGTCTGTTCGCCTTCACACGCCTGCCGCCGAGCCAATGGCGCAGCGCGCGAACAACGAACGCGATCGAGCGGCTGCACGAGGAGTTCAAGCGGCGGATCAAGACGCAGACTGTGCTGCCCTCCGCGGACACCGCAGCCATGCTGTTCTGGGCGCTGCTTGCTTCCGGTCAGATCAACATGCGCAAAGTCGATGGCTGGCAGACGCTCGCCACAAAACCAATCGATCAGCCAATTGACCTTGCCACCTGAAACGATACCTTCATGTTACCGGAGAGTGCGCCACACCGAATTCCAACCAC
>CAYNLM010000220.1:0-2432 GCA_964398045.1 uncultured Nitrospira sp. | reverse complement strand
CGGCGCGGTGTTATCCTGCTTCCATGCACGGGCGGAGCTATCACCGGGCGGAACTAAACCGCAGAGCCAAAGGGTCTGATGCGCCAGCCGGCGACACTCTGAGCCACTTTGCTCCAATGATGAAGTTCCTTCGCAAAACAGGTTTGTTTACGGCGTTGCTAGGATTGGCCGCGATGCCGCCCAGCTTGTCATCTCAGACGCCGGCGGCGGTCTCTGCGCCGGAGTGCCGGAGCATCCACAAAGGGATTGCCCCCAAAGACCCGCGCCGGGGACCAGATGGAATCATCCTGCCAGGTCAGACCATCGTGCGGATGAAACTCGCCATTGGCCCGAACACCACGATCACTATTATCGAGCATCCCCGGGCAGGAGTGGAGCTGGACGACTACAACTGCACGATCATCGTTAAGCGCGGTCAGGAGTCAAAGAAGTATTCGATGAAGGTGCTTACCAAGGGCGGCGAGGGTGACCGGATCGTGGAGGTCGCCAACTTGTGTACTTCTCCCGAGGCCGGCATGCTCTTCCTGGCTTTCGAAGAGGGTTACGCTGGATACGGCGAAGGATTCGCAGTTGTGCGCTACTCACCTGATGCATTCGATGTTCGGGCGTTGCCGTCGGCATACCAGGGGAGGATCGTGGTGAACAAAGCTGACCCCAATAAGGTGGAGGTCTGGTCGGCCGAAGACAGCGCCAGCAAGATCGAGTGCGGGGCGTGTCCAAAGTATTATGGAATTCAGGACTGTGAAATCGGCCTGACCGCCGTGACTTGTCAAAGGCGTGCTGGACCACGCAAAATACGGTTGCCCGATAAATTCATTGGCGCACGAATAGACACTCATTGAACCCTCCGGCGCTGGCGCACCAGGGAACGGAGCCGCGCAGAGTTACACCAAAAACAAAAAGGCCGGAGGGGACGCCATCCGCTCCGGCCTGAGCTTGTGGAGAGATCAGTACTTGGGCATGGAAGGATCCACCTGGTCGGACCAGGCGAGCACTCCTCCCTTGAGGTTGTGGATTTTGCGGAAGCCGGACTTCATGAGAAATTCCACCGCCTTGGCGCTCCTCATGCCCGAGCGGCAGTGGACGACGATTTCATCCGCCGAGTTCAGCTCGTTCATGCGGCTGGGCACTTCGCCAAGCGGCATCAATACCGACCCGGGGATGCGGCAAATCTGGAACTCGTGCGGCTCGCGGACGTCAATGAGCACGAACTCCTTCTTCTCGTCCATCCACTTCTTGACTTCCACCGGAGTGACTTCCGGCACGCTGGTCATCTCGACGTGTTCCTCTCCCCGGATGCCGCAGAACTGTTCGTAATCAATCAGCGTCCTGACGGTCGGGTTCTTTCCGCAGACCGGGCAGTCGGGATTCTTGTGCAGCTTCAGTTCGCGAAACTTCAGGTTCAGGGCGTCGAAGAGCAGCAGTCGTCCGATGAGCGGACGGCCCTTGCCCAGAATCATCTTGATCGTTTCGAGCGCCTGAATGCTCCCCATGATTCCGGGGAGAACTCCGAGCACCCCGCCCTCCGCGCAACTGGGCACCAGCCCCGGCGGAGGCGGTTCCGGATACAAACAACGATAGCACGGACCCTCCTTGGCGTAAAAGACCGAAGCCTGGCCCTCAAAGCGGAAAATGCTGGCATAAACGTTCGGCTTGCCCAGCAGCACGCAGGCGTCGTTCACAAGATACCGCGTCGGGAAGTTGTCCGTGCCGTCGATCACCAGGTCGTACTCCTTGAAAAGTTCCAGGGCGTTTTCGGAGGTCAGCCGGGTCTCGTAGCCGACCACTTCCACGTTGGGATTGATGTCGGCGATGGTTTCCTTGGCCGATTGCAGCTTGTGCCGTCCCACGTCGTCGGTGTCGTGAATCACCTGCCGCTGCAGGTTGGTGAAGTCCACCACGTCGAAATCCACGATGCCGAGGTGGCCCACGCCCGCGGCGGCGAGATACAGCGCCAGGGGCGAACCCAGGCCACCCGCGCCGATGCAAAGCACCTTGGCCTGCTTCAGCTTGCGCTGGCCGTCCATGCCCACTTCCGGCATGATCAGGTGCCGGCTGTAACGCAGGATTTCTTCCTTGCTCAATTGCGCCGTCGGAGCTTCCAATACTGTAGCCATTCTCTTTTCACCTTTTCCTGGATTCCTGAAAATTGCCTTCCGGGCGCGGCGAGCGTCTTCCCTTGGGCATCCAGCTTGTTTCGCTGATTCGTTTTCTCGGGTGAAGAGCGCCCGGGATTCGATCCCGCGGTGCGGGACCAGCCCAGGCTAGCTACAGATACATCGGAGGAAGGAACCGCCTGCGATGGAGGGTACGATGCTGATGACGTCGTTGTCGTGAAGCGGAGTGTCGTCCTTCTTGAGATATCGAATGTCTTCGTCGTTCAAGTAGATGTTTACGAAGTTTCGCAGCTTGCCCTCATCGGTGTACAGGTG
>CAYNLM010000219.1:0-2609 GCA_964398045.1 uncultured Nitrospira sp. | reverse complement strand
CGTAATCGAGTTGATACACGGGTCCACCCACATGCCCGCCGCCAAGCCGGCTCACCAGATCGCCGTCGATCACAAAATGAGCAGAAGCACCGAGGCTGTTGAGAACGGCCAAATTGAATCCCGGACTATTTCGCTGCAACCCGAGTTGCCCACCGAGGGCATTGAAGGTGGTGAGAGTAATCCGTGAAGCGTCGAATGTTGTATTGTTCTCGGAAGCGATCGCTTGTTGAGCTTGAACATATTCATAAGTTGCATACTGAGCGAGGGCGCCCCCGAGACTCTGCCCGGTGAAATGAATCTTTCCAGTGAACGTATTTCCGTCCACGTTTCTTAAGCCATTCAGATAGGTGAAGACAGCGGTTCGCCCACCGTTCTCCCACTGGTTCCATCCCAAATGCTCAACATTGGCAGCCCAATCTTGTGGATTCACGCCGTCAGTTCCACCGAACGCGATGATCACTTCATTGGTCGCATCGTTTCTGAACGCGATGAATTTGAAGCCCGTCGTGTTTACTGAACGCTGAAAGTCTTCACGGAAAGACAAAGCCGGAACAATGTCGTATTGAGGAAAGAGATTGTTGGAAGGCGTATCCGGTAAAGGCTGCAGCAGACTTCTCTCAAGAACAGGAAATTGTGACGAGAAATAGGAGTCATCACTGGCCAAGAGCGTGAGTTTCGCGAGCTCGTTCAATCCGGTCGGTAGAGCCATTGTCAGTCTCCTTGGCAAAGCTGAATCATTTGTAGAGATGTACGTTCAGCTCGTGGTTTGTCCGCATACGAATCATTGATCACAGCGACCTTACAACCATTCGGTGAAATGGCTACCTTCCGAAGTGCTCCTGCCACAATACTTTTCACTTCTTGCCCTTGAACGAGGTATCCACCCATTTCCCCAAGTCGCTTCGGTCCGCTGGGTGACTGCTTGATAAGAAGCAACCCTTTGCGCGTTGGCAGGAAACTGAAAGCGTTACCATGGCTCCACGGCAACTTTGGTAGCGCCTCTTTTTTCATTGTCCCATCGGGACTCAGCCACCAGACTCTCAGCGGCACATCATCCGGCCAAGCAGGCTGCAAGAGTCCTTTCGCGCTGTCAAAATATTGGAGCCCGGAGATCAGATAGACATTCTTATATGGGACATACTCAACTTGGGGGACACGCGCCTCAAGTTGCCCGATCGGCAACGGAAGATTCTTCCTGGCTTCGACGGAATAGAAGCTGATGGCTGGGTTGGGGTTTTCGAGCCGGAGCGTGAGAGGATCCGGCTGGGGGGGGCTGAGGGTCCCGAGGTCTAGGTAGCCGTGCTCCTCCAACAAGGGGACAGTTCGATGCCCCTCGACAATCCAAAACGGTTTGGTGTCGGAGTATCGGCAACTGAGCGGGTTGAACCAATGGAGTTTTGGGTACGGCCGTTCGATTTCTTCGCCCTTCTTTCCCGAAACCAATAGGAATGTCTTGTCATCATCCTTCGCACGTCGAATGTAGGACGAATAATCGCCATGGACACAGATTTTCCCTTTGTCATCGAAGCTGGCATCCCTCTGCACCGTCCCTTTCTCCGTATCCCAAATGTAATAACCGGCATCCCGAAATCGTAGAACCTTGTTGGCGTCGTCCGGTGAATATTCCACACCGCTATAGCCATTAAAGAGCAGGCGGACATTATCAAGCCACACTGCGTGGCCCGTATCTGGAGCCATCATGCCCGAATCCTTAACTGGGTATGGTGCCAGTTCCCCACACGCTGCTAGCTGGGGTGTGACGCATACCAATAGCACCACAAGAAAAAGACCAAGAAGGCGTTTCATGTGCTTCCTCGTTACAGTGATGCCGCGCGATGCAGGAAATGCTTCCATTTTATTCGTGTTCCATACCACTGAAGGCGCGCACTCTAGACGGGTGAGACCTGTACTGTCAAGGCCCTAGCCAACCCCTACGAGGCACGTTGCATTGCGCACATCGTCGCCGCCGCCCTCTAATTGGTCGTTCCCCTCGCCGCCATCCAAATAATCCTGCCCCTCGCCCCCCTCCAGCACGTCGTTCCCAGGACGAAGTACCCCCGTGAGATATTGGATCACGACGCTCCCATCGGGGTTCTGTTGAATCACACGGCCATTCGTGTACACGTCGCCCCACAACGCATCGTTCCCAGAACCTCCGATCAGCCGATCATCGTTCCCTCCACCACCTAAGAGATCGTTCCCGTTTCCCCCGTCGAGGAAATCTTTCCCGTCAAGGGCGCCGCGGATCGGTGCCTCGGGATACGGTTCGCTTGGAGAAACATCATCTAGCCGGTCGCCGATCAGCGTATCGTTCCCATCTCCCCCGGAGAGAAAATCGTGGCCGAGATCGCCGGACAGCGAATCGTCGCCGCCATTGCCATATTCTTTGTCGTCTCCATCACGGCCAAAGATTCCTTCTCTCCCCGGACCCCCAATCAGCGTTTGATGGGAGAACCCATTCACTCCCATCGCCAGGCCTTCAGGGGGATAATTGCTCAAAGGAATATTTGAAAAGTCTTCGGTATAGGTGTCATAGCGCTCGTCCGTATTCCCGACGAACGCCTTCACGCTGACGACGCTTTCCACCTGGGTGGTATGGGTGGGTTGGT
>CAYNLM010000218.1:0-2656 GCA_964398045.1 uncultured Nitrospira sp. | reverse complement strand
GCTGTGGAATCCGGCTCGGCCGCCGCCCTTCGGACCGGTGACGTGTTCAATGGAATTTCGACGTTTGCCCAACGCGCGGCAGAGGTGTCTACGGCCATGGCGTCTTCAGCGGCCAATCATACCGCCTCCACCGACCAGGTGGGCCGGTCGATTAAGGATTTCACGGGCGGTGCCGTCGCGACTCAAAAGGCCACCGACTCGGCGCGAGCGACCGTCGAAGACATGGCCAAACTGGCCGAAAGTCTGACGGCCTCGGTTGCGCAATTCAAGTTGGCCTAACGGCGTCGATGACCCGGAGAATGATCGACATGCTCCGGGCCTGAAGAGGCAGCGATGGATTCGGATTTCGACCAACAAAATCTCGTCAGCATTTTTGTCGCGGAAGCATCAGACGGGATGAATGTTCTGACCGCCGCCCTTCACCCCTCGGACGGGAGCGTTCCTGCTGCACAGCCATTACAAGAGCACTATATTGTAGCTCACCGCATTCGCGGGGCTGCCGCCTTGTACGGCTATGACAGCATTGCGCGACTAGCGGAGCGGTTGGAGGCTCTGCTTGAGCAAGCGATGATGATTCCCGACGTTGAGTGGCTACGGGCTGTCGGTGCCATGCGGGAACTCGTTCACGAGATAGAATCCCACGTCCGATCCATCGGCCAGGGGGGGCCTGAGGATCCGACCGGCGTGGATCGGTGCCTGGCATCCTCCGAGGGACTGGTCGCTGCGGCTCCGTCCGAGCCGTCCCCTGCGCCGGCGTCGCCAGCGCTGAATCAGGACTATGTCATTCCTGTTTTGGATGCGGAAGTACTGTCGTACTTCGTGCCGGAAGCGGAAGAGTATCTGGACACCATCGACGGCTTGGTGCGGACTTTGGAAACCAATGCAGGCGACGAAGACGCCGCCTATCGATTGTTCCGAACCGCGCACACCCTCAAAGGCTCGAGCTATACCGTTGGATTCCAGGTCATCGGCGACATTGCTCACCCCATGGAAGACTGCATGGTCGCGGTGCGTGAGGGTCGAACCGGGCTGAGCCGCGCGATGCTGCAGGTCATGTCCCGGGCCGTAGGGCTGATTCGGCTGCTGCTTCGTCGGGATCCAGCCCACGCAGCACGGCTTCAAAGTGAGATTCCGGCGGTGCTCGGTTGGCTGAAGCAGTTGTCTCAAGGCGAATCAGTCATTCTTCCGGCTGCCGCGGCGGCTCCGGCACCGGACGTAGTGGCCCCGATGACCGTGCCGGCAACGGCGGTCGAAGTGGAGCAGCCGACGAATTGTGCGGACGACTATCTCGTGCCTCATCTGGATCCCGAAGTGCTCTCCTACTTTGCGCCGGAGGCTCAGGAATATCTCGAAACGTTGGAGGCCAATCTCCTTCGATTGGACAAGGATCCACAGAACAGGGAGCTGATCAATCAGCTGTTCCGAACGGCTCATACCTTGAAGGGCTCGGCCTATACCGTGGGATTCCAATCCATCGGAGATCTCGTTCACCATGTGGAGGATTTCATGGGCGCCGTTCGCGACGGCCGGTTGCAAGTGAAGTCCGGACATACCGATTTGCTCCTTCGTTCCGTGGACGTCGTGCGGGTTTTGATGCGACGGGATCCGAGCGTTGTGGCCGCCACGCGGCAGCGATTTACGGCTGCCCTGTCAGAACTGAAGCGCCTCGAACAGGGTGACGTGATAGAGACGATGGCCGGGAACCCAAGCGCTGCAGCGGCACTGCCGGTCGGCGAACAAGTCCTCGACGACACCCAGAGCAAGACAACGGACGGAAAGTCGGCTGAAGATCGCGAAGTCATCCGCGTCAGCCGAGACCGCCTGGAGCGCTTGCTGAATCTCGTGGGCGAGTTGGTGATCGGCCGCGGTCGATTGGAACAACGGCTGCGCGTGCTGGAGCAGCTGTCTCAGCAGGTCTTGGCGTGCAAGGCGAGGTTGGTCGATTCGGTTCAATCGTTTGAAGAGAAACATACCTTCACATTTCAGCAGTCCGCGCCCAGCGGTCCAGCGGAGTCCGTTGCCCAGGGGTTTCCAGGACTCAGCGATTTCAGCAGCCTGGAACTCGACAAGTATGATGATTTCAACATTCTGGCGCGCCGCATCAGCGAGGTGACGGCCGACATCAGCGAGTCGATGTCTCAGCTCAGCGGGTCGATCAGGCGATCGCACGACGACATGAGCCAGTTGCAGCAGCTGACGCTGGGCATGCGGGATGAAATAGCGCGGGCGCGCATGGTTCCCGTAGGAACGCCCTTCACGCGGTTCCGCAGGGCGATTCGAGAGATTGCCCGCGCTTCGAACAAGGAAGTCTCGTTGGTCACCTCGGGTGAACATACCGAAGTCGATACGGGCGTCGTCGAGCGGCTGGTCGATCCGCTGATTCACCTGGTCCGCAACGCGGTGTACCACGGCATTGAATCCACGGCCGACCGCATTGCCAAGGGCAAGCCCGCCGTCGGGACCGTTTATCTGCACGCCGCGCATCGCGGGAACTCCGTCATCATTGAAGTCGAAGACGACGGCGCGGGTTTGGATCTCTCGAAGATTCGGGCCAAAGCGGTGAAGCTCGGATTGGTCCGTCCGGATCAGGCGCAAACCATGTCCGAGGCGGAAGCGCTCAAATTCATCTTCGCTCCTGGGTTTTCGACTGCGGATA
>CAYNLM010000217.1:0-2718 GCA_964398045.1 uncultured Nitrospira sp. | reverse complement strand
AAAGGTGCTCGCCGCGCTGGCCGCGTGTAGCCCGTCATAGGGCAGAAGGTGACGGGGGTGTTGCGTTCGGTCCCCTTTATTTGGACTGGCTACTCCTAAAGCGTGACCTCTCCATAGGCTCTCGGCTCCATCCGGACGGGCTAATCGGCATAGCCCGCATGGGTGGCCCTGGTTCGGGGCGCCTGGGAAGCCCTGCGCCCGTTCTCCACCGGCGGCCACTACGTCAACTTCGAGACGGCCGACGAAGGCGAGGACCGCATCCGCGCGTCCTACGGGGCGAACTTCGCGCGCCTCGCCAAAGTGAAGGCCGCGTACAATCCGGAGAACTTGTTCCGGGTCAACCGAGACATCTCCCCCTTGCGGACAGCTTGGGCCGATGATTCGACAAGCCAACTTCTGGGGCGATCTCTCCGTATGCGCCACTTTAATGCCTTGGGGCGACTGTTCGGTCAAAGAATGCTGGTCGTTCAGCAAGCGAGTCCGGGTTTTGGCTATTTCATGGAGGTCCTTGAGCGCCTCCTTCCCGGCGACGAGTTTCAGTTGAGGCGACATGACCCGACGAAATCGCTCGTTGCCTCACTCTCCGACGCCGACGTCGCGATCCTGGGGACCGCAGCGATTGGAATGGAGATTCTTGACGTCGCCTCACGGCTTCGCTTGATTCAGCAACACGGCAGGGGGGTCGACGGGGTCGACTTGGCTTACGCGACGAGACGCGGAATATTTGTATGCAATGTGCCCGCCGAAAACTCGCCCTCCGTGGCGGAGCACGCGATGTTCTTGATTCTGGCCCTCGCGAAGAAGTTCAAAGCTTCCCAGAGGAGCCTTCGCGAAAAAAGTATGGGGCTGCCTCCTACGGAGGAGCTACGCGGAAAGACCCTGGGGATCGTTGGCCTGGGTGCAACCGGCAAGGAACTTGCCCGGATCGCCAAGGGCTTTGGCATGAACGTACTTGCGATCACGGAACATCCGGCTAGAAAGAGCGAGGAGGAGACAAGGCTCGTCGACTCCTTGGCGGGGGAGGAAGGCCTTGATTCGCTACTCCGAAACTCGGACTTCGTATCCATTCACGTCCCGCTGAACGATCGCACCCGGAACTTAGTCGACCGTCGATGGTTCGACCGGATGAAGCCGAGCAGCCATCTGGTGAACGTCGCGCGGGGTCCGATCATCGATAAGCAGGCGCTCTACGAGGCGTTGGTCCAACGAAAGATCGCCGGGGCCGGACTGGATGTCTTCTGGACGTATCCGCCGAACCCCGAGGATCCCCTCTGGGCTTTGGAGAACGTCGTCGTCACTCCTCACATGGCGGGATTCTCCCGAGAGGTCTACGTGCGAATGGGGGAGATCGTCGCCCAGAATATCCGTCGGATTGCGCGAGGCGAGCCGCCGATGAACATCGTGAACCAAGACATCCTTCAGCAGCGTTTGCCGAGCCGGAGCGAATAATTGAAGTAGCGAGTTTCTCCATCGGAAAGCCCCTCTCGCTGGGTATTCGGCATAGGGTTAGTCGGCGGCCTGGTTGGCATCCTGCGCGGAAGCTAGAGAAAAGGAAAACAGTTGAGGATAATTCGTCCCGCCTTGGCGCACCAGGCTTGAGTTCCCCCGGGATTACACGTCATCTGGATTTATGCGACCGGATTCATGGGGCGGTCCAACTCCTCTGGGTTTTCTCACGACACAAAGCCAACAGGAGGCTGTGGAAAACAGTTCGATTCTCTGACTATTTCGGGTCGGTCGGCACTACGGTCTCGCGGCGCATGCTCGAGTTGGAGAGTCGCACAGCTGGCGGGGCTCTGGTCTCACGGACCCCGTGCCTTCGTTCTTGGAAACTGCAACATTCCCAGGTCTAGAGCAACCGGTTCATCTGCTCCAGGTAGACCTCAAGCTGCCTCTCATCTTCCCGGCGCACCCTCTCGGGCGCCGAGTGCGCGAAGAACCGGTTTCGCATCCGACTGATATGGTTGAATGCGGAATCCACTTCCTGTCTTGTGTGGAAACCGGCCGAAGCCCCGCGGGGGACGAGGAAGTCAGCCTCGAAGAGGTAAAACTCCTTTCTGATCACCTGAAGGCAGAGCCCGAGAGTGAGATAGTCAGATGGAAGCCGAAACGCTGATTCTGGGTCAGCACTCGTGTATTTTGCGACCTGGGCCTTGGCCGTCTCATCGACGTGTTCCCCGTACCAGGTCGATCCATATCGTTCGGACATACGTCGCGCAACGAGGTCCTTCAGCCTCTGCTCAAGCGGTCTGAACTGAGACTCCCAATCTCGCACAAAGTCCGCGCAGAAGAATGCGTCGTTCAACACCTCGCGCATCTTGAGACACAGTTCTTTCGAGACATCCTCGCGTCCGCCTTCGCTACTGAGTCTCCTGCGGAGGTCTTTTCGTTCGATCCCAGTGTGGTAGTCCTCTCCAAGCACTTTCTTGAGCGCGACCAGGAAACGATCGTACTCATCTGGCACTGGAGGATTCGGATGGTCAAGCGCAACCCTTCCCGCGAATCGCTCCATGAGTCTGACCAGGACTGCCATTCCGCCGTCGAACGTGGCGAGTCCTTTCTGCCTCCCCCAAACCACTCATCCGGAAGGTCACCTTTGAAACGCTTGAAAAACTCCGCCATTCACGAGCTGATCGCGAAGACTCGCTGGGCAACATCATCATCGAACCAGGGGTTGGGAGTCCCTGCTCACGTTCCTGGGGTCACACTGTATGGGAC
>CAYNLM010000216.1:0-2776 GCA_964398045.1 uncultured Nitrospira sp. | reverse complement strand
CGCCTCATAGCACGCTCAGTTCGCAGCGCCCAGGTGGATCGGCCGAGCGCTTACGTAAATCTAGCGGGAAGCAACAGCAGTTTGCAGCCATTTCGCATCGATTTTTCGGTAAGGCCCGAGCGTTCCCGGAAACAAAAAAGCACCGGGGTTGCCGGTGCTTTTTCTAGTCAGTGATTCCCTCTCAGTGCACTGCGCGACCTTGAATTGCGGGCAGTGAATCTAGCCACCTTTCCGCCTCCGATACCGGGATGATCGTCCGGCGGCCGAATTTGCGGGCCGTTAGCCGCCCCGCCTTCAACTCGGCATAGACCGCCGTGCGGCCGATCCCGGCCCATTGGCAGAAATCATTGACTGAAAAAACGCCGATTGCGTTTTGCGCTGCGGTGTCGTGGCGTTCCATTTGCTGAGACCTTTCTGCCTGTTGATCGAGCGCAGATGTAGTGTTCAACAGTGCTGGGGTACATTACGAGCGCCACCGCTCCGCAGCATAGCTGCCCGGCGTTCAAGACTCCCTATCCACCGGAGATTCGAAAGGCGCTCTCCACGACCAATGCCATCAAGCTGGCTGCGCCGCGCCCTTGCAATACGGCTCGTACTGATTGTTGTTATGTGTCGGACGGATGGCCCAAAGGAAGGTATTCCCGGAGCCAGTGCCGAGTCGTCGCCTTAGCTCCTGCTCCGCTGACTTCTCGTATGAATACTGGTCCTCCTTGCTGCGCTCTCTTTGACGATTGAACCACGGCAGCACTCCGAAGTCATCGAGGAACCACTTGATTAAATCGGCTTCAATATACTGATAGAGTTCCGTGTGGTTCTTTCGTGCAACTTCTGCAATATGAATTTCGATCTCTAGATTGGGGACATTTACCAGAAGAGAGGATATCCAATTGGCATGATTGTAAAGCCGATCATAGGCATTCCCCTCTCCGATATAAATGACGGGAGAATGTGCGTGCTGATAGGCAATCGCGACCTGCCCCCGTAGCCTGATTACATAGACACATTGGGTCGGACGTCGAATTTCCGGCCATTGATCTTGTACGATTTGGCGAATGATTGGAACGGCATACTCTTCCGTCAGACCGGTAAACCCAAAACGCACTCGAATTGGATCGGCCCAAGTCACTTCGCTGCTTTTTATTGTCGCGGGAGGCATAGGATTAAGTAACGCGAGATAGCGTGTAGCGGGATTCTTATGATAAAGCAATCTACCACCAGCACCGCAATCCCAACGGAACGGTGTCTGTTCGCCACTCTTGGGGCGAGAGGCCGTCAGGCTAGGGCCTGACCTCTGAGGAGGATAACGTTGTTCTCGCCCCTCTTCCACGAATCCAAGAGATCAGCCCACCGCTGCATCATCGTTGCACGGTTTGCGAGATGGTCGGCGTGATTGTATGTACGCCGCACGGCATTGGGTTCCTCATGCGCAAGCTGCCGCTCGATCCAGTCGGCGGAATAGCCCATCTCGTTCAGGCGAGTGCTGCCGGTCGTCCTTGTAGCGTGCGGGCTGAACTTCCCCGACCATCCTAGTACGTTCAACATCTGCCGAAACGATGCTGTAACCATCGGCTTTGTTCTATCGTCGCGGTGCGGGAAGAGATGTTTCCGGTCGCCAGTTATCGTCTGCACTCCTTTCAGCAACTTTATTGCTTGGAGGGGTAGCGGAATCAGATGCTCCTTGCGCTTCTTCATGCGCTCGGCTGGTATCCGCCATATGGCAGCGTCCAGATCGAATTCCGACCACTCCGCTTCAACGACCTCTGAGGGGCGCGCCAGCGTCAGCCACATGAGATTGAACGCGCATTGAATCTGATAGCCTCCTCCGTGCCCATCGACGTCACGCAGAAGTTCGCCGATCTCCTTCGATGAAAGCGGCCGTTTGTGCTGCGTCTTGTTCGGCGGTAATGCCTTGCGCACCGGATAGACGGGATCGGCCTCAGCGCGAAGAGTGGATACGGCAAATTCAAAGACTGCCGACATAGTGCGCCGAGCCTCCGCAGCAACCGAAGCGCCGTTGGCTTTGGCCGACTTGTTGAGGATGTCGAGGATATGCGCGGGGACGATCTGACGCATCGGCAGTTTCCCGACATGAGGGAAAACCACGCGCCGCAGCATATCGAGCCGCCGCTTCTTCGTGACCTCCTCCCAGTCCTTCAACGCCAGCCATTCCCTAGCGACAGCCTCGAAGGTATTGGCTTGCTCTAGCCCTGCCGTGATGCGGTCAAGGCGCTTCTGTTGCGCAGGGTGGATACCCTGTTTGACCAGCTTGCGGGCGTTCTCGGCTTCTTCGCGAGCCTCCTTGAGCGAGAGGTCGGGATAACTGCCGACTGCATAGCGGTTCTCCTTCCCGCCGATTCGATACTTCCAGCGCCAAAGCTTTGATCCGCCCGGCGTGACTTCGAGGTAAAGGCCGTTACCAGCGGAAATCTTGTAAGCCTTTTCGGCGGGCTTTGCGCCACGCAAGGCAGCGTCGCTGACGGCCCGTCTAGGGGCACGCTTTTCCGGTGGGACTTCCGCTCCGGTGGGGGCTTGAGGGCTATTTGGGGGCATCTATCTCTCTTCCAAAAAGACACTGCGCTATATGCCCCCTATTGTGCCCCCACGCTTCACGAATGTCGATGAACTATCGTGAACACAGGAGAACAGACAACCCGTTATTTATCAATGATGAAACGGCACACTCAAACAATGACGAACATTGACGAATGGAAGTTTGCATTTAGACGTTGAACAGGAAGTTCATCACGTCGCCGTCCTTGACGACGTACTCCTTGCC
>CAYNLM010000215.1:0-2864 GCA_964398045.1 uncultured Nitrospira sp. | reverse complement strand
CCCTTCGGCCCAGGAAGGAGGTTTATGCGAATCATCGATCACCAACCGCTCGTAACGCCAATCCAACTCCTACGGCAGCCAATGGAGCCATTTCAGCCAGCGTATCCTGGTCGAGGTCACTTCCCGAGGTGTCAATTTCTCCGAATGGATTGGCCACTTCCACGGGGACTTGCATCCGATCTCCGAGTTGCTGAATCAGTCCTTTAATCCTCGCCACTCCACCGCAGACCAACACCCGATCCAACTCAGCATTGGATGCCGATGTTTTGAAATAATCCACCGTCCTGGCAATTTCCGACGCCACTTCGGCATTGACACTATCAATGACGTTCGTCATCAAAGCGGCACTGCTCTCGCTTGCACGTTCTCCCTTCTTGAATTCTTCAGCCTCTTCGTAGGACATTCCCATTTCGCGCTGTATCGCTTCCGTATACCGGTTTCCCCCCAACGGAATGTCTCGCGTAAACAAGGACACGCCGCCGCGGATAATATTGACGTTCATCACGCTTGCGCCAAGATTCACCAGCGCCGTGGTTTCATCCAAAGCCATGGGATAATTCACGGCATGCATGTTTTCAATCGCAAACGCATCCACGTCCATGATCATCGGTACGAGACCGGCGCCCTTCACAAGCTCCGTCAATTCATTAATCTTATCCTTCTTAGCGGCAACGAGAATGACGGACATATCCGCCTGAGCGTCTCCCGAGGGATCCGGCGGGAGCACGTGAAAATCGATGTTCACTTCATTAATGTCGAAGGGGATATACTGCTCTGCCGCCAACCTCACCTGTCCTTCCAGCTCGTCATCTGGCATCGGTGGGAGACTGATCTTCTTCACAATCACGGCATGGCCGGAAATGGAAATGGCTACATGCTTGTTCTTCACATTCGATTCATCGAACAATTCCCGGATGGCCGATACGACCCGGCCTTCATCCATCACGGTCCCATCGACAATCACTTCCGGCTCCAGGGGCTTAATACCAAACTTTTGGAGAAAGTAGCGCCCCTTGCTCTCCTTCAGCTGGACCAGCTTGATCGCGCTTGACCCGATGTCAAGCCCAACGAGCTGTCGCCGCGGAGTCAATAAGGAGACAATGTCGGTTTCAAAGATGTTCTTAAATGAACTCAGCATGTGTATTACCTGCCACTCTACACGACAATCTTCCGCGCGCGAATAACTTTCTTGATTTCTTCCACATTCTTTCTCGTGTAGAGCCTCCAGTTTCTCCAGTCACGAGGGGGGCCGCTGATCAGACCCTGACGTTCCCAGCGAAAGAGAGTGGTCTTTGAGATATCGAACAAGTCGCACACTTGATTCGTATTAATCCCCGTTTGTCTGGAGGAGGAACTACGCTTCTTCACGTTGAGAATTTGCCCTAGGAAAGCCGACTCGACCGTGCACAAGGCTAAGTATAGTCAATATGCTCACCCTGTCAAGGAAACGCCAAGAAGCAGGTTTTCGGTGAGTACGGGACTGGCTCTGCCCGCGGCGGCGATTACGATTTCTGAAGATCTCGGTGTTTCAACGCAACTTCATACCCCAAAGCTGAGAGGCTTTCTTGTAGGCGCCCGGCGACTGCGACGGAGCGATGTCGCCCACCGGTACACCCGATAGCGATGGTCAGGTAGCTGCGCTGCTCTCGCTCGAACAGAGGAATGAGAAATTTGAACAGGCCTTCAAGCTGCCCAATAAGCGCAATTGCATCGGGATCCGTCAGCACGAAGGTTCGAACTCTGGGATCGTCTCCGGGAAGAGGCTTGAGATCTGGCACAAAGAAGGGATTCTTGAGAAAGCGCACGTCGAACAGTAAATCAATGTCGTACGGAACACCGTATTTATATCCAAAGGTCAGCAGCGAAATCGTTAGCTTTCTGGCGGTTGGCTCTCTCTTGAATTGCTTGGTCAGGAGATCACGGAGCTCATGCACCGTGAGATCGGACGTATCGATGATCCGATCGGCATGACGACGCAGTTCTGCTACCCGCTCCTTTTCAAATCGCACACCCTCCAATACAGGCAGATGGGGAAGAAGTGGATGGGGGCGCCTTGATTCTGAAAACCGCCGGACCAACACTTCTTCACGAGCTTCGAGAAAGAGCAGATGCACCGAATGCCCCAACCCTTTGACGCGCTCGAGTATGCCGACGAGATCGGAAAAGAAGACTCGTTCCCGCACATCGACACCCAGAGCGACATTCGAAATTTCACCGTTTTGTTGATTGCACAGTTCAACGAACGTAGGCAGCAAAGCCGGAGGTAGGTTATCGATGCAAAAGTATCCGGCGTCCTCAAAGGCTTTCAGAGCATGCGACTTACCGGAACCGGACAACCCGCTGATGATGACCAGATTAAGCCGAGCCATCGTCCTTTAGCTTATGCGTGCTGGCAGCTCGAATGGGGATGCGTGAACAGGGTGATTAAAATTGTTCCGGCCCTCTCGTCCATCAGCGAAGAGCGGACAGAACGTGACCGTCCTCGGCATACGGTTCCACGATGGCGAGCCGACCACCCGAGATCCGCTGCACCATATGCACCCTTCCGTTCTCGGCATTGATAAAAAGCATGAACGGATCGGCAGCCTGTGCGCGGAACTGCTTCTGGGCCTGAGCAACGGAGAGAACCGGTACCGCCTGCCGCTCTATTTCATGAGATTCCTCGCGTCCCCATTTCGTGGATGGACGCGGTGAGACTCGACTCCGTTTCATCTTGCTCGGCTTATGGTTCACCAGTCGCTCTTTCCACTTTCTGAACTGGGCGTCCACGCGATCCACGAGCGCATCGATCGTGGCGTACATTTCCGGAGTCGCGGTCTTGGCCTGCACCCGCTTCCCATTTACGGTGCCGACCACTTCAGCCT
>CAYNLM010000214.1:0-2899 GCA_964398045.1 uncultured Nitrospira sp. | reverse complement strand
CGGAATGTCCGATGGCCGCGCCGGCTCGGTCCCGACCGCAATGACGATAAAGTCCGCGGTGTGTTCGACGGAGCCGGTGGTATGTTCGATGCGCAGACGATGCGGGTCAATGAAGCTGGCGGAACCGGAAATTATGTCGACCCGGTTGCGGGCCATCTGATTCCGAACGATCTGGATTTCGTTCTTGATGACGTGGTTGGCACGAAAGGCAAGGTCTTCGATGGTAATCGTCTGCTTCAGGCGGTAGCCGGCTCCGTACAGACTCCGCTGACGGAAGCCTGAAAGATACAGCACCGCTTCGCGGAGGGATTTGCTGGGTATCGTGCCCGTATTGATGCAGACGCCGCCGACGACTTCTTTCCGCTCGATAATGCCGACCTTCTTGCCGAGCTTGGCGCCCTGGACCGCGGCTTTCTGGCCGGCAGGGCCGGTGCCGATGACGAGAAGGTCGTAATGAGCCATCAGGCGAAGAGTAGGTTTAGGTTAAGGTAAAGGTCAAGGAAATCACGCATTCTCAGGATCTTTAACCTCAACCTCAGCCTGAGCCTCCTCATACTAGCTGGCCGTGATCAGCGATCTGGCGAATTGAAAGGCTTCTTCCATGTCGGGGAGTTGCGCCAGTTCGGGCGTGATCTGGAGATAACGAATGGTGTTCTGTTTGTCCACGACCATGATGGCTCGAGCCAGGAGGTGCAGGTCTTTCAGAAACAAGCCATGCGTCTTGCCGAAGTCGGCTCCGCGATAATCGGAGAGGAACGTCACATTGTTGATCTTGGCTTCTTCCGCGAACCGCTTTTGCGCGAAGGGCGTATCGACGCTGATGGTAATGAGTTCGACCATCTTATCGAGCCCTTTGTTCTTCTCGCTGAGGTGATGCGTTTGCTGTTCACACACCGTGGTGTCGAGCGAGGGCACGACGCTGATGATCCGCACTTTCCCTTCACCTTTGGTGTGGACGATGTTGATCAAGGAAAGATCGGTTTGTGCAACTTTCACGTCGCGCAGTTGGTCGCCGACTTTGATGCCATTTCCTGACAGCAAGAGCGGGCTGCCTTTGAACAGAATACTGTGGCCTTCTCCGGCTGTCGCGCTGCCGTCGGCAACCGCCAAGTTCTTGTACATGAACCCAGTGTCCGCCGACTTGCCCATGCCGGCGCAGCCGGCGACGGCGAGAGAGAAGACGATGGCGCTTAGCAGGCCCGAACGGTTCTTCATCATGATGGCTCCATAGATCTCTGTAGTGAATGGCGAGGGTTGTTCTCTGGGAAAAGTATATCCGGTACGGCCTGCCTGCTCAAGGCTGAAGAAAATCCAGGAGCAGTGGATTGACCAACTGGGGCTGTTCCCATTGGGGGATATGCCCTGCGCGGGGAATCGCCACGAAGCTTGAGCCCGGGATGCGCTCGTGGAGCTGTCGGCCGACCGGAATGGGGAAGACATGGTCCTCTTCGCCCCAGAGGATGAGCGTCTTCTGCGTGATCGAGCCGATGCGAGGGGCAAAGCGGCTCTCCCATAGAGGCAGATTCTTGCCGGCGCTCATGACCGGTCCGAAGAGTCCCGGCCGTTTCCGGTTGCGGTTCGAGCGATCCAAGACCGCCGGCGTCAGCAAGGTGGGATCGTAGACGATTTCTTTCAGAAGGCCTTCCGTGAACCAGCCGCCGAACAACCAATTGCCGAATGAGACCAGCCAGGCCGGCGCACTGGTGTCCAAGGCCCGCTTGATCGTTGGATTCGTCAAATTGGCCTTGACCTGCCGCGGCAAGCCGCTGATAAGGACGAGTTTGGTGACACGGTCGGGATGGTCCAGGGCCATGCCGATCGCCAACCCCGCACCCATCGAATGCCCGACCAGGACGGCTTGTCGGATGTGCAACGCGTCCATAAAGCCGCTCAGAAACGTGAGCATCTCATCAGGCCGATAGTCGATCGGCGGTTTGTCGGACAGGCTGGAGCCGAGCACGTCGGGAGTAATCACGCGGACATGAGCGGAAAGGACTGTCTGCTGATATTCCCATTGCCACATGGATCCGCCGAATCCGTGCAAAAGAATCACCGGCGGGCCTTTGCCAATGTCGAGATAGGCGATCCTATGACTATTGACCTCGACGGACTTGAGCGGAAGGCGTTCAATGGCATCGAACCAGGGCGGGAGCGGATCCGGCGTCGCGCAGGCGCTGCACATGATGCATAGAAGACAGGTGGCGAAGAGACGCACGATCAATCTACACCGAAGGACGATGGATGCGCGAATGTGGAAAGAGCGCTATTCGAGTTGGATGAGCGTTTCGTCGGTCTTGACGTTATCGCCCTCCGCGGCCAGGATGGCCGTGACTTTTCCGTCGATCGGCGCGGGCACGCGGCTTTCCATTTTCATCGCTTCGATAATGAGCAGCGGTTCGCCGGCCTTCACCCGGTCATCCTTCGCGACCAGAATCCTGACGATCCGGCCCGGCATCGGCGGTGCGACATCTCCCGGCTTGGACGGCTTCGGTCTCTTAGGTTTCGCTCCCGTTCCGGTGTCCTGCGCCTCCGGCACCCCGGCCAAGACTTCCTGGATGGTCTCCAGCGATACTTCTTCCAGTTTATCGTTGACCCTGATGTAGTAGGGTTTGCGACCGTCTGTCTTCCGGCCTGATCCGGACACTTTCACGTGATAGGTCTCACCGTGCACGGTCACGTTGAATTCCACCGGCGCGAGATGGAGTTCATGCGCGACGGCGGGTCCTTTGGGAGCAGCCGCGGCGAGCGGTACCGGGGTTACATCGACCCTCTCGCGGCCTTCGAAGAAATCGCGGGCGATCGCCGGACACAGCGCGACCTGACGCTTGTCTTAAACAGTTGTTGCCGACGGACACACGCCCTATTTGAGAGCCTCTAACTCCGTGCCGACCCGGTCGGC
>CAYNLM010000213.1:0-2925 GCA_964398045.1 uncultured Nitrospira sp. | reverse complement strand
CATCTTTCTTCCTTTCGATGAGGGACATCTTCCGCGCAGTTGGACGCAGATCCACCGTTGCGGCCAGGCCAGGCGCAACCTTGTCTTCGCTCGATCCCTTTCTCACGAGAGAGAGAAGAAATGGGGACATTCTACATTTCCAAACTGTGTGAGGTCGTGAGCTGGAGGTAAGGGGTGTATGCCAAGGACCGCTCGGGCATCCGTTGGAGACTACTGTTACCACGTGATCAATCGCGGCAATGCCCAAGCCGAGGTGTTTCATGCGGATGGGGATTATCAGGCCTTCATCGATCTGCTCAGCCACGCGTCGGACCGCATTCCGATGCGTGTGCTCGCGTACTGTCTCATGCCCAACCATTTTCATCTGGCTCTCTGGCCCTCCCATGAGGGGCATCTGAGCCGGTGGATGCAATGGCTGTTGACTACGCAGGTGAGGCGGTATCACCGGTGGCACAACTCAAGCGGCCATATCTGGCAAGGCCGGTTCAAAGCGTTTCCGATCGAGCAAGACGACCACCTGCTCACTGTGTTGCGCTATGTCGAGCAAAACCCCGTGCGAGCTCATCTCGTCATGCGAGCCGAGGAGTGGCGATGGTCCAGTGCACGAGTTGGGCAGGAAGCCGTGCGAGGGCCGCATGTGGAGGCCGGCCCGGTCCCACGCCCGCAGCCGTGGCGCGAGTGGGTGAATGAGCTGGTAGAGGAAGCAGCCGTGCGGCGAATCCGTCAGAGCGTGAATCGCGGCGCGCCGTTCGGCTCGGAAGCGTGGACGGCCGTCACGGCTGCGTTGTTGGGGCTCGATGCGAGTCTGCGGCCGATCGGACGGCCGCCAAAGCCGATGGAAACGTAGAATGTCCCCGTTTCTTTCCCGCAGACGAGTGGTACGTCACGTTGAGAAAGTACGATTGGGGAGCCGTCGCGCAATCGGATGCGTTCGGAGTCCCGGCGGCCGCTGGGTACGGGCTGTCGCTGCTCGGAGCAATGTTCAGTGATGCCCTGGAGTTCCAAGTGGATCGGCACGTGCAGCTCTTTAATACCCTCCGTGAGTGGGTATCGAGCGCCGTGCCGACCGTGGATGCTTCGGTCAGTCCGGAAGACCGTCGTGTACAAACGGAGATGCTGTTGGCTTTAGTGCCCGGTGCGGCGATCGGATCGAAACTAGCTCCCATCCTTCAACCGCTCGCGCTCGACATTGATCAATTTGCCCAAACGCTGGTGACGGCTGGAACCAACTGGCTGCACAACGGACTCGTCGCGATCCGAGACAAAGGCAACAGCCTTGGCCAGAATGTCGCGACGCTCTCCGCTGAACTTGTATCGGCAATTGCGGATGTCGCAATCGATATTGGGGCGAGTCAGGCCACGGTCCAGAACTATCTCAGCACCGTCCTAGTTCCGTTTGTCCGTGATACGGCGAATGGGTATGCCAATGCCGTCACTGATTTCTTGCAGGACGTGGCAGGCGCTTTCGATTTAGGCCGAAGTCTCAATTTCAACGACGTTAATCTCATCGACCAAGCCTACGCCGCCGAGCTGAATGATCCCCGCCTATCATCCTCGATCCGCGCTGCCGCAGAAGACGCCCGTGAGATCGTTCAGCGCGCCGGCCAGACGGTGGTAGTGCAGCAAGGGATTGGGTCGAACCCGTTCGATACTCCTGGCTTCGTTCCTGGTGGTGCTTCAACCGCCACGGTGGAGGAAAAGCTGGGGCAAGAGTTCCGGCTCTCGCTGCCGTTTGCGGCCGGGGCAGGCGGCCAACGCGTCTCGCTGCAACTGCAGGGGCCGCAGGCCAACCAATTGAGCGTCTCGACGAGTAACGGCGTGCAGGCCATTGGCGCGAACGGCGTCTTTGCGTTGACCGTGCCCGAAGGAGAGGACCAGTTGTATTTTTCGCTGCTGGCAAATGACAGCGTCTCCGCAGACGCCACCGTGACCTTGTCGGCCACATTGGTGGATGCGACCGACCAACCCACCCATACCACCCAGGTGGAAAGCGTCGTCAGCGTGAAGGCGTTCGTTGGCACGACCGATTCGCGGTATGGGACCTATGCAGAAGATTGGTCGTCGATCACCGATCCGACGGTGGGCGTGCCGATGGGAGCCGGGGGCTTTATTCACCAAACGCTCATCGGCGGAGCAGGGCCAGACACGGGAGGAGTCTTTCCCAATGGGTATGGCGACGACACGATGTACGGCAATGGGGGCAACGATATCCTCACTGGTGGACGTGGCCATGATGCCCTCTATGGTGGGGAGCACAACGATACGTTGTATGGAGATCCGCTTGACGACCAGGTCGACGAGCCGTGGACGGGGTTTTTCCCCGGCGACACTGGTCCCGATCCTCGGAGCACCCAGGATGGGAAGGATTACCTGGACGGCGGGAACGGGAATGGCGAGAGGGTTCTTGTTGACAGGATTCTCGTTCAAGCGTAAGGTGCGCGCCTTCAGTGCAGTGGAATCCGAAGAATATGGAAGTATTTTCGCGCTCGGTAGTCGTGAATCAACGAGGAGTCGCATGAAACCCAAACTTGTTCTGATTGAAACCTTCATTCTTGTCACGGTCGGCATGTCGTGGTGCGAGACACCCACTTGGGCTAAAGGGAACTACGAGATCATCAACACGGGGATTAAAGCTGGCGGGTGCTGGGTAGACGATAGCCACTTTGTGGTGGTCAAAGGAACTCAACCAACTCCAGAGCAAGAGTTCGAGATGGAAGGACTGTACTATCTCGATCCCAACAAGCCCAAAGACCTTAGACGGATCGACCTCTCGCCTATTGACCCCAACCTCCAGAAACGTATTCACACTGTGTCCTGTCAGGAGCAGACCATTTTGTTCCATTTGCGGAACAATGAGTCAGGGTTGAACCGAATATACGGTCTCAAGATCGGGGCTCAGCCAGAACTGCTTGCAGAAATGAGGGG
>CAYNLM010000212.1:0-2956 GCA_964398045.1 uncultured Nitrospira sp. | reverse complement strand
GAGGGCGGGAGAGAGACTCTTCAATGTCGCGTTGAATCAGTTCGTGCACACGGCCCTCGGCCATGCCCTTCGCCCGTCTGATCGCGTTCTTGATCGCTTTGGCCGAGGAGCGGCCATGACAAATGATCGTGATCCCGTTCACCCCAAGCAACGGCGCGCCGCCGAATTCGGCATAATCGATTCTTCGCTTCAAGTTGAGCAGCGGGGCGGCGATCAGCGGATACGCCAGCCGCCCGAGAAACGAACCGGAGATTTCCTTGAGCAGGAGTTTCTTGATCGTCTCCGCGACACCTTCGGAGATCTTGAGCGCGACATTGCCGATAAACCCGTCGCACACGACCACATCCGCGCTGCCGCTGTAGACCTCGCGGCCTTCGATATTCCCGACGAAATTCAGCGGTCCCGCCTTCAAACGCTTGAACGCCTCCTTGGTGACTTCGTTTCCTTTGCTGTCTTCTTCGCCGATGCTTAAGAGCCCGATACGCGGATTCTGTTTTTTGAACAGATGTTTGCCATACTCGTTTCCCATCAGGGCGAACTGCTCGAGGTGCTGCGCCGTGCAGTCGACGTTGGCGCCGACATCCAACATGATGGCTTCCCCTGTGAGGGTCGGCAGGCTCGTCGCGATGGCCGGGCGTTCGACGCCTTTCGTGAGTCCCAAGACAAAAAACGACGCCACCATACTGGCGCCCGTATTTCCCGGGCTCACAACGGCGTGGACCTCTCCACTCTTGACGAGCTCGGTGGCGACCCAAATCGAGGAGTCGCGCTTCTTGCGCGCGACGGCCGCCGGGGATTCATGCATCTCGACGACCTGCGACGCATGACGGACGGAGAGGCGGGAGTCTCGAGCGCCGAGACGATCACACTCCTGTTTCAGGACGGTGTGATCGCCGACGAGGATGACCTCGACGTCGAGTTCCTTGGCGGCTTGGAGCGCGCCCTCAATACAGGGAGCGGGACCGTGATCCCCTCCGACGGCGTCGAGCGCGATTTTCATGCGAGGCGGCATACTCACAGAGGCTGTCGGAATGGCGGCTTGCACACGCGTGCTACCTGTCAGTGGATCAGATGGGAGGAAAGCATAGCGCAGAGCATTGCTCTACACAACGGATGGTCAAACGGGCTGACTTTCCTCACCCGCCCAACCCAGGCGCACCGAGATGCGCCATTCTCCAGGCAAGGCCGCGGCAAGCGAGGGCCCGAGGCGTACGGTTCTTGTACGTTGAGGGTCCGAGCGACGTGAGGACTATGCTGGCGGCACGTCTCACCATCCGCGTTAGGACTCTTCGACCTGGATGACGGCTTTGCCCTTATACGTCCCGCAGTTCAAGCAGGTATAGTGCGGCAGCTTGAGCTCATGGCACTGCGGACACACGGACATCCCCGGGGGCGTCATGCGCAGCTTCTGAGTGCGACGCTTATCGCGGCGGGCACGCGAATGTTTGTGTTTCGGATTGGGCATGGCAACTCCTTCTCTGGTTCAGCCGCTCACCCTCGGGGCAGCGCTCAGTCGTTCTTCTGTTGCAGTTTGCGTAGCACCTGGAACGGACCGCCTATCGGCTCGGCCGCACAGTGGCACGGACCCTCGTTTAAATCTTTGCCGCAGCGGGCACAGAGTCCTAAACACTCTTCCTGACACAGCGGATGCATCGGCGCTGCTAAAATCACTTGTTCGCGGAGCATCGGCGCAAGTTCCAACTGATCGCCGACATAATGATAAATGTCGTCGTTGTGTTCCTCGGGCTCGACCTCATCCGCCGGTGCCGGCTTCTTCTTCCGTTGATCCTCACGCTTGGCGACGACCGGCGGAACCTTAGTCTCACGCTCATACGCCACGCGCAGGGAAAAGGCGATCGGTTCCTCGAAGTCCCTCAAGCAGCGCACACACTGGCGCACCGCCGTGCCTTCGATCACGCCGGTCACACAGACCGTCCCCTCGACCGCCCGAAGGTCCAGCCCCACGGCCAACGGTCCGCTCAATACGGCGTCAGCCTCGGTCAACCCCAATTCTTCCGCCGTCACATCTCCTGAGAGTGACAACCCTTCGTCTGGAATGTCGGCAATCTTTGGTGTGAGCAGATCCATCGTCATCTCCAGCGTTCCGCTGCTGCCCCACGTCATTATAATACCCCGATTGCCCATCACGCTCGTTATCGCTCTTCGGCGAAACTGATAATGGCGATATGCCGCGCCCGTTTAATGGCGACGGTCAGTTCGCGCTGATGGCGCATACAGTTTCCGGAAATCCGGCGCGGGACAATGCGCCCCCGCTCGGTGAGGAAATTCCGCAGCAATCCGGCATCCTTGAAATCGATCGGCACCTTCTCCAGGCAAAACCGGCAAGGACGTCTCCGTTGAAACAATCGCCCGCCGCCTCCGCCGCCTTCTCCTCGTTCCATCACTGCCTCCTCGTACGATTAGCTATGTTCTTCGAATTCGTATCCTGGCTCATCGGGGATCGGCGCTTCTCCGCCGCTCCCGCTGCCACCGCCGCTGTCCTGGCGTTTCGGCATAAAGGTCACGGTCTGCGCGACGACTTCGTGCTTGCTGCGCTTCTGACCATCTTCGGTTTCCCAGCGGCGCTGCTGCAACCGGCCCTCGATGATCGCCCCGTTGCCTTTGCTGAGATATTGTCCGCAATGTTCGGCTTGTTTGCCGAATACCACGATGTCGACGAAACAGACTTCTTCTTTGAGATCCTCCCCCTGCTTGAACCGGCGGCTCACGGCCAAGCCGAAGCTCGCCACCGGCGTCCCGCTCGGCGTATACCGCAGCTCGGGATTGCGGGTGAGGTTCCCCATGAGGATGACTTTATTAAATCCGGCCACCGTCAGACTCCTGCGCCGTAGCTTCCAACGGGCGTCGCGGCACCAGCTCCTTTTCCGACTGGATCGTGGGGAACTTGATGATGTTGTCTTCCAAGCGGTAGGCTCGTTCGAGCTCGCCGACCGTA
>CAYNLM010000211.1:0-2985 GCA_964398045.1 uncultured Nitrospira sp. | reverse complement strand
GCGCAGGCGGGTGACCGTGTTGCCCCCGATCGTCACATGGATATTCGGGAAGTGGTCTTTGATGAGGGCGCAGAAGGTCATGGAGGAGAACATCTGCTGCTGCAGAACGATCGAGATGCCGATCACGTCCGGCTGCTCTTGTTCTAGGACCGGCTTCACCAGATGCTCGAACACGTCGCGGTACACGTTCACCTGTATATCGTTCACCGCATCCATCACCTCGGAAGAGACGAAGACTTTGTAGGACAGATCGGTCTCCATCGGCGGCATGCAGATCCGCGCCGGGTAATAGACCATTGAGATGACGGATGTGATCTCGCGGAAGGTATTGATCGCCCACTCTAATTGATCGATATCGTAGAACGTTTCTCCGCGAATGATCGCCTTGGCCTTCTCCGCCTTCTTGATCAGCTCGTCGATCCGCTGCCGGGTCAGATCGCACAGCGCCATCTGCAGATCCATCTCGTCGGCGCTCAGGTCGCGCTTCTTCGACAGCTTGCGGAGCCGGTCGAGCTGCTGCGGCACCCGGCGCAGGACTTTCTTCAAAAAGTCCTCGCTGAAGTACCAGTCGTACATCTCGAGGTTGATGTCTTTTTGAATGACCGTATGGCCGGCCTGGCGAAGGACGGTGGTGAGGGAGGGAAGGCTCAGGTAGGGTTCGGAAGGAAACCAATCGGGCGGGAAGATCAGCATGACCTTCAGCTTCCGTCCGCTGGTGGCTTCCGAGGTCTGGCGATGGAGCAGAATCAGCTCTTTGGAGGCCCGTTCACCCTTCGAATACTCCACGCGCATGAAGGCGGCTCCTCTATCGGCCAGGCACTCTGAAACTGTCAGAATGCCAAGGGGTTAGCGGATCAGAGCGCCCATTCTAAGCGCCCGATTCGAAGCTGGTCAAGGGTGGAAGGAACGGAGCGGTCAGATAGTCCTTTGTGCTCGCCGATGGCCCCATGATGAAACAGTGGTCCCTCAATGCGCGCAGTAAAGGACCATCTGAAAACTGACAGCGATGATCTCAATGCGACCGTTGCTTTACACTCGCAGCCGAGGAGATAAGACAAAGTTTCTGTTGACCTGGAGCCTACAAGCAGCCGAAACTCATCGCTCACGATGGACATCAAAATCATCCGAGCGGCCATGGCCAAGGCCGAGCTACATGAAATGGCGAAGCAGCAGTTTGGAGATATGGTCAAGGCTGTCGTCGATGTGGAACAAGGCATCATGGCGATCGGCGGAGAACTGCATTCGGACGAGGAGGCCGCGCTCTTGGATCAGGGGTCTCTGCAGAAGCACCTATGGGGAATCAATCTCTATCCCGAACGACCGGGTTCGGAATGGATCGAGTTCGATTCGATGATCAATGTGCGGCCGTCCGTGGGAAATCGTTCCCGATACGTCGAACGCGCCGATATCCGAGAGGCAATCACCACGATCGTCAATCGATTGGTCGAGGGGTAAGCGGCATGGATTACCTGCATGCGACCCTCGCCGCCGGCCGATGGCAGACACTTCCCCTCGTCGAGCAGCTCGCCAACGTCGGAAGTGACGTCGCGCGTGCCGCGCGATGGCACGGGAAAGACCCACAGCACTGTGAACAGGCCTTTCTCCGAGCCTTAGAACTGCTGGACCTGACGATCGCGGACAGCCGCTGGAGGGGACGGCGAAAAGAACTCACGCGCGCCCGCGAACTGCTCTGTGATGCGATGCTCGGAGGCAAAACCTACGGCAGCGATCTCGCGGCCCTTGACCGCTATTTCTTCTACTTTGCAGTCGCAGCCCGAGCCGGCCGATAAGGAGCCCAAATCATGCGCATGAAGAACCCTCCCCACCCTGGACTCTCGGTGCGGCCTGACTGCCTCGAACCGCTGGGACTATCCATCGCGGAAGGGGCGAAGGTGCTGGGGGTCACGCGGCAGGCCATGAACAATCTGGTCAGCGGCAAGGCAGGAATTTCAGCCGAAATGGCGATCCGCCCGGAAAAAGCGTTTGGGAAAGAATAAAAGGGGTCGAAAGAATAAAAGGCGAGAATAAAAGGGGTCGGGAGTCTTTTCTTGACAACACCCCAGCACCTTCGTTACAAAATTCCCATGCCCCGCCGTCCACGCCTCGCTGCTGGCGACCTCGCTTATCATGTCCTGAGGGAAGTAAAAGGGGTCGGGAGTCTTTTCTTGACAACACCCCAGCACCTTCGTTACAAAATTCCCATGCCCCGCCGTCCACGCCTCGCTGCTGGCGACCTCGCTTATCATGTCCTGAACCGCCGTGTCGGGCGACTTCCCTTGTTTGACAAGTCGGCTGACTACGCCGTGTTTGAGAAGATTTTAGCCGAAGCCCACGACCGGACCCGAGTCCGCATCACCGCCTATTGCCTGATGCCAAATCACTGGCATCTTCTCCTCTGGCCTCGACAGGATGGAGACCTCTCAGAAGTCCTCTGCTGGATTACCGTGACACATACCCAACGCTGGCATGCGCATCATCACACCGCGGGGACCGGACCGGTCTATCAAGGCCGCTTCAAGTCATTCCCCGTACAGACCGATGAGCATTTCCTGGCGGTCGCGCGCTATGTGGAGCGCAACGCGTTACGGGCGAAGCTGGCCGACCGGGCGGAAGACTGGCAGTGGTCGAGCTTATGGCGGCGCGCGCAGAAAGATCCCAGGTTCACGACCTGGCTGAGTGACTGGCCCGTGGAGCGGCCACGGGACTGGGTCACCAGAGTGAATCGCCCGCAGGCCACATCGGAGTTGGAATCCCTTCGGTTGAGCGTGCAACGGGGCCGCCCCTTCGGCGAGGACGGCTGGGTGCGGCGGATGGCAAAGCGCTTTGGCATGGAATCGACCTTACGGCCCCGTGGACGACCGAAAGGATCGTGAAACAATGACTCCCGACCCCTTTTATTTTCCCCTTTTATTTTCCGCGAAAGGATCGTGAAACAAGTTGAGTAGCCCAGCGGAATCTCACCGCCAGGCCCTCCCAGAACCGGAC
>CAYNLM010000210.1:0-3080 GCA_964398045.1 uncultured Nitrospira sp. | reverse complement strand
CAGCTAACGCGTGCTCAAAGAAGCCTGTCTGGATGACCAGGATCCGCATAGGATTCGGTCTGCGCGCACCGACAGCATGTCGACGCGGTAATGCAAGTGATGTCACTACACAACCCCCGGGTCACTTCCGGCACACAGCAATCATGACCGGCGACGATTCGATTTGATAGGGAGTCACTTCCCAGTCTCCCATGCTGTTCTCAATGTAGCGGCCGTGGCTGAACTCCTGGGCAAACGGGGAAGTCAGTGGGTCCTCGCGTCTCTTCAACAGCAGACGTTTGAGTTTTCGGAGCAGCGAAAGGCCTGTGAACCGCTCATCCATCTCCAGTCGGGAGTGCAGCGCTTGTACCTGGTCGTGCAAGACCGAGAGATTGCGCCAGATCTTCGCCATGTTTTCCTGATGGACCAAGAAGGCGGGCGTCAAGGTTTCCCCATAGAGGGAAGTCTGGGCAAACGCCTGCTCCAGCAAGGCCCGAAACTCTTCGGAGGAGTATTCCCGAACATGGAAGGGATTCGCCGGCTTGTCGCCCGAACCAGTGATGCGCCGGTTCGGTGTCGAAACGACAAAAATGCCTCGGGGCTTGAGCGCCCGCCAGACTTCTCGCACGACGGCATTGGCATCAGCGACATGCTCAATCATTTCCAAAGCCACAACTGCGTCAAGGCTGCCCGTTGCGATTGGCAACGCCGTGGCGTCGGTGGTAATGAACCCAAGCCGACGGGAGTTATAGCGTTTCCTGGCGTAGCCGGCTCCTTCAGCAGATCGATCAGCACCCAGCACGGTACGACCCGGCGCATCAGCCAAGTAGGCTGAGCCGTAGCCGCACCCACAGCCCAAATCCAGCACAGTCGCGTGGGGACCGACGAATCTGCCCGCAAAGGCGTACCGTCCGAGGTAATTGGCAAACGTAGAGTAGTGCTCCGCATGGTACCGATCCGGGTCAAGCCGTTCTTCATACTGAAACATCGCTCACCCACTGGTGGTCCAGGCACATGATGCCTCCATCCGGCAATGCGGTGACCACTTCGAACTTCTGCACGCGCTCCCGCAGATCGTACGGAGCAGACCAGTCATTTCCCGACGTCGCCCCCACCGTCAGCCAATAGACGCCGGCCAACAGAGGCAACCGGGGGTAGCGCACGTGAATCGTTCCCTCGCCCTCCTCGAGGGTGAGGGTCCCTTCATGCATGAACGTGTTGGTCCCGTGTATGAAGACATTGTCCTGGGAGCAGATATTCACGCCGAACCCCGGATCGCGAAAGGGCCCCTTCACGCGGTACCGGATGCGTACGACGAACTCGTCGTTCATCCTGAACACGGTGCGCTCCTGCCCTGTCCCATCGAAGGTCGCCACCTCGACGATTTCGATTTCTCCACTCCCCTTGCGCTCGGCCTCCGCCTCGGATCCCTGCGGCCGGACCGTCCGGAGACTCTCTTCCCGATCCGTCTGGACCGATTGGAGATAGGCGTCGATGACCGGTTCCGGCGTGCCGTTCAACTGAACCCTGCCGCCTTTCAGCCAGAGCACGCGCGAGCAGACCTTCCTGACTGCGGAAAGATTATGGGAAACAAAGAGAATGGTGGCCGAGGCTCTGATCTCCTGAAACTTTTTCAGGCACTGCCGTTGGAATGCGGCATCACCGACCGCCAGGATTTCGTCCGTGAGGATGATATCGGCCTGCACGTGGGACGCAATCGAAAACCCCAGCCGCGCATACATGCCGGAGGAATAGTACTTCACCGGCACATCCAGGAACTCCGCGAGGCCGGAAAAGGCGACAATGCGGTCGAAGCTCCCGTCGATCTCGCGCCGGCTCAACCCCAGGACCGCGCCGTTCAGATAAATGTTTTCTCGGCCGGTCAGGTCCTGATTGAACCCCGCTCCAAGTTCGATCAAGGTGGCCATCCGTCCGTTGACACGGATCGATCCGCTCGTTGGCGCCGTAATCCCCGCGATCAGCTTGAGGATCGTGCTTTTTCCGGCGCCATTTTCCCCGATGATCCCCACGGTCTCCCCTCGATCGACTTGAAAGGTCGCGTCCCGGATCGCCCAGAACTCCGCGTCCGCGGCGTGATCGGTGGAGCCCCTTCCCAGGCCAAGCCGGCAGGCAATCAGGGACAGCGCATCCCGAATGGTCCGTGAATGCCGGACATACCGCTTCGACACGTTCTCGAAACGAATGGCCACGTCTGAAGATGGCATAGGCCTACATCACGTCCGCAAATCGCGGCTCCACGGCCTTGAAGTAGACGTATCCAACCACGAGCGAGACGGCTGAGACGATCAGCGCGGGAGCCATGCTCACCGGAGACGGAAGGGTCCCGAACAGGATGGCGTTTCGGTAGGCTTCGAGAATCGCCGCCATCGGATTCAACATGTACAGCGCGTGATAGCGTTCGGGCACCAGACTGACCGGATAGACAACAGGGCTGAGGAACATCCAGATTTGGAGGATCAGCGGAAGCACGCTGCCGAGATCCCGCTTCAACACGTAGAGCGCGGAACTCCACAACACCAACCCCATCGTGAACATG
Source organism: uncultured Nitrospira sp. (assembly GCA_964398045.1). Lineage (GTDB taxonomy): Bacteria > Nitrospirota > Nitrospiria > Nitrospirales > Nitrospiraceae > Nitrospira_D. Next base: position 544 of record CAYNLM010000210.1, on the reverse strand, counting down.
ACATGGACTGCCATGATGCCTGGCACCGCAAGCAATGCGGTCGTGACCGGTGCCTGGTATACGATAAGGAGCAGCGCCAACACGGCCAGCCCAATCACGAAATCGAATCCGGTTGTGACGAGTTTGGAGAGAGGAATGACCTCGCGGGGAAAACTGGCCTTCGTCACCAGATTCATATTCGATACGACGCTGGGGAGTCCGGCCGAGAGCGAGTTGGCAAAAAACAACCAGCTCAAGAGGCCGGTGTAGGCAAACAGCGCATAGGAGACGTTGTCCATGGGCACCCTGACAAACACCGAGAAGACGACCACGAAGACCAGCATCATGGACACCGGTTGCACCAACGCCCAGATCATGCCGAGCGTCGTCTGGCGATGCCGGGCCTTCAGGTCGCCCACAGCCAGGTTCCAGAGCAGCCCTCGATATCGAATCAGCCTCGCGAGATCCTGTTTCATCGATTGCGCCCGGACCTGTTCGTTCCAGCAAGGCTCAGAGCAACACGACCTTGCCTTTCTTCTCCTTGACGTTCCTCGTGCCGTTCCTC
>CAYNLM010000209.1:0-3145 GCA_964398045.1 uncultured Nitrospira sp. | reverse complement strand
GATCAAGCCGATTCATCCCAAGGCCCTCTACCGGCGGTGGAAAGAAGCCTGCAAGAAGACCGGGGTGCCGGAACGGATACCCCACGACTTCCGGCGGACGGCGGTTCGGAACCTTGAACGGGCAGGGGTGCCGCGGTCCGTCGCGATGAAGTTGACAGGCCACAAGACCGAGGCGGTCTATCGGCGTTATGCGATTGTGTGTGAGGCCGATCTGAGCGAGGGATTAAAGAAGCTGGCGCGATTGCAGGACTCTTTACGAGGGACGGTTCAGCTCTGCGGGACCCAAACTGAGTTTAGCCACAGTTTAGCCACAGTTCCGGCTCAAAAAGTTCAAATTACGCTGGAAAAGGTGGCGGAGGGGGCGAGATTTGAACTCGCGGTCCCCTTACGAGGACTCCGGTTTTCAAGACCGGCACGTTCGGCCGCTCCGTCACCCCTCCATACTCTGCCTGATGAAAATAGGAGATTGCATGATACCACCGAGTAATTGGATAAGCCCGTTCAGAGATTATTCTCTGCTGATTTTGTCCTGCCCCCCCATGTATGGCCGCAATGCCTCCGGAATCACAATCGAGCCGTCCGGCTGCTGATAGTTCTCCAGAATCGCAACCAAGGTGCGCCCAACGGCCAGCCCCGAGCCATTTAAGGTATGGACAAAGTCGGTCTTGGCGTCCTTCTTTCCGCCGGCTGGACGGTACTTGATGCCGGCGCGCCTGGCCTGAAACGACTCAAAATTACTACAAGAAGAAACCTCCCGGTATTGCTGCTGCGAGGGCAGCCACACTTCAATGTCGTACGTCTTGGACGCCGAAAAGCCCATGTCACCGGTGCAGAGAGTCACGACACGGTACGGCAATCCTAGATTCTGAAGAATGGATTCGGCGTGTCCCGTCAATCGTTCCAGCTCATCATACGAACGATCCGGCGTGGTAAAGACGACCAACTCCACCTTGTTAAATTGATGAAGACGAATGAGGCCGCGCGTGTCTTTCCCGTACGACCCCGCTTCCCGTCTGAAGCACGGCGTGTAGGCTGTGTATCGGATCGGCAAGCGATCTTCCATGAGGATTTCCTCCCGGTGCAGATTTGTGAGCGGTACTTCGGCCGTGGGGATCAAAAAGTAGTCCTCGTCTTTCAACCGAAACAAATCCTCTTCGAACTTCGGCAATTGCCCCGTCCCGGTCATCGTCTGGCGATTGACCATCAACGGCGGCAGGACTTCGCAATAGCCGTGTTGGGTCGTGTGACGATCGAGCATATGGTTAATCAATGCCCGTTCTAATCGGGCGCCCGCTCCGGTCATGACTGCAAATCGAGCCCCTGCGATCTTCGCGGCGCGATCGAAATCGAGGATCCCAAGAGCCTCGCCCAGATCCCAATGGGGCTTCGGAGTGTGGGAAAATCTGGGCATCGTCCCCCAGTGACGCACCTCGACATTCTCGGAGGAGTCGTTTCCGATGGGGACAGTGTGGTGAGGCTGGTTGGGAATGCGCAGCGCCAAGTCGCTCAGAGAGTCTTCAACGCCGCGCAGACCGCCTTCAATCTCTTTAATGCGATCTCCCAGTTGCTTCATCGCCGTCATGGCCTCGTCGGCCGGTTGGTGTGCCCGTCGAAGCCGCGCCACCTCATCGGATCCTTTTTTCAGTTCATGGCGCAACTGTTCGACCTGCGTCGTCAACGTCCTCCGCTCCTCGAGCAGCTTTTGGAGCGCATCCCAAGGAACGTCCTGGCCTCGCCGGCCCAACGCGTTACGGAGCCCATCCAAATGATCGCGCAGAGATTTCAGATCGTGCACAGGTCACCCTTGAAAAAGCGTGTGGAATCTAGCACCTGAATGTTGGAGAGTCAACGCAACCATCCTACTATACATGGCCGGCCGTCATCATTGACAATGGCTGGGAACAAGCGAGACGATAGCTACGTGCGGACCATCTCGAATCCACCCAATCCGTTCGAGTCTCGCCACCGGGAATTCCTCGAGCCGGCTCCCGCGGCGAAGCTGATGGTCTATACAGATGCGACGCGCGACATTCTCAGTCGTAACGACAGTCCCGATCTGCCGTTTCGCTGGAGTGTCAATCCGTATAGAGGCTGTTTCCACGCTTGCGCGTACTGCTATGCGCGTCCCTCTCATGAGTATTGGGGATTCGGAGCAGGAACGGATTTTGAGAGCAAGATCATCATCAAGGAGAACGCGCCCCAGCTGTTGCGGCGTTCATTTGAGAAAGCCTCATGGAAAGGCGAGCTCATCGTCTTTTCAGGAAATACCGATTGCTATCAGCCCCTCGAAGCCACCTATGGACTGACGCGCGCCTGCCTGGAAATCTGTGCCGACTATCGGAATCCTGTCGGCGTCATCACGAAGGGCGTACTGGTGCTTCGTGACTTGGGCATATTGTCGCGATTGCACCGGGAGGCATGGACACGCGTCTATTTCAGTATTCCCTTTGCGTCCAATGACGTGGCTCGCAAAGTCGAGCCGCAGGCGCCGTCTGTCACGCGTCGTTTTGAGGCGATGAAGGTCCTCTCGGATGCAGGAATTCCCACCGGTATTTCGATTGCGCCGATTATTCCCGGCCTGAACGAGGACGATATCCCGGAATTATTGATCCGTGCGCGTGAGGCCGGAGCCTCGGCTGCCACCTCGAGTCTCTTGAGGTTGACCGGGAGCGTGGAGCCGGTCTTTCTGGATCGCATGCGGGAAGCATTTCCCGACCGGATCGCCAAAATGACAAACCGCCTCCGCGAAGTGAGGAATGGCGCATTGACGGACACGAGGTTTTTTCAAAGGCACGAAGGGACAGGGACGTATTGGAATGTGATTGAGCAGTTGTTTGCCCTTTCGAAGCGGAGAGTGGGTTTTTCGGAAGACGATTCTGGGCCGGTTCCCGATACCTTCCGGCGGCCGGGTGTTGAACAATGGTCACTGTTCTAATCGAGGAACCATGAAGCACAGTCCGGGGTTCTTGCGGTTAGTGGAACAAGCAAAGCCACGAGTCAAAGAATGTACAATCACGGAAGTGAAAGCCAAGCTCGACCGGGGGGAGCGATTTCATTTCGTGGATGTGCGGGAAGATCACGAATACGCCCAGGATCACGCGAGAGGCGCGCAGCATCTGGGCAAGGGGATTATCGAGCGTGATAT
>CAYNLM010000208.1:0-3156 GCA_964398045.1 uncultured Nitrospira sp. | reverse complement strand
CACTCCTTCTGCTTGCGCAGTTAACAGTGTGTTGCATCCACCGGTTGAATCCGCAGGCCTTTGCGGACATTGGGACCGCCCAAGGGCTACGTCAGTGGTGTGGCCGATCGCGGTCATTGGCGCCGTCGGGCCGATGAACGGTGGTATCCGAGGCGCCAATCACATCCACTATTTGCGCAGTATGTGAGTGCTGATTGTGGCTCAATGAATCAAGCGAGGAGCAGGGATTCCCGATAACATACCAAGCTGACAATGACCGACCGCACTGGCACGAGCCTATGACGCATTGGTTCCGAGATTTGGCGCTGTCTTGCTGCATTGCCGTCGCAGCGTTTCTGGTGTGGGTGGGTCACGATGTCTGCATTGCCGCCGAATCTACGCATTCGGTGACGCGGCGCGAACCGGTCAAGGTGCTTCTTCTCTATTCCTATGGTCACGGAAGCAGGGGCGTCGGGCTGTTCGACGACGGCCTACTGTCTGCGTTCGAGGCAGGAGGGCTCAGCGTCAACGATCTGTATTTCGAGTTTCTTGATCTGGAGCGCAATAAGGACGACCTTAGTTATCACCAAGACCTCACTCGCCTGCTGCTCCGCAAGTATGCGCAACACAAGATCGATCTGATCATAACGGGTCAACAGCCGGCCCTGGACTATCTGCTGCGCGAAGGCCGGGATCTGGCCCCTGATGCACCTGTGATTACTGTGCAGGCGCCAAGGCCCGATGCGGCGCAGGTTGGCAGCCGACATGTGGTGAGCCAATTGGCGAAGTTCGACATCAAAGGCACACTGGAGCGCGCGATGGAGCTGTTCCCGCAGACGAATCGGGTCTTCGTCGTCGCCGGCGCGAGCATAGCCGACAGGGCTATGGCGGCCCGCGTGGCCGACATCTCCAAACGCTGGCAAGGAAGGCTTACATTCGAATACACCGATTCCCTCTCACTTCAGGACACACTTCAGCGAGCGGCAAACCTGCCTCCACACTCGATAATCCTGTTTACGCAATATAACCGTGATACGAGCGACCGCGTCACCGTTGCCTACGAAGTAGAACGCATGATTACCCGCGCGGCAAACGCTCCGGTTTTTGGTTTATATGACTTCAATTTAATAGACGGAGGCATTGGTGGTTCCGTGATCCCCGTGCGGACTCTGGGCGAACGCACAGGACGTTTGGCGCTGGATATTCTGAATGGCAACCGGACGCTTGCTGAGGATGGCGGTAGCGTGGTCCACGAAGCAGTCCCAATGTTCGACTGGAAGCAGATTGAGCGCTGGAACGGAAAGATTGATGCGCTTCCCGCGGACGCCGTATTCGTTAATCGCCCGCCTACGCTGTGGGCGCAATACAAAAGCACTGTCGTTACCACGCTGCTGGTGTTTCTGCTTCTAATTGCCATGATCGTCGCGTTGCTGATACAAAGACACGGTCGCAAGCAAGCGCAAGATTCGCTACGCGAAAGCGAGGAAAAGTTCCGATTGTTCGCAGAATCAGCGCCGCAGCTCGTGTGGATGTGCCGCCCGGATGGATGGAACATCTACTTCAATCAGCGCTGGGCGGACTACACTGGGCTGACTTTGGAGGAATGCTACGGCCACGGTTGGAACAAGCCTTTCCATCCGGATGACCAGCAGCGGGCGTGGAACGCCTGGAAACATGCCACGGAGACCGGGGAAACCTATGACCTGAAATGTCGATTGCGAAAGGCGGACGGCAGCTACCATTGGTTTGTAATCCGGGGACTGCCCCTACGCGATGACACTGGCCAAATCGTCAAATGGTTTGGAACGTGCACCGACATCGATGAACTCATGCTCGCTGAGGAAGCGCTCGCTCGCGAGAGCCAGAGAAGTAAGCTCCTTCTGCAAAACGGCAGTGACGGAATTCATATTCTGGATCCTGACGGCAACGTGCTCGAGGTGAACAATGCTTTTTGCGAAATGCTCGGCTATACTCGCGCCGAATTAATCGGCGGAAACGTATCGACGTGGGACGCGCAGTGGTCACCAGCCGATCGAAAGCAGTTGATTCTGAAGCAGTTCAACAGTTCAGGCCGCGCAAAATTCGAAACTCGCCATCGTCGCCGCGACGGGAGCGTCCTCGACGTTGAGGTCACCGGCCAGGCGCTCGATCTGGACGGGCAGCGGGTGCTCTTCAACTCCTCCCGCGACATCACCGAGCGCCGCAAGGCACAGGAGCAGATCAAGCACTACATTGCCCAGTTGGAACACACGACGGAGAGCACGTTACAGGCGATGGCCTTAATGGTGGAAAAGCGAGATCCTTACACCGCAGGCCACGAACGCCGCGTGGGTGATCTTGCTGCCGCCATCGGCGCTGAAATGGGCCTGCCGAAGATCATGGTGGAAGGTTTGCGCCTAACCGGCTATGTACACGACATAGGAAAGATCAGTGTGCCGGCGGAATTGCTCGCCAAACCATCGAAGCTTAGTCCAGTAGAACGAACCCTGATCGAGGGGCACGCTCAGTCGGGCTTCGACGTACTGAAGGGCATCGACTCCCCCTGGCCGCTGGCGGAAGTGATTCTGCAGCATCATGAGCGACTCGACGGCAGCGGCTATCCGCGGAAGCTGAAGGGTGACCAAATAATCATCGAGGCGCGGATCATCGCCGTGGCCGATGTGGTGGAGGCAATGTCATCGCACCGGCCCTATCGTCCGGGCTTGGGCATCGATGCCGCTTTGAGCGAAATCGAAAAGAACAGCGGCAAACTATACGATCCTCAAGTTGTAGCCGCCTGCCTGCGCCTGTTCCGGGAGAGAAAGCATACGATGCTGGCGGCTTAACTTAGATCTGGCGCAGCTGTTCAGCGTCACTTTCGGCACGGCTGACGCCGGAAGTTCAACGTCTGCTTTTTATGACAAAGCGAAAGTCTCTTCAGGGTCGCTATGTAAACCTCCGCATAGTTGCGTCCTGCGCATAAGGGTCGAGTACAGTCCGTCGCTACCAGAGAAAGCTAACGGTTGACTCCGATGTTGTCACGATCAGCAATCGGGGCGATTGTCGACATAATCAAGCGCTCAACATAATCGGCCAATGCGGTCGTTGCCTCCGAGGGACGCGAGCGACCGGTACTGATCCTGGGACTAAACCGCTCGCGCGGTAGCCTTCTGCAAACGATATCTGTGAGCTGAACGA
>CAYNLM010000207.1:0-3175 GCA_964398045.1 uncultured Nitrospira sp. | reverse complement strand
TGTGCTGCGGGGGGGGGCTGGGCGGGTGTGGGACGGTGGTCGGGCGCCAGGCGCTTGGCGGCGTCGGTTTGAACGGGGGCTGCATCCCCAGCAAAGCGCTCCTCTCCGTCGTGGAACTCGGCGACAAGCTCAAAAAGGCGGAGGATCTCGGCATCATGCTGCCCGGGCCGGCCCGCTACGATCTGGCCCGCATGGTGGCCCGCAAGAACAAGGTGGTGGCCGGGCTGGTCAAAGGTATCGCCACGCTCTTCAAAGCGTGGAATATAGAAGTCGTGGAAGGCAAGGGCGAGCTGCTGGATGCTCGAACCCTGTCCGTCACCGGGTCGGATGGCGCACAGCGCAGGGTTCAAGCCGATGCCATCATCATCGCCACCGGATCATCATGGCCGCAGCTCGCGCAATTCCCCATCGACGGCAAACAGATCATCACCAGCAAGCAGGCGTTGGATCTCGAAGTCATTCCGCCCCGCATGGCCATTCTCGGCGCCGGCGTCGAGGGCTGCGAGTGCGCTTCGCTCTTCAGCGGATTGGGCACATATGTGACGCTGGTTGAATTGATGCCGCGCGTGCTTCCGCTTGAGGATGAAGAAGTCTCGACGTTGATGGAACGGGAGTTGAAGAAGCGCGGTGTCGAGGTGAAAACCGGGACGACGATCAAGTCGGTCGATCGCCGGACCGACGCGCTGACTGTGACGATCGCCGACGAGGCGATCGTCGAAACCGAGGTGTTGTTGATTTCCATCGGCCGTGGATTCCATTCGCATGGGATTGGGTTGGATCGTGTCGGCGTGGCGCTCGGTAAAAGGGGCGAAGTGCTGATCGACGAACGGATGGGAACCAATGTGGATGGAATCTACGCCATCGGAGACGTCGTCGGCAAAGCCATGTTGGCTCATGTCGCGTCCGCACAAGGAAAGGTAGCGGTGGAAAACATTCTTGGGCATCCGTCGAAAATCAATTACGACGTGATTCCGGCCGGCATCTTCACCCTTCCCGAAGTCGGTCGTGTCGGTCTTACAGAGAAGCAGGCCCGCGAACGAGCCCAAGAGGCCGGGAAGGATCCCGCGAAGGCCGTCCATGTCGGGCGATTCCGCTATGCGGCGGTGGGTAAGGCGCAGGCGACGGGGGACACGACCGGCTTGTTCAAAATTATCGCCGATGCAGAGAATGGAAAGATCCTTGGTGCGCATATCGTCGGCGCTCATGCGGCTGATTTGATTCATGAAGCGGCGCTGGCCATGGAATGCGGCGCGACGGCGGCGCAGGTGGCTCGAATGATCCATGCGCATCCCACATTGGCCGAGGGGATGATGGAAGCCGCAGAAGATGTCGAGGGGGCGGCCATTCATCAGGCAAGGAAGAAAGCCGGAGCATGATCCAATCGTTACTGGTGAAGCTGGGCATGTTGGCCATGACGATGGGAGTCGTCTTGTGGATCGGCTGGCAAGCGCCGCAGGCCTCCCTGAAGGCCGCCGGATCGGAGATTCTTCCTGCTGCGATGGAAGTTCCGGATGCGACCGGGAGGAAGGAAGCCGCTCAGGAGAAAGCCCGACCGGTATCCGCTACACCGATTATCACCCAAAAACCGGCGCGGATTGATGCTCCGGATCGGAGTCGCCGGAGAGGATCGCTGGATCTCAATCGCGCGAGCGCTGAAGATCTCGAATCCCTGCCCGGCATTGGCGCCGTGCTCGCTCAGAGGGTCATCGACTACCGGAAGTCAGCCGGAGGGTTTCGGAGCGTTGACGACTTGCGCCAGGTCAAAGGCATTGGAGCCAAGAAACTCGATCGCGTACGACCGTTGGTCATGGTGGCAGCACCGGCCCCACGGGGGAAGACGGAGAAACGGCCATTATGAGTGATGTGAAGCGGCAGCTGGAATTGATCCTGCGCGGCGTGGTGGAGGTCATCCAGCAGGCCGAACTCGAATCGAAGCTCACTCGATCGCTCCAGGAACAGAGGCCGTTGCGCATCAAGGCGGGTTTCGATCCGACGGCTCCCGATCTGCACCTCGGGCATACGGTCTTGATTCACAAGCTGAAGCATTTCCAGGACCTGGGTCACCACGTCATCTTTCTGATCGGTGATTTCACGGGCATGATCGGCGATCCCACCGGCGTGTCTGAAACGCGCAAAGCGCTCACCAAAGAGCAGGTGCAGGAGAATGCCAAGACCTATCAACGCCAGGTCTTCAAGATTCTCGATCCGGCCAAGACGACGATCGAATTTAATAGTCGATGGATGGGAACGATGACAGCCGGTGGGCTGATTGAATTGGCGGCGCATTACCGCGTGGCCCGCATGATGGAGCGGGATGATTTCCACAAGCGCTATCAGGAGCAGAAGCCGATCAGTGTGCATGAGTTTTTGTACCCGCTGGTGCAGGGCTACGACTCAGTGGCGTTGAAGGCGGACGTGGAGTTGGGCGGGACAGACCAGAAATTCAACCTGCTGATGGGGCGTGAATTACAGCGCGACTACGGGCAGGAATCCCAAGTGGTCATCACCATGCCGTTGCTCGAAGGGACGGATGGCGTGAAGAAGATGAGCAAAAGCGTGGGCAACTACATTGCCCTGGAAGACAAACCCGGGGAGATGTTCGGCAAGCTGATGTCGATCAGCGACGCGCTGATGCATCGCTATTACGAGCTGCTGACGACGGAAGACTTGGGCCGGGTGAAAACCCTCCACCCGATGGAAGCGAAACAGTCGCTGGCCGAGTTGATCGTGGGTCGGTATCACGGAGCCGAAGCAGGCCGCCAGGCGAGGACGGAATTTCAGCAGAAGTTTCAAGAGCGGGAATTTCCCGATGAGCCGGATGTGCGCTTGTTGATTACGGCCGACATGCTGCGTGACGGCGACGGGATCAGCTTAGTTGAACTCGTTGCGAAAACCGGATTGGTTCCGAGCAAGAGTGAAGCACGGCGGCTGATCATCCAAGGCGGCGTGGAAATCGACGGACAGAAGCAAACCGACGCCAATACGATCGTGACGTTGCAGCCGGGCAGACAATATCGCCTCAAAATCGGCCGCCGCAAATTCGCCCTCGTGGAGTGGCGCGTCTGACGGACGTCCGGCTTCCTTGACTCGCACCGGCCGGCGACATAGGATGCCAATCACGAGCGGGCGTAGCTCAGTGGTAGAGTCCTTGCTTCGCAAGCCATCCCAAAAGGAT
>CAYNLM010000206.1:0-3186 GCA_964398045.1 uncultured Nitrospira sp. | reverse complement strand
AGACCGGTCCATCCTTCACCATTGAGCCCACGGATCCGCAGTGGCGCCGAAAGAAATTGCGTTCCTCCCGACGTTGCCCAAGACGAGGAGCGGGAAAATCATGCGGCGCCTGTTGAAAGCCAGAGAACTGGGATTACCGGAAGGCGATACGTCGACGTTGGAAAGCTGAGAAGGAAGCGGGATCGACATGACCCTTGATAGAGACCGTGATCATTGCCTAGGGCTGCTGCATCAGATGCTCCGCATCCGCCGGTTCGAGGAGAAGTGCGCGGAGCTCTATAGCCTGGGCAAGATCCGCGGCTTCCTGCACCTGTACATCGGTGAGGAGGCGGTGGCGGTCGGCGCCATGCCGGCCTTCACGCCTGACGATGCGATCGTCGCCACCTATCGTGAACATGGCCATGCGCTCGTACGCGGGACACCGATGGGACCGCTCATGGCGGAGCTTTACGGTAAAGCCAACGGCTGCGCGCGAGGGCGCGGGGGCTCAATGCATTTCTTCGATGCCTCACGCCGATTCTATGGAGGGCTCGCCATCGTGGGCGGCGGCTTGCCGGTCGCCGTCGGATTGGCGCTGGCCGACAAGCTCACCCCTCCATCTCCCCCCTTTAATAAGGAGGGGAATAGAGGAAGGGTCACGGCCTGCTTCTTCGGCGACGGCGCCGTGGCGGAAGGCGAATTCCACGAGTCTCTCAACCTGGCCGCGCTGTGGAAACTCCCCGTGCTGTTCCTCTGCGAAAACAATCTGTATGCCATGGGCACCGCGCTCGGACGGCACCAATCGCAGACCGACATCGCCCGCAAAGCCGACGCCTATGCGATTCCCGCCGCCGCGGTGGACGGGATGGACGCGCCGGCGGTCGAGGCAGCCACGAGAAAAGCCGTCGATTTCGTGCGAGAGGGCCAAGGGCCGTATCTGATCGAGTACCGAACCTACCGGTTTCGCGCCCACTCGATGTACGATGCGGAGCTCTATCGTACCAAGGAGGAAGTCGCTCAATGGAAGCAGCGTGATCCCGTCACGCTCTTGGAGCGACAACTCCGTGAAGGCGGAATGCTGACGGATGCCGATCTCGATAAGATGGAAACCGCCGTCGCAGCCGAGATTGCCGAAGCCGTATCGTTTGCCGAGACGGGACCCTGGGAACCCTTGGAGGATCTGGCCAAGGATGTGTATACGCCTCGCCTAGAGGTTGAGGCTCAGACTCCTCCTTAACCTCAGCCTCAACCTTAACCTCAAACTGAATCGGCTGCCATGACGAAGATGACGTACAGAGAAGCGGTGCGCGCCGGACTACGGGAAGCCTTACTGAGCGATCCGCGCGTCTTCCTGATGGGCGAGGATGTCGGCAAGTACGGCGGGACCTATGCGTGCAGCAAGGGGTTCCTGGACGAGTTCGGGCCGGAACGCATCCGCGACACGCCGTTGTCCGAGAGCGTCTTCGTCGGCGCCGGGATCGGAGCCGCGCTGGGCGGGATGAGGCCGATCGTGGAAGTGATGACGGTGAATTTCAGCCTGCTCGCCCTCGATCAGATCGTCAACAATGCCGCCACCATCCGCCACATGTCCGGCGGACAGTTCAGCATTCCCCTCATCGTGCGGATGGCCACCGGCGCAGGGCGGCAGGTCGCCGCCCAACATAGCCATAGCTTCGAAGGCTGGTACGCGCACATTCCGGGCATCAAGGTAGTGACGCCCGCCACCGTCACGGATGCCCGGGGCATGCTGCTGACTGCCTTGAAAGAACCGGACCCGGTCTTCATCTTCGAACACGCCTACTTGTACCCCATGGAAGGCGAACTCAACGAGAACGCCCTCCCCGTCGATCTGACCAGCGCGGCCGTCCGACGAGCCGGAACAGACATCTCGCTGATGACATTCGGCGGATCCCTCTGGAAAGCGCTCCAAGCGGCAGACCAACTCGCCCAGGAAGGTATTTCGGCCGAGGTCGTTGATCTCTGAGTTCTCCGGCCACTCGACATCTCGACGATCTTGACCTCCGTGCGAAAAACACACCGGGCCGTGGTCATCGACGAAGCCTGGCGTACGGGAAGTTTCGCCGCGGAAGTCAGCGCGCAGATCATGGAAGGGGCCTTCTACGATCTTGATGGCCCCGTCGGCCGGGTCTGCAGCGCAGAGGTGCCGATTCCCTATCCCAAACACTTGGAAGACGCGGCTCTGCCTCAATCGGAAACAATCGTCAGCGCCGTGCGCAACCTCATGGGATGAGGTATGGCCTTCAATCTTATTTCCCGCTCGTCGCGCATCACGCATTACGCATCACGGAGTTTTCTTTATGGCTGAATTTGTCATGCCCACCCTCGGCTCCGACATGACCCAGAGTACGCTCGTCGAATGGAAAAAGAAGGTGGGCGACCGGGTGATGAAAGGCGAGATCCTCGCGGAAGTGGATACGGAGAAAGCCGCGATCGAAATCGAATCATTTCACACGGGCGTGATCGAACAGTTGCTTGCAAAGCCCGGCGAGACCGTTCCGGTCGGCACGGTCATGGCCATCATCCGAGAAGAGGGAGCTCAAGCGATACCGGTGGTTCACCCTCCGCCTCCGTCGCAAACGGTTTCACCAAAGACCCCGGTGTCACCGCCTGCTCCTCCGCCGATTCCCACATCGGTTGGAGAACCGCAACGGCTTCGCATCTCGCCTGCCGCGCGGAAACTTGCCGCTGAATTGAAGGTAGATCCCGCCCTTGTTCAGGGCACCGGGCCCGGCGGCGCCATCACGCTGGACGATATTCAACGCAGCGCCCAGGCACGACGTTCACAACCCTCACCGCCTCTCGCTGCGACCGGTGAAGCCGTCGATCGGCAGGCCAGGATGCGGCAGACCATTGCAGCCGCCATGGCCCGATCGAAGCGGGAGATTCCCCATTATTATCTGAGCACCACCATCGACATGGGCCGTGCCATGGCGTGGCTGAACGAAGAGAACCAACGGCGATCCGTCACCGATCGGCTACTCTCCGGAGCGCTGCTCATCAAAGCGGCCGCGCTGGCGCTGCGACAGTTTCCTGAACTGAACGCCACATGGAGAGGGAACAAGGCCGTGCAGAGTCAGGCGATTCACGTCGGCGTGGCGATCTCCTTGCGGCAAGGAGGACTCATTGCGCCGGCCATTCACCATACGGACAGGCAAAGCCCTGTCTCTTATACACATCTGACGCTGC
>CAYNLM010000205.1:0-3195 GCA_964398045.1 uncultured Nitrospira sp. | reverse complement strand
GCGCGAGGGCGGCAAGACCGTCGGCTCCGGCGTCGTCACCGAAATTTTGGCGTAAGCCTATCATTTAGGCGTACGAGATGGGGAGTAGAGCGTGAAGGTCGATCAAAGAATCAGAATCAGGTTGCGGGGGTTCGACTACCGCGTGCTGGACCAGTCGGTGGCGGAGATCGTCGAGACGGTTCGACGCAGCGGAGCCAAGGTGGTCGGGCCGATCCCGCTTCCTACAAGGATTGAAAAGTTTACGGTTCAACGGTCGACGCATGTCGACAAGAAATCCCGCGAGCAGTTCGAGATGCGCACGCACAAGCGCCTGCTCGATATCATGGAGCCGACTCCCGAGACGATGGACTCCCTGATGAAGCTGAACCTGGCGGCGGGCGTGGACGTAGAAATCAAGTTGTGACGACCGGTTGCCTGAAGGACGGATACCGATGACGAACGGGTTGCTCGGAAAAAAATTAGGAATGACTCAAATCTACGACGAGGCGCGCTTGACTCCGGTGACGGTGATTGAAGCCGGTCCCTGCCGGGTCGTCACTGTCAAAACGAAAGAGCGGGACGGCTACGAGGCTGTGCAGCTCTCATTCGGTGAAGTCAAAGAGCGGAAGCTGTCGAAGGCGGAGTTGGGTCATTTGAAAAAGCATCAAGCGCCGGCCAGCCGGTGGTTGCGTGAATTTAAGAAGGATGGCGACGTGACGGTCGGCCAGTCCGTTACGGTCGGAATTTTCAAGAAGGGCGATTGGGTCGACGTGATCGGCATCTCCAAGGGAAAGGGATTTCAGGGTGTGGTCAAGCGGCATCACTATGCCGGCGGACCTGAGTCCCATGGTTCGATGTTCCACCGGGCGCCCGGCTCGATCGGCGCCAGTTCGTTCCCTTCGCGTGTCTGGAAGGGAAAGACCTTGCCGGGTCATATGGGAGCAGAGCGGGTGACGACCCAGCGATTAAAAGTCATCGATTCGCGGCCTGATGAAAATCTGTTGTTTGTGCGCGGCGCCATTCCTGGTGCGGCCAACGGACTCATCGCCGTCAGAAAGTCCAAGAAGGGGTAGGTCATGCCCACTGTCGACGTCGTTGATTTGAAGAATAAGAAAGTCGGAACAGTTGATCTCCCGCAGGAGGTATTCGGCTGCGAGCCGCGCGCGACCCTGGTGCACGAAGCCGTGATCATGCAGCGAGCCTGTGAGCGTCAAGGGACCGCGTCCACGTTGCGCCGTGGCGAAGTGAGCGGGTCGGGGAAGAAGCCGTGGAAGCAGAAGCATACGGGCCGCGCCCGGGCAGGTTCGCTTCGGTCGCCCGTGTGGCGGCACGGCGGCAGCGTGTTCGGACCGAAGCCGCGCAGCTACGCCTATACGATGCCCAAGAAGAAGTATCGGGCCGCACTCCAGAGCGCCTTGTCGGGAAAGCTGACGGAGAACAAGCTGATCGTGGTGTCCGATCTTTCGCTCGATCAGCCGAAGACCAAGTTGTTGGCGCGGGCTCTGGCCCAATTCAGCGGGGGCGATCATGCCTTGGTCATCGCGGGTGACGGCCAGTCGGGCGTGCTGCAAGCGGCGAAGAACCTGGCGGCGGTTAAAGTCGTCAGCCCGGACCGCTTGAACGTTTACGATGTGGTTCGTGCCCAGGTGGTGGTGATTCCGGAGCGTGAGCTGAGCCGGGTGAAAGAGGTGTGGTCATGAGCTTGAATGTGCACGCCGTTCTGGTGCAGCCGCTGTTGACGGAGAAAATCACGGGCCTTCGTGAAAAGACGAATACGGTGGGATTCATCGTCCATCCTGACGCCAATCGCGTTCAGATCAAGCATGCGGTTGAAGCACTGTTGAAGGTGAAGGTCGAGAAAGTGAACGTCATGAACGTCCGTGGGAAGGTCAAGCGCCTCGGACGCTTTTCCGGAAAGCGCTCAGACTGGAAAAAAGCCTTCGTCACCCTGAAAGAGGGTGAGAAGCTCGAGATGTACGAGAGCGCATAGGCTGGATGAGGAAGGTGGGGGCTACGCCATGAGTTTGAAATCGTATCGTCCTACGTCGCCGGGCCGTCGCGGTATGACGGCGGTCACGACGGAGGAGTTGTCGAAAAAGAAGCCGGAGAAATCGCTGACCTCCTTTCATAATCGGAGCGGCGGACGGAACAACGATGGCCGCATGACCATCCGTTTTCGTGGGGGGGGGCATAAGCGCCTCTATCGAACCATTGATTTTCGTCGTGACAAGGTCGGGATTCCCGCACGTGTGGAAGCCATCGAGTATGATCCCAACCGCTCGTCACGCATTGCCTTGCTGAAATACCGTGACGGTGAAAAGCGGTACATCCTGGCGCCGGTCGGATTGAACCTGAACGACGAAATCCAGTCCGGCCCCGAAGCGGAAATTCGTCCTGGCAACGCCCTGGCGCTGGCCAGCATGCCCCTGGGAACGACCATTCATAATATCGAGTTGAAGCCTGGCAAGGGCGGCCAGCTGATTCGGAGCGCCGGCGGTTCCGCTCAGGTCATGGGTCGAGATGGAGATTATGTGCAGGTCCGCCTGAAGTCGGGAGAAATGCGCCGGATCCTTGGGTCGTGCATGGCAACCGTCGGACAAGTCGGTAATCTCGATCATGAGAACGTCAGTGTCGGAAAAGCCGGGCGGTCTCGCTGGAAGGGGAAGCGGCCGCATGTTCGCGGCGTGGTCATGAACCCGGTCGACCATCCACACGGCGGAGGCGAGGGGAAGTCCGGTCAAGGTAACCCGCATCCCGTATCCCCGTGGGGTTTGCCCACGAAGGGGTATAAGACGAGACAGAATAAGAAGACGGATAAATACATTATCGCTCGCCGTAAGTCAGGAGTGCGCAATGGCTAGATCGATTAGTAAGGGCGCATTTGTCGACGACCACCTGCTCAAGAAGGTCGAGCAGATGAATCAGACGAAGGACCGGAAACTCATCAAGACCTGGTCGCGGAGATCCACCGTGGTCCCCGACATGATCGGGCACACGTTCGCGGTCCACAACGGGAAAAAGTTCATCCCCGTGTTTGTGACGGAAAATATGGTGGGCCATAAACTCGGTGAGTTTGCCCCGACCCGGTTCTTCAAGGGGCATGGTCAGGCAAAAACTGAAAAGGCCGTGGCGCTGAAATAGGGAGGTCAATGGTCATTCGTCAACGGTCATTCGCGCGAGGCGTCTCTTCCGTTGACCAATGACCAGTGACAGGCA
>CAYNLM010000204.1:0-3201 GCA_964398045.1 uncultured Nitrospira sp. | reverse complement strand
GAAGTGCCTCTGCCCGTTGATCTAGGGTTGTGGTGAACTCCGCCAACTGCTTCCGAAACAGCACACGCAATTCGGTGGCCGCGATGTGGTCGGCTGCAGCTGCCTGTTGAGAGGGGAGGACGTCCAGCAAGGTGCCGTCCTGCGCTGCGCCGATCGGTTGGTCCAGCGACAGCTCCCAATTGCCCAGCCGCTGATCCATCTCGATCACGTCGCGTTCGCGGACGTTCAAGCGGTCCGCGAGCAGCTTGGTGTCCGGCGCGAACCCCTCACGTTCCAGCTTCGACTTTTCCTTCTTCAGATTGTAGAAGAGCTTGCGCTGGTCCTGGGTGGTGCCGATTTTCACCAGCCGGCAATTGTTGAGCAGATACCGAAGAATATAGGCGCGCGACCACCAGGCGGCATAGGCGTAGAAGCGGACATTCTTGGTCGGGTCGAATTTCTTGATCGCCTGCATGAGCCCGACGTTGCCTTCCTGGATCAAATCCATGTGATCCGCGCCGGTATGCAGGTATTCACTCGCAATCGCGACGGAGACGCGCAAATTCGCCATGATCAATTTCACCGCCGCCTCGCGGCTGCCCTGCGTGCGGTACTCGTGGAAGAGCAGCAGCTCCTCTTCCTTCGAGAGATAGGGATAGCGCCGCACTTCCGCCAGATATTGCTGAAGCCCGGTGACGGGGACGACGGCGGACGTATCGGATTTCGCCTGACCGTCCGCCTGGACATCGATGACGGGCTTGGCCGCGGTCAGCTCCACGGCGAGGTCATCCTCGGAAGGGCCGAGAATCTCCGCCCCAACGGCTTCTTCTTCGATTTTTTCTTCTTTGCGGTCGCGCGTGCTCATTGCCAAACTGTGACTATAGCAGAACCTTGCGGCATGCAAAAAGATTCGATTGCGCGAGGTTGAGTTGCGCGGATGAAAGTGCGTCCCCTATGATGCCGTCTCTTCTGCGGGCAAAGGGCTAATTAAGAAGCTGATGGCGAATAGCGTATGGCTGATGGCACGGCCTGAACAAACCGGACGCACCAGACAGACCAAATAGACGAGACAAACCAAAAGACAGAAATGACGATTCTGACCGTACTCCGAACCGGACACTGGCCTTCCCTGGCGGGTGCATGGCTGCATCTGACCGTGAGCTTCATGGTCTGGTTGTTCATCGGCGCCATGAGCATCCCGCTCGCGCGCGATCTCCGACTGAGCGATCAGGAGATGGCGTGGCTGATCGCACTGCCCCTTCTGGGCGGCGCCATCCTCAGGGTCATCGCCGGATGGAGCGCCGACTGGGTCGGTGCGAGGCCGACGGCCATCGCCATTCTCCTTGCAGAGCTGGCGGTGTTGCTGTGGGGTTGGCTGGGTATCGCCGGTTACGGCGAGGCGCTGGTGTTTGCCGTCTGTCTGGGCATTGCCGGTGCCAGTTTCGCCGTCTCCTTGCCGATCGCCGGCCGGGCCTATCCGCCGGCGGCACAAGGATTGGTGTTGGGACTCGCGGCATCCGGGAATGTCGGCACGGTCCTCGTGCTCTTTCTCGCGCCGCGCTGGGCGGCAGTGTTGGATTGGCACCAGGTCTGTGCCGTGATGGCGGGACTCGTCACGATGACTCTGGTGCTGTTCACAATGCTGGTGCCCGGAGAGAGCGATGCGAGAGAACAGGATGCCGTCCATTGGTGGCATAATGTTGCGGTGCTCATCCGGCGTCGCTCCGCCTACTGGCTCTGCTTTCTGTATGGAGTCACGTTCGGCGGGTTCGTGGGGTTATGTAGTCTGCTGCCGTTGCTGCTGCATGATGTCTATCAACTGGATGCGCTCACGGCCGGGTCGCTGGCGGCCTTATGCGGATTGGTCGGCAGTCTGATTCGTCCTTTCGGCGGCTATGTCGCCGATCGGCAGGGCGGTCTGCGTACCTTGCATTATGTCCTGCCCGTCATCGTGGGGGCGATCGTGGCAGTCACCAGCCCCTCGCTGACAACAGCTGTGGTGATGATGGTTGTAGCCACCGGTGCCATGGGGTTCGGCAACGGGGTCGTCTTTCAATTGGTGGCCGACTGGTTTCCCAAGGACATCGGACTGGCGTCCGGAGTCGTTGGAGCTGCAGGCGGAGTCGGTGGATTCCTTCTGCCGCTCTTGGCCGGGACGATCAAAGGCCTGACAGGCAGTTATGAGCTTGGGCTCTGGCTCTTCGCCGGCGTAGGCGTATGTGCCTGGGGGACGGTGATTGTGGCCTTGCGGTCGGCATCCTCGACGCCGGAGGTATCAGGATGACGCCGTTTTTCCCGTTGACAGTCGGTGCCCAAACAGGGTTATCTGAGGGGCCCTTAGCCCCTCGATTTTTAATCAAAAAATTTAACAGTTGCATTGGTGGTCATGCCCTCTCCCTTTGACAGCATCGAAGACGCGATTCGGGACATCAAGAAAGGCAAGTTCGTGATCCTGGTCGACGATGAAGACCGGGAAAATGAAGGCGATTTGGTGATTGCCGCGGAAAAGGTCACCCCTCAGGCCATCAACTTCATGGCGAAACATGCGCGTGGGTTGATTTGCCTCGCGCTTACCCCCGAGCGTGTTGAAGAGCTGCAATTGCCGCAGCAGGCTGTGGAAAACACGGCCACCTTTGGGACGGCCTTCACCGTGTCCATCGATGCGCGCAAAGACATTACGACCGGCATCTCCGCAGCCGACCGCGCGACCACCGTGCACGTGGCGATCGACCCGAAAAGCAAACCGAGCGATCTCGCTCGACCGGGACATATCTTCCCGTTAAAGGCGCAGCAAGGGGGGGTGCTGAAGCGCGCCGGCCAGACGGAAGGGTCGGTCGATCTGGCGAAGTTGGCCGGACTCTATCCCGCGGGCGTCATCTGCGAGATCATGAATGAAGACGGCACGATGGCGCGCGTGCCGGAGTTGGCGAAGTTTGCGAAGCTCCACAAGCTGAAGATGGTCACGATCAAGGCGCTGATCGAATACCGGATGCGCCGCGAAACGTTTGTGAAGCGCATGGCGAGCGCCAGGCTGCCGACGATGTTCGGCGAGTTCGAAGCCGTGGCGTTTGAGAACCAGGTCGACAACGTCACGCACATCGCGCTGGTCAAGGGTCATGTCGAAGGCGCCGGGCCGACGCTGGTGCGCGTGCACTCGGGCTGTCTCACGGCCGATGCCTTGGGGTCTTTGCGCTGCGATTGCCGGGATCAACTCCATAAGGC
>CAYNLM010000203.1:0-3263 GCA_964398045.1 uncultured Nitrospira sp. | reverse complement strand
GGAAAGACCACGCAGCACAAGATCCACAAGCAAGCCGGCGAAGTCTCGCAAGCGGATGTTGAGGCGCTGGCGACAGGAGAGGGGCCGCACCATGCCCACTAGCGCCATGCGAGCCCGCGCGTCCGGTTCCCCGATCTATGTCATCGCCAGTTTTCTCGGTAGCGGAAAAACGACGTTGCTGAAGCGGGCGTTGGCGCATGAATTGGATCGCGGCGTGAAACCTGCTGTGCTGATGAACGAGTTCGGGGAAGTCGATGTGGACGGGGCCGTGCTGCATGAACATCCACGGTCCAAGGACATTGAATTGCAGTCGTTATTGAGCGGCTGCATCTACGTCACGATGATGGAGAAGCGACGATGACATCAACGGCCGAAACGGGACGGGTATTGGCGGACGATCAGGCCGCGCGTCTGCTGGTCAAAGGCGCGCACAGCCGCATGTATAAATGGCCGGCGGGCTTCCGAGGCTATCGGGCGCAGCTGACGCTGAATGATGAGAGATGCCTGTGGACCGGGATGATCAGCCTGGTTCCCCGGAAAGACACAACCGTCGAACTGCCGGGCGCCGATCCCGCGTTGCGGGAGTGGGTCCGGGAGCGGCTGTGGACCCAGGGAATGCATTTGGCCCATTCACCGTTCGAAGAAGGCGATGGGAAGTATGTGCTGTCGTTCGACCCGGAGGACGATCCTGTCGCCCCGCATCCGCGCGGCCGTCGCGTCCTCCTGACCGGCGGGCGGCTGGATTCCTGGTATCGCATTCTGAATCATCAATATACACAGATCGGACGCATCACCCCGATGACGGAACGGCGGGTCAACACGATCGAGCGGTACGATCTGGCGCCGGACGGGAAACAGTATTCCAGCCACTACGTCATGACCTATTTCGCACTCGACGGGCAATCGGTCATCGGCATGGAGAGTTATGTGAACGAATATATCGACGTGGACGGTCTGTGGCTGCCGCTCCGCCGGCGGGTGTCGTTCGGCGAGCGGGGACTGGTGAAGACCAGGGTGATCGAACTCTCGACACACGAGGTGCTGCGCTGAGCGAAGGTCCGGGCGGTTTCGAGAAATTTGTGCCGGCTGGTCATTATCGGAAAGATGAGGAAGAAGCGGCGGAGATCGCTTCCAATCTCGCTCCCCGGTCCACATCGATCGTGCCGCTCATCGTACTGTTTCAGCGCGCATGGGAACTGGCACGGGTCACCGAGCTATCGTTGCGCCGGCTGGAGCATGCCGCGGAAGCGGCGGCGTTGGCTGAAGCCATGCGGCATCTGCTGGCTGAGGCGGGAGACCAAGAAGGCCAGGCGCGCTGGACCGTCCGGCTTTCGGAGGCCAGGCATTGGTGCGCCGTGGTCCATGACGCCCTGATAGAGCAGGAGGAGAAGGAATCATGACGGCGATCGTTCAAGCCGGAACCTCGGTTACGGCTTAAAGAGGAGCAACCGCCGCACGATGGGGATTAACCGTTGGAAGATGGACCGTGATGTCCGTCACGGGAGTGCCGCATGAACATGCCTGTCGAATCGATCTGGGGATTTGTCGTCCTGATGGGGCTGCTCGGAAGCCTCGGCGCATTGGTGCCGGCCGCGGTCGTGCTCTTCATTCCCGATGGCCGGCGGCGTCAAGTCATGCCCTATCTGCTCAGCTACGCGACCGGCACGATGCTGGCGACTGCGATCATCGGGCTCATCCCGGAGGCGCTTGAGCATATTTCGATCTTTCACGTTGGCATCGCGCTGCTGGCCGGGCTGGTGCTGTTTTTCGTGCTGGAGTGGGCGGTCATCTGGCGCCACGCCCATGGGGACCTGTCAGACGACGGTGGTCTCGACCACGGATATGTCCATGGCCATACCCATGAGCGAGGGAAGCAGACCGGCATGCTGGTCCTGATCGGCGACGCGGTGCACAACATGGCCGACGGAATCGCCATCGGCGCCGCCTGTGTGGCGTCTCCCGGCCTGGGTCTTGTCACAACGCTCGCGGTGCTGGGGCATGAAGTGCCCCAGGAATTGAGCGATTTCACGATTCTGTTGTCGAGCGGCTTCTCGCGCTGGAGAGCCTTTTTCTGGAACACCCTGTCAGGGCTCGGGACGCTTGTCGGCGTGGTGGCGGCGTACGGAGGCCTGGGCTATGCCGAGGCGATCGTGCCCTACGCGCTGAGCGTGGCGGCTGCCAGTTTCCTTTATATCGGCTTGGCGGATCTCGTTCCGGGATTGCACGGGCGTGTGGGCGCGGCTAAAGGAGTGTGGCAGTTCGCCATGATGATCGCGGGGATGGTGACGATCGGCGCCCTCTCTATACGGCCTCATTAAGAGATAATGAAATGTGCGCCGGGGCCGTGCGGGACACCTCAATCAGGAGTACTCGATCGGCACGGCGCCGTGGTCGTCGCAATGAGCGCCATGCGTAAAGTGCGGTGGCCATGACAGGAGATCAAAACCGGACGCTCGGCTATTGCCGGCGGAGGTTCGGTCGAGGAGCCACTATAAGGATGATGGGTCGAGGTCTAAGCAGGACGCGGCGTAAGCGATTCGGCCAATTCCGTGAGCAAGGTGGCGGTCTCGTCCCAGCCCAGGCAGGCATCGGTGATGGACACTCCGTGGGCCAGGGCGATGCCCTGTTTCCAGGTCTGTTTGCCGGGGTTGAGATTGCTTTCAAGCATCAGCCCCATGATGGATTGGCGTCTTTCCCGGAACTGGCGGAGGACGTCGCGGGCCACGACGCCCTGGCGTCGATAGTCTTTGCTGGAATTGTCGTGCGAGCAATCGATCATGATCGGGCGTGCGATTCCTTCACCGGCCACGGCGGCTTCGGCCTTGGCGACGTGCTCTTCATCGTAATTGGTCTTGCCGCCCCCGCCGCGCAGCACGATATGGCGGTCGGGGTTTCCCATGGTCTTGATGATGGAAGTCTGCCCGTCGGCGTTGATGCCGACGAAATGGTGCGGCGCGCGGGCCGACGTCATGGCGTTGATGGCGACTTGGAGGCTGCCTTCCGTGCCGTTCTTGAAGCCGACCGGCATGGAGACGCCGCTCGCCATTTCGCGATGCGTTTGGCTTTCCGTCGTGCGGGCGCCGATGGCCGTCCAACTGATGAGGTCGGCAATGTACTGGGGACTGATGGGATCAAGCAACTCGGTGGCGCAAGGCATCCCGGACTGGTTGATTCTCAACAGAATGGTTCGAGCCAGTTCCATCCCTGTGGCGATATCGCAGGTGCCGTCCAAGTGGGGATCGTTGATCAGGCCCTTCCAGCCC
>CAYNLM010000202.1:0-3267 GCA_964398045.1 uncultured Nitrospira sp. | reverse complement strand
GTCCAGATGGGTATGGGTATCGATCAGCATGCGGGGCATCCTAACACGCCGGCCTCGTGGTGACGAGATGGTGCCCGCCATCGGACACGCTTGACACCGATCGACCAAGGATGATAAATGCAAGTCACTTGCAATTGGGAAGGCGCGCATGGGGCACTCGATCCTGGATAGTTTGCGAGCGGGCGGGAAAAAGCTCACCAAGCCGAGGAAGGCGATTCTCGCCGTTCTGGAGCAGAGTCCGCTGCCCATCACTGTGACTGAAATCGCCGTCCGGTTGAAGAAGGCGAAGGCGGCGGTGGATCTCGTCACGGTCTACCGGAATGTGGCCATGCTGCAGGAGGTTGGGTTGGTCAATCCGGTCGGACTCCATGAAGGGCAGTTGCGGTACGAGGTTCGTCATGGCCGGGAACACCATCACCATATTCAATGTCGCGGGTGCGGCCGCATCGTCGACTTGATGCTCTGTCCGCTGAAGAAGCTGACGGAGCTGGTCGAGCGGCAGACCAAGTTTGCTATTGAAGGCCATGCTCTGGAGTTCTTTGGATGGTGTTCACAATGCCGATAGGGGCTACGCCATCATCCGTCATCATCCGCCTGGGGCTGGCCTCGGTGTACCTTGTGCTGGCGCTGGCGCTGAATCCGCTCCTGATCGAACACGAATTCGCCCTTCCGTCCGATTCGCACCATAGCGAATCGGATCTCTGCGCCTGGCTCGATCATGTGGCGGGGACGTCGCTCCAGTCGGCTCATCCCGTTGTCATGGTCGCGGTACTGACTGCGGCTCTCGATCTCCTGTTTCAATCTCCGCTTCGTTCGGTGTCCCTCTTCGGCGATCCCTCTCGCGGTCCCCCTGTTCTGATCTAACCCACGTCGAACCATCGTTCTCGGTTTCGTCGCTTCCTGTGCAGGAAAGGATCGGGCGACTGCCCGTTCGTCCTCCTGTCGAGCGGGCGCTCAAGAGGTTGGGCTTGTTCACCATGCGCCATGCGCATGGTGAACGGAGTTCGATTCTTTCCTGCGGAGGGTGCGTCGAAGGCGTCGTCAGTGCCATCAACAGCGGAGGAGGAACAGATGCCGATATCTCAAGCGGATTTGGTGCCCGTGACCGTTCTGACCGGATTTCTCGGGGCGGGGAAAACCACGTTACTGAACCGGATCCTGACGACCGAGCACGGAAAACGCGTGGCAGTGATCGTCAACGAGTTCGGCGAAGTCGGGATCGACAACCAGCTCGTCATCGGAGCGGACGAGGAAATCTTCGAAATGAACAACGGCTGCATCTGCTGTACGGTGCGCGGCGACTTGATCCGCATTATCGGCAACCTGCTCAAACGCAAGGACCGCTTCGATTACATGGTGATCGAGACGACGGGATTAGCCGATCCGGCGCCGGTGGCCCAGACGTTCTTTGTCGACGACGAGATGAAACGCCGCCTGCTGCTCGACGGGATCGTCACCGTCGTGGACTCGAAGCATATCTGGGAGCATTTCGACAAGAGCCCGGAAGCCAAGGAGCAGATTGCGTTCGCCGATGTGATTCTCCTGAACAAGATCGACCTGGTGCCGTCCGGCGAGGTGGACAGGCTGGAAGCCAGGATCCGGGCCATCAATGTGATGGCGAAGATCCATCGGACCAAGGATGCGCAGGTGGAGATCAACCGGCTGTTGAACATCGGGGCGTTCGATCTGGGCCGGAAGCTGGAGATCGATCCAAACTTCCTCGGCGAGGCCGCGCATCAGCACGATCCGAGCGTGTTCTCGGTGGCGCTCGTTGAAGAGGGAGTGGTTGACGAGGGCAAGGTGAACGACTGGTTTCGTGAGGTGCTCTCCACGATGGGAACGAAGATTTACCGGATGAAGGGCATTTTAAACGTCGACGGCCGGGATCATCGCTTCGTGTTTCAGGGGGTTCACATGTTGTTCGACGGCAAAGCCGATCGGGCGTGGAGGCCCGGAGAAGCGCGGGACAACCAGCTGGTGTTTATCGGGAAAGAACTCGATTGCGCGGCGTTGGCCGAGGGATTCCGCTCATGCCTCGTCTAGCCAAGCAGAAACGCACGGTCACGCTGGGGCCGGTCGGTGACGCGCGACTCGACGACTATGTGCATCGCGTCGGCTTTTCAGCCGATGGTGCCAAACTGGCGGCTTGTGCGGTGTCCGGGCAGGTGGCGCTGTGGGAGGTGCCTTCGTTCAAGCCGGTTGGTCACTCGGCAGGCCATGGACAATCGGCGCTCGTCCTGGCCTGGCATCCGACGCGTCCCGAGCTGGCGACCGGCGGCCAAGATGGCGTGGTGCGGTTGTGGGACGCCGAGACCGGCGAAGAAGCCGCGCTGTTGCCGGTCGGCGCGCCTCAGGCCTGGGTTGAACATCTCGCCTGGTCTCCGGACGGGAAGTTTCTGGCCGCGTCGGCTGGGAAGCTGCTGCGGATCTGGAGTGTCCCCGCCGGCGCCCTTCCACAGGCAGCCGGCGAGGTGCCCGCGCACAAGACGACGATCTCAGCCTTGACGTGGCCGCCGGGCGGCGGCGGGCTTATCGCGTCCTGCTATGGGGGGGCCTGGCTGTGGGCAATCGGTCAGGGCCAGCCGGTCCGGTCCTTCCCCTACGACGGCGCCTTGTTGTCCATTGAGGTCAGTCCGACCGGCGAGTACCTGGCGTCGGGGAACCTTGACGGGTCCGTTCACCTTTTTCGCACAGACAATGAGCAGAACTGGCACATGTCCGGTTATCCCATGAAAGTGACCTCGGTTCACTTTGACCACAATGGGTTGAATTTGTTCACGGCCTCCGGGCCTGCGCTGGTTTCCTGGAACATGAGGAAGTTTGAGGGCACCGGCGGGCGGCTCTTCAAGGGCCATCTGGGGTGGATTCAGGAGATCGCCTGCCATCCCTCTTGTTCGGTCGTGGCGACGGCGGGTGAAGACGGGCTCTTGTGTTTGTGGGAGCCGCAGACGACGAAGCCGATCCTCTCTCAGGAGGTGAACAAGTCGGGCGGCCTGTCCTGCGTGGCCTGGAGTCCCAAAGACAAGTGGCTGGCAACCGGCACCCATGACGGGGTGGTGTCGTTGTTCTCGGTGGAAGGAATCGGAGGGTAAGCATGAATCTGTTCGGAGGGCGCCGCACAATCGATCCGGACCAGGCGGAGCGTATCAAGACCTGGGCCCGCGCGACCTGGGCGCTGGGCGATGACACGACCATCATGGTGACGGAATTGGAGTGTCGTGAGCCGGGTTGCCCTCCGATCGAAACCGTCATCGCGTTGCTCGAAGG
>CAYNLM010000201.1:0-3350 GCA_964398045.1 uncultured Nitrospira sp. | reverse complement strand
CCCGAGGTTGAGTGGCGTCCGATTGCTCAGATGCGCGACCGCCTGATCCACGGTTGGGGTCAGGCGTGAGTATTCGATCCCAAAACGGGGTCAGGTCTTGTAATCGCACATTCACATTGCGGCCCATGCAGAGAAGAGCGTGCTTGGATGGCCCAACCTGTCACCTCGCACTCATTCAGCACTGCTTGACATTCGCGAACGCGAACTCGCAGAAGCACGAATGAAGGAGGTCAAACATGCAGACGCATAGTCAACTGGTCAAGAAGCTCATGCGCCGCCCGGGCGTGCGCGCAGAAGTGCAACGCATTGAGCGCGAGGAGGCCGCGCTGCTGGATGCCTTGCTGAAGGCGCGACAAGAAGCGGGGCTTACACAGGCTCAGGTTGCCGAACGCATGGGAACACACGCGCCGGCAGTTGCACGTCTTGAGCGCGCATTGGCGACCGGAAAGCACTCTCCCTCCGTGGCCACCTTGCGCAAGTACATCAAGGCATGCGGCAAACGCCTGGTGCTGCAAGTTGCTTGAGGCGATCCCTCGATCGCGCGAACGATCACGACCGCTGAGTCCTGAGTCCAATGTTGCTCTGGTTGATGGAGAAAACGTAAGGAAGGAGAGGGTTCTCGATCTGCTTACGGCTTCTTCTTGTTCTTATCCGACGGGTTGTCCGAAAACAGCAGCCAGCCGAGCACGATGAATCCAATCGCGACACCGATGATGGCGAGCCAGGTTCCGATCTTATCCATCTAATTTTAATTTCCCTTCTTCGGACTGGACTGTAGCGCGGCGACGACGCTCTTGTCGAGGCGCTTCACTTTGCCATTGCCATCGGTGGCCGCCAATCTAGCCGAGCCTTCGACGATAACGCGCCCGCTGCTTTTCTCCTTAACGACGTGAGAAAATGTGAATGACGCCGCATTCAAATCGGACACGACCGTGTCGATCACCAGTATGTCGCCGTACCGGGCGGGGGAACGATAGTCCACTACCGCGTGGACGACGACG
The DNA here is from genome assembly GCA_964398045.1 of uncultured Nitrospira sp. Lineage (GTDB taxonomy): Bacteria > Nitrospirota > Nitrospiria > Nitrospirales > Nitrospiraceae > Nitrospira_D. Next base: position 2,349 of record CAYNLM010000201.1, on the reverse strand, counting down.
AACACCGTCCCTTCGTTCATCAGGCCCGCCACCGACAGCCCTCGTTCTTCGAGATACTGCGTCCTCGCCCGCTCGAAGTATTTCAGGTAATTAGCGTAGTACACCACCCCGCCGCAATCCGTGTCTTCATAGTAAATTTTGACTTCCATTTTAGAGTGTGAGCGTCGGAAATTTCGGCAACGAACTTTCGCTGACACCAGACAGCTTGATGACCACATCGTAGAGCTGCTGCACGCGCTCGGCCTTGATCGGTTCGAAGCCGTGGCCAAGCACCGAATGGTTGGCGGCATCGAGCAGCGGCTTCATCGTCGGCCATTCACGCAGGAAAGCCTGGCCCAGTTGGTCGCCAAGCCCGGCCAGCGTGCGGAACTGTGCCTGCAACGGCAACTTGTACTTGCCGTCCACATCATCGAGGTAGCAGGTACGGCAAGTTTCTTGAAGGGCTTGCGGCAGCTGCTCGGGTCGGACATCCCAGCTCTTGATCCTATGCGCCTTGAACAGTTGGCGTTGGGCGAAGGCTTCGAGCGCGCGGACGAGCGAGATCATGGCGGCTTCCGGATCGTGCGCCACATGGAGTCGCCGTCCGGCGTGCGCCAGCAGATCCTGTGCGACGGAGTCCTTCACGTCAGCGGGATCGAGCACCAGTTTTTCCAGAAAGCTCGCGTTGGCTTTGATGGGAGGCAGCACCGCTTTCAAACCGGGCGGCCCGCCCCACAGCGACGCCATCTCCAACGCCTTCGCGGCCGTCTTCAGTTTGTCCCAGGCCTGACGATAGTGAAATCGTTCCCAGAAATCGTATCCATCGGCCAAGTCGGCAAAGGCCCGATAGAGCGGCTTCTGGCCGCCGCTCACCCGCACCTCGACCTCGCGGAACAGTTTGGCCGCGGCTGAAAAGAGCCCCCGGTTGAACAATTCGCAGCCTTCCCGGCGAGAGACGGCGGCTGCCTCGTCCCACGGATTGCTCTGGATCCAGACAAACGTCTTTCCGGCCACCTCGATGGTCTCGTCCTCATGGCCGGCGCCTGCGGGAACCAGCGACACGATGCGAGAGCTCCACGGCAGCGTCACCACCGTGAGGGCGCCGGCTATGGCCGACGTCGCCCCGGTGACATCCACCACCAATTCACCCGGCTGCACCTCCCAGGTCCGCAGCAAATCCGGAAGCGACCGGGCCACTGTGTGATGGCAACTGGAGAAGTCGCCGATCTTCTCCAGCACCAGCCAATCCCATCGGCGCGGCATCTGCTCGATCTTCGGTTGCACGGCCGATTCCACCAGCCCTTTACTCGATTCCGGCAAGACGAAGCACAGCGCTTCGGGCTTGAGGCGATTGATCGCATAGACCGCCGGCGCCGCATCATCGGTCAGTGCCAGCACCAATGCTTTGATGGATTGATCTTGGGCCATCGCGCGCGGACTATATCATCGGCCTTGCGAGCGATCAATTTTCTTCCCCATCGCCCTTTTGCTTGACCGTCCGGGAGAAGACGCCTAGACTTTCGCTACGGTCTTCACCGCACTCCGCACGCACCGCACGGACACGAGGTTCCTCCATGATCTGGTGGTATTGGATGCTGCTCGGCCTGCTGCTGCTTGGCGCCGAGATGATGACGCCCGGCGGCTTCTACATTCTCTTCTTCGGCCTGTCGGCCTTGACGGTCGGGACTCTCGCAGGATTGGGACTCGTGGAAGCCGACTGGCTGCAGTGGCTGTTGTTTTCCGTGATCGCGGTCGGCTCCCTGTTGATCTTTCGCGGACCCTTGTTGGCGACGATGAAACGGGAGGCGTCGGAAATGCCCGACATCGATTCGATGGCGGGAGAACTCGCGATCCCGCTCGAACCACTCGGCGTCGGCGAAATCGGAAAAGCCGAACTGCGAGGGACGACCTGGACCGCCAAGAATGTCGGGACGACGCCGCTCGGCAAGGGACAACGAGGAAGAGTGATGCACGTCGAGGGATTGACCCTGTGGATCACCACCGAGTAATCACGCCGCAGGCAAAGAACCGGCAATGGAGGAGGTAGGCATGTCAGGCGGATTTGTCGTCGTGTTGATTCTGGCCCTGCTCGTCATCTACGTGATTGCGAAGACCGCCGTCGTCGTCCCGCAGCAGAGCGCCTATGTGGTGGAACGGCTCGGCAAATATTCCGCGACGCTGGATGCCGGGTTTCATATACTCCTTCCCTTCGTCGATCGGATTCGCTACAAGCACTCGCTCAAGGAAACGGCCATCGACATTCCTGAGCAAGTCTGCATCACGCGCGACAACGTGCAGGTCTCGGTGGACGGCATCCTGTATCTCAAGGTCCTGCACCCGCAACGCGCCTCCTATGGGATCAGCGACTAT
>CAYNLM010000200.1:0-3380 GCA_964398045.1 uncultured Nitrospira sp. | reverse complement strand
AGGGATTCGTTCGTCCCGTCGCCAAAGAGCATTTGCCTGCGGGTGAACCCGGGCAGCGGCGAGATATCGTACCCGCTGGAGTTGTCGTGAAAGTGGGTGGTGTTAAACAACGAGGCCGTATTGCTGTTGACTGCAATCTTCTCAACCAGGAACGCGGCACGATCGATGAGATACTGGGGTGTGAGTTCACCAACGCCGGTATCGGGATTCACGAGCGAGAGTTCACCAGTCGGGTTGTGACGGTCATAGAAGGCTTGGGTTTGAGCGACATCGGTGCCGAGCACGACAAAGGGAGTCAGTTCCTTCAGTGCAAAGCGGTAAGCAAAGCTCGTTGGCTCTGTTCCTTCCGCTGCTGTCCGAATATCGTTACTTGGCTGTCCCACCAAGGACTGAATCTGGAACGTCTGGCCAGCAAACGTCGTCGCTAACTGTGTCTTCACTTCTGCGAGATGGGCATAGAACTCATTGCGGAACGTCAGGTCGCCGAATCCGCCAGCATTCTCATTAAAGTTGGTTGGAGGAGCCCCGGCATCCATGAAGACCTTCCGGAGCGCGTCCAGCGCCAGTTCAAACGTATCGCCTTCGGCCACTCGAGTCTGGCCAATGACCGAGGCAGTCGCATCTGATGCAGCCTTAAAGATCGTCTCCATCTGCTGCTGCGTCAGATTCGGATCCACCGTCTGAAATAGGTCCTGCAACGCCAGAGAGTCGACCAGAAGCGTGATGCTGTGACTATTGCCATACTGCAGCTCACGCTGCTGATTGAGCCCTTCCAGCAGCGGCTGGCCTTCAATGAGAATGGAGGTGACTGGTCCATGGACCCCCGAGTTGGCAACCACCTCCGTGTCGACGCCACTAGTGGCATGGCCAAATAGTTGGGTGATCTTCGCAAACGCCCCATCAGTACGCGTGACTCCACCAGGAAGACTGGCTGTCCCTGTCGTCTGAAACTGTCCAGCAACCTCGATCACGGCGGGCTGATACCAGGACAGAGTCTGCACATTGGCGGTCGACCCGCTGCGCGTGAGCGCCCCCGTTGGATCGAACTCCACAAATTTCGCGTCCATCGCGTCGATGAGCTGTTTGATACGAATCTCCTCCGTCACCACCGGCGTCACGCCACCAACCTGCCCGATACCGGCACCATTAAAGATGTACGTGTGGTTAATTTCGTTGGAGTGCAGCTCGGTGAACACCGTCGCTAGATGACCGCCGAGCGAGTAGCCAGTCACGTTGAGCGTGGCTCCGGCCGGGAGCGTGCCGGAGCTTTGTAATTCCTCATAGTACCGCTCCATGCTGACCAACTGTCCGAACGCGAACCCCGCTCCAGCAATCTCACCAGCCGCACCACCTTGCCCATCGCGCTCCCAGTCGCCGCCTTGTGCTTGGTTCTGATACTCCAAACTTCGGAACGAGAGGGTGTATTCGCCGGTCGTCGTATCGCGCATCAGCGTCGCCGAAAACCCCGTGGCATCATTGGCGTGATGGTCGATGATTTGGTAACGCTGGGCAAAATCTTTCGCTTGTCCTTGTGCCACCGTTCCCGTGAATCGGGTAAAACCTGTCTCAGGAAAGCCTTCTCGGTTATTACCGAGCAGCAAACGTCGCGCAACTTCTTCAGGGCTGTTCAGATTAATATTGTCCAAATAGCTTTCCGCGGCCATTTGTTGTAGTGCGAATTTCAGCCAAGTTGCGATGTCACTTTGCGGCATTTGGACTTCCCTCCCTTCCCAAAGTGGAGCTAGTGGGCGTTAGGACATCTCGAATAAGATCGAATGTGTAGAAATCAGTTCTTCCCTTCTTGCCCTTCGGACAGGCATGCCCACCCAGCCACCAGACACCAGTTAGGTTATTGCGAACATCCCCACTCCGGATGAATCCACGACGAACTGCCAATACTTCATTGCTTTGAGCGTCGAGAACAATTAATTCTCCTCCTGCAATTCCCAGTTCGCGATCATGAGGGCGCGAAATTCCTCGCCAGACATAGCCATATCGGCTTTTGATCATAGTCGTGGCTTCTTCTACCAATGTTTTCCTGTTGCCGTCATACATCGCAACGTAACGCCGGTAGGCCGGTGAACTTATTGATCCAGGAGACCGTTCTTCAACGAACGCGTACTCCCCACGCCTAACGAACAACTCGCGTGCGCTTCCCGCGCTCCCTTCAGTGACATAGCCATACGGGTCCTCCAATGCATAGAGATGACTCAACTCATCATCCGTCGCCTCTTTCCGCGGACGCATCATGTACAGCCCTTCCACATTCTCCACGGTCTTGAAGATGAACTCCCCCGCTTCCGTCTTGCAGAGATGATCGAAATACTGCTCCGGCGTCATCCCCGGCTTGTAGCCGCTGTCTTCCGGCACCGGATTCGGAATCTTGATCGAGTGGGCGAAGCGACCTCCCCCCGTGGCCAGCGGATCGGCTGGTTGAAGCTTCGTAATGTCACACCGCCGGTTCGTCGGCTTGATCTTGTGCGTCGCACAGTACTCAGCCTCTCGCTCGATCGCTTTCCGAAACCGCTCGCCGGGGGTTTCATCCTTATTGAACAATGACGCCCCGGTGGCCGCGGTCAGAACTACTGCTAAACCCAAGACGAGAATCGAAGGTTTCCACTTTGTCCAAATCCAACTCATGTCACGCCGCCTCCTTCATCTTGTAATGGGACTCTGGGAACACCATCGCGAGATGCCCACCCAGCGAATAGCCCGTGACATTCAGAATCGCCCCGACTGGCAACTTGCCCAAGGCGTTGAGTTCCTGGTAATACCGCTCCATACTCACTAATTGGCCTAACGCAAATCCCTTGGCCGCAATTTCTCCAGCCGCGCCAGGGATGCCGTCCCGCTCCCAATCACCACCCTGCGCCTGGTCTTGATACTCGAGGCTCCGGAAGGAAAGAGTGTACTCCCCCGTCGTCGTATCGCGCATGAGCGTCGCCGAGAAGCCGGTGGCATCATTGGCGTGGTGGTCGATGATTTGGTAGCGAGAGACAAATTCAGCTGCTTGAGGTTGGGTTAACCGTGTGTAATTTGTTTCAGGAAAACCAGGACGATTATTACCCCCAACCAAGCGTCCAATAACAGCAAGCGGATCATTCCAATTGATGCCATTTAGATATGACTCGGCGACAATCTGCTGAAGAGAGAATTGGAGCCAAGTCGAGAGATTACTTTGTGGCATCGTGGCCTCCTTCGACAGAAGAGTTCTGTTTGGCTGGTCGTAGCAACTTCAAAATCAACTGTGCCTCGTCCTTTAGAGGACATGGTATCTGCCAGAGTATTACCGGACTTGGCGGATCCACATCACACCTTATGTTCCCCATACGCCCAGCCAATCAATCGTTCGACCAACCATCAATCACACAGAGTTCTAA
>CAYNLM010000199.1:0-3429 GCA_964398045.1 uncultured Nitrospira sp. | reverse complement strand
GTCATGGATCGGACCACGGGAAATTTACAAGAGCTGCCGGCCGTGCCGCGCGGGAAGGTCAACGCCAAACCGGAAACGTTTCGGCTGATCAAAGAGGCCTTGGCCGACGTCGTCAAAGTTGGAACCGCGACCAGGGCGAAGTCGTCTCTCGTGACCATCGGAGGAAAAACGGGGACGGCTCAGGTGGCGGCGCTCCGAACAGGTCCGGAAAAGGACATCCCCAAGAAGTTTCGCGACCATGCCTGGTTTGTGGCGTTTGCGCCAGTGGAATCCCCAAAGATTGCCGTGGCAGTTCTAGCGGAGCATATGGGGCATGGAGGCTCGGCGGCGGCTCCTCTGGCCAAAGAGGTGATTGAAACCTATATGAAGCTGGCGCCGCAGGTGCCGATCGTGACATCGGATTCCTCGCAGTCACATGGCGCGCCACGGCCCTCTGAGAAATCATGATTGATCGGCTCATTGATAATCGGGGTCTCGATAATTTCGATATGCGCTATCTGGCGCTGATCGTGGCGATCCTCGGCATCGGCGTGCTGTCCATCCATAGCGTGACCCATGCCCAACAAGGCGGCATGGCGCCCTACTATTTGAAGCAGCTCATGTGGATTTCGCTCGGGGCCATCGCGTTTATCGTGATGCTCGTGTCGGACTATCACCGTATTGCGCGACTGGCCTATCCGGCCTATGCGGTGGTGCTGCTCATGCTGGCGTTTGTCCTGGTGGAGGGGCGTACCAGCAAAGGGGCGCAGCGGTGGATTGCGCTGGGGCCGTTCAGCTTTCAACCGTCCGAGTTTGCGAAGCTCGTCCTCATTCTCGTGCTGGCGCATTACTACTCGAAGGCGCCGAGGGTCGGATGGTTGCAGCGGGTCATCATGCCGGGCATGTTGATGTTGCCGGGTTTGATCCTCATCCTGAAGCAGCCGGATCTGGGCAGCGCATTGAGTTTCATGGCGGTCTATGCCGCCATGCTGTTGATGGTGGGAGTCCGGTCTCAGGCGCTGGGCGTCATCCTCTTGTTCTCGGTGATGCTGTTCCCGTTTGCCTGGGAGGGGGTTTGGGGGTCCTTGCATGATTACCAGCGACAGCGCATTATGGCGTTCGTTGACCCGGAGTATGATCCAGGTGGAAAGGGATATCACGCGTTGCAATCACGCATTGCCATCGGCTCCGGCGAGCTGATGGGAAAAGGTTTGTATGGCGGCACGCAAAGCCAGCTGAAGTTTTTGCCGGAGGGGCATACGGATTTCGTGTTTGCCGTGTATGCCGAAGAATGGGGATTTCTCGGCGTGCTTGTGCTGTTGGTGCTGTTCGTGGCGCTCATCTGGCTTTCGCTGGAGATTGCGTCCAAAGCGAAGGACCAGCTCGGCGCGCTGCTCGCAGCAGGGATCGTGGCCATGCTCTGCTTCTGTGTCGTCGTCAACATCGGCATGACGGCCGGGATGTTTCCGATCGTCGGCATTCCTCTGCCGCTGATGAGTTACGGCGGGAGCGCGACCGTGATGACCATGGCGTCGCTGGGATTGCTCTTGAATGTGAAACGGCGGCGGTTGAGTTTATTTTATTGAGGCAACGTCAGGAAGCGCACGCACAGTGGTGCGTGTCATTGAAAGGATTTTGGTTCGTTCGAGCGACCGGAGTATTCAGCCGGTGATCGGATCGTCGGATCTGGGCCTCGTGCCCGCGTCCATCGCTCACCCTGCCTCTCCGGCGCTCGGAGACAAAAGGAGTCTGTATGGGAATTGAGATTGCAATTACAGTAGCGCGGGAAGAGACCCGTGTGGCGGTGTTGGATAACGGCGTGGTCACCGACTTGTTCGGGGATCGCGCGAAACACAAAGATTTCGTCGGAAACATTTATAAAGGCAGAGTCGCGAAGGTCTTGCCGGGCATGCAAGCCGCATTTGTCGATATTGGATTGGAGAAGGCGGCCTTCATGCACGTGTCCGATCTATCGGTGGATGCGGAGCCGGGCGACCTCCTCGTCGATGCCGAGGAGGACGAGAAGGATTCGGACATGCTCAGGCCGAAGCGGCAGAGCGCGAAGCCGATCGAGCAGCTCTTGACCGAGGGCCAGGAGCTGATGGTCCAGATTTCAAAGGGACCGATCGGAACGAAAGGGCCGCGCGTGACGACCTACGTCTCCCTGCCCGGCCGCTATCTCGTCTTCATGCCGAACGTCGAGCACATCGGCGTATCCAGGCGGATTGCGAAGGATGAAGAGCGGGCCAGGCTGAAAGACATCATGCGCAGGGTCCGCCGCCAGGGCTGCGGGTATATCGTGCGGACGGTCAGCGAAGGGGTCAAGGAAGACGAATTGAAATCCGACGTCGATTTTCTGCACGTGCTCTGGCAGGACATTTTGACCAACCGGGAAAAATTGGGCGCGCCGGCGCTGCTGCATACGGATCTCAGCCTGAGCTTCCGCGTCGTGCGGGATCTTTTCGGGAAGAAAGTGGACCGGCTCTGGATCGATTCCCGGGAGGAGTACGAGGCCATCCGTGACTTTGTGCAGCGCTTCTCCCCCGAGCAGACCTCCCGCATTCACTTCTATGACAAGGATGAACGGCTGTTCGATCACCTCGGCGTGGAGCAGGAGATTTCCCGCGCCATGAGCCGGAAGGTGTGGCTGAAATCCGGCGGCTATCTGGTGATCGACCATACGGAAGCGATGACCGTGATCGACGTCAATACGGGACGATTTGTCGGAAAGCGGGATCAAGAGGAGACGATTCTGCGGAATAACTTGGAAGCGGCCAAGGAAGTGGCGTATCAGATCAAGCTGCGCGGGATCGGCGGGATCATCATTGTCGATTTCATCGACATGGAACGGGAGAAGAATCGTGACAAGGTCTACCATGCCTTGACGGATGCAATGGCGTCCGACAAGGCGCGGACGAGAATCTCGCGGATTTCCGACCTCGGCCTGATTGAAATCTCGCGCGAGCGCGTGCGCGAAGACTTGCTGCGTTCCCTCTCGGAGCCCTGCCATTACTGCGAGGGACGGGGATACACCAAGTCGCCGACCACGGTGGCCTACGAAATTTTCAGGGAGATTCGCCGAATCGGGCAATCGGTGGATCATCAGCGGATCGTCATCGGCGCGCATCCCACGGTGGCCGAGTTGTTGCAGGACGAAGAGCGCCAGGGCGTGGAAACGCTGGAGCGGGAGTGCTCGGCGAAAATCATTGTCACGCCGGATGAGAAGTTGCATCTTGAGCAATACGATCTCGTCGCTTTCTAATCGATCGGGCAAGGGCCGGCTCTTCCTGTGATGATCCTCTCCGCCGATAGGCCGCCGCTTCTCGCATGAATCCTCTTCAACTGACTGCGTGGCTGACGCTCCAGGCGATCGAGGGAGTGGGCGATCGGACGCTTGTGAAGTTGGTACAGGCGCTGGGTTCTCCGCATTCTGTCCTCGCTGCTTCGGCA
>CAYNLM010000198.1:0-3431 GCA_964398045.1 uncultured Nitrospira sp. | reverse complement strand
CCGCCATCTCCTCAATCACCCTACAAGCTAGCCAGCAGGCCGGCACCAACGCGGTGACGATCGCGAGCGAGGTGATTCGCAAAGTCGAAGACATGAAGGGCCTGACCATTCCATCCGATGTGCGCGTGACCGTGACACGCGACTATGGAGAGACGGCGCGCGAAAAGGCCGACGAGCTGTTGTGGCATTTGCTCATCGCCGTGGCAGCGGTCGTCGCCTTTCTGGGAATCGCGCTGGGCCCGCGCCCGGCCTTCGTCGTGTCCATCGCCATCCCGCTGACGCTGGCGTTGACGCTGTTCACCTCCATGCTGATCGGCTACACGATCAATCGCGTCACGCTGTTTGCGCTGATCTTTTCCATCGGCATCCTCGTCGACGACGCCATCGTGGTGGTCGAAAACACCTATCGGCATCTGAAGTTGCGCCTGCGGCCGCATGAGGAGGCGTCGATCCATGCCGTGGATGAAGTCGGAAATCCGACCATCCTGGCGACCTTCACCGTGATCGCCGCGCTGCTGCCGATGGCGTTCGTGTCCGGCTTGATGGGGCCGTACATGCGGCCGATTCCCGTCAACGCCTCCATCGCCATGTTTTTCTCTCTGCTGGTCGCGTTCGTCGTGATCCCCTGGTTTTGCCGAACCTGTTACCGCCCAGGCGCGAGCGTGGCGGGCGTCGATCACGAGGGCAATGAGCGGGGGATCACGGCGCGCCTCTATCGCCGAGTCCTCTCGCCGCTGCTCGATCATCCCGTTCTGGCCTCAGCATTTCTGGGCCTCGTCGCGCTGCTGCTGGTCGTCTCCTGCCTGTTGTTCTACACGCGCCACGTCGTGGTGAAAATGCTGCCGTTCGACAACAAAAGCGAGATCCAACTGGTGATCGATATGCCCGAAGGCACCACGCTTGAGGAAACGGCGCGCGTCGCACAGGCGCTGGGGCGGTACGTGCGGACCGTTCCGGAGGTGCGGGACCATCAGGCTTACGTGGGCGCCGCCTCGCCATTCAATTTCAACGGTCTGGTGCGGCACTATTACTTACGCCAACAGCCGCACGAGGCCGACATCCAGATCAATCTCCTGCCGAAGGACGAGCGCGACGCGCAAAGTCATGAGATCGCCCGCCGAATCAGGCCGCGGATTCAGGAGATCGCCAAGGAATACGGAGCCAACGTGAAAATCGTCGAAGTGCCGCCCGGCCCTCCCGTGCAATCGGTGCTGGTGGCGGAAATCTACGGGCCGGATTATGGGCGGCAGATGGCCGTCGCGCGGGAGGTGCGGAAACTGTTTGAATCAACGCCCGGCGTCGTCGATGTGGACGATTATGTTGAGGCGGACCAAGTGAAGTACGTCTTTACGGTGGATCGGGCCAAGGCGGCATTGGCCGGCATTCCGTCCGAAGACATCGTGCAGACGCTGCGCATGGCGCTGGAAGGCACGAACGTCGGGCTGGTCCACATCCCGCAAGAGAAAAGTCCGGTGCAGATCATGCTGCGTCTGCCGTTGGCAGAGAGGACCGGGCTTGAACACATCGGCGAGATCGGTCTGCGGACGACGACGGGAGGCATCGTGCAACTGTCCGAGTTGCTCACCGTGGAACAAACGGTTCAGGACAAGGCGGTCTACCATAAGAATCAGAAGCCGGTGGTCTATGTCGTGGCCGACGTGGGAGGACCGGGCGCCGAGCAAGCAGAAAGCCCCGTCTACGGCGTCTTGGGCGTCGGCAACAAGCTGGAGGCGTATCGGCCGCCCGAAGGCTACAAGGTCGAACAATACTATGCCGCCGCGCCCTGGTCGGAAGAGCGGATCAGCATGAAGTGGGACGGCGAATGGCAGATCACCTACGAGACGTTCCGCGACATGGGCATCGCCTTCGCCGTCGCGATGCTGCTGATCTATCTGCTGATCGTCGGCCAGTTCCAGTCCTTCCTCACGCCGCTGGTCATCATGGCGCCGATCCCGCTCACCTTGATCGGCATCCTGCCCGGTCACTGGCTCACCGGTTCCTATTTTACGGCGACGTCGATGATCGGCTTCATTGCGCTGTCCGGGATCATCGTGAGGAACTCAATTCTGCTCGTGGATTTCATTCAACTTCAAGAACAGACAGGGGTTCCGCCGGCGGATGCCGTGATGAAGGCCGGAATCATCAGAACGCGGCCCATCTTATTGACCGCCGCCGCGTTGATGGTCGGGGCGTTCGTGATCATTCTCGATCCCATCTTCCAAGGACTGGCCGTGTCGTTGCTCTTCGGTGTCGGCGCTTCGACACTTTTGACGCTCGTGGTCATACCCCTGCTCTACTATCACGTGATCGGGGCTCGCTCAAAGACTGCGGACGTCTTCTGTCCGAGTCCGGTCTTAAGTGAGACGGACCTGCGCCATTCCGAATCGACCCGGAGTTCTTTGTAGCCTTCCGCTACAGACTCTTGGTAAAGCTGTAGCGAGATACCCCGATTGCTCGTGCCGTCCACGGCCGGATGGAGTGTAAGCCTACGCCGATTCATCACAAAGCGTTCCACACCTTCATCGTGCCCAACGGTCCTCTCCTTGCAGATTCCCTGAGAGCGGTGTCACGACCCCGTGTCGGGGCACGCTGCAACAACAATAGACGGAATGGACGTTCACAGGAGAATGTATGATGAAGCGAGCACTGGGCGTCGCGGGCAATCGTACTCTGGGCTGTCACGCTTACCGCAGGTGGACACAAGTCCGGCGATCATGGCCAAGCTGCCGCTGCCGTTCAAACAGATGGGCATGTCTATTCATAAGGACATGGACGCGCTTGCCGATGCGATCGTGCAGCAAGAGACGCCACAACAGATTTTCCAGCGGCTATCAAGCATGACCGCTCGTTGCACGACCTGCCACGACCTGTATCGATTCGGAGTGGACAAGTAGTGATCGGCCGCCCGTGAGGAGCCTTTTGCGGCCTCCTCGCCACATGAAGAAAGTTTCATGCTCCCTTCATATTCATTTCATCGTGACGGGTTATGGTGAAGACATCGGCAGTCAACACCATCAAACCTTTCACCAATGGAGGGCAGTCATGAAGTATTCATCTCTGGTCGGACTCATGGGCACAACCGCGGTTCTCGTACTGGCAACGGGGTTCGCCATCGGCGGCGAAGGCCGGACGGGCCAGAAAGAGGCTGCGTCTACAGCCGGGATGTCCATCGAGGAGGCCATCAAGACCGCCACGCAGAAGTACCCAGGTCAGGTCCTTGAGGCCGAGCTGGAGGACGAGGACGGAGCGGCTCTCTGGGAACTGGAGATCCTCACGGCCGACGGCAAGAAGATGGAGGTTCAAGTCGACAGCCGCACCGGTGAGGTCCTGGCTTCTGAGGAGGACGAGGACGCCAAGGACGCCAAGGACCGTGAACAAGAGCGGGATCAAGAGAGGAAGCAGGAGCGAAAGGGGGAACGCAAGACCTGACG
>CAYNLM010000197.1:0-3443 GCA_964398045.1 uncultured Nitrospira sp. | reverse complement strand
GCTCAGCGATTTCGCGACGAACCGTCATGAATAATGCGGGCTAATGTCGTTCCAATGACACGGGCCGTTCTCGCTCCTCTGGCATTTCTCGCTTCCGCGCCAGAGAGACCAGCCAAACCAAACAGACCAGAGAGACCTGCCAAGTAAGGAAGACCAGGGATTTGACCAGTCCCTGCGGCGACGCTTGCCGTGATAGGACCAAAGAAGTAGGCAGTTCCCTGCAATGTCCAGCCACAAGGACAGCACGACGGAATTCACTCACACACAAGGAGGCGCTATGAACCATGTAACGCTGGTGTTTGTTGCCGTCGGAATCCTGGGCTTCGGAACCGGAGTCGTGTTCGCCGCCAATCCGATGTCCGATAAGGAAGCGTCGCCGTCCATCAAGGAGCGCATCACCAAAGACGCGGTCAAAGGCACCTTGATGAAAATGGAGGGCGAATACTATTGGATCAAAGACAGCGACGGCAAAGAGAGGAAGGTGCATGTCGACAAAAGCACCAAGATGGACAAAGTCGTCGTGGGGGATATGGTCAAGGCCTACGTGACCGACGACGGACACACCACCACCCTGCAGCGCGCTGACTGAACAGCCGAACCATGACGCCGGTGCTCGCCGGCGTCGGAAAGGAGCAGGGATGGCTCGCTATGGCAAGGGTGCCCAGAAATCGGTTAAGCAGGCGATGCATAAACGGAAGAAAGGCACGCTCAAGAGCGGCAAAAGCGGGAAGCGAGTCACCAGTCGCAAGCAGGCGGTCGCCATCGGGCTGTCGGAGGCCAGACGTAAAGGCGCACAGGTACCGAAAAAGCGAGCGGCATGAGAGGCATCGGGCCCGGCAATCTTCAGCGCAACAAAAGCCCTGCTGCGGTATCGCCACGATCTTCGGGCTGATCCGCCTCATCGTGGGGTTCGGGGTCGTGTGAGATAGCTGGTAACTGGCCTCAGTGGCCGCTTGGTAAGGGGAACGCCCATCTTGCATACCGCTTGCCCATCGCTATAATAACGCCATCGATGGCAAGCAAAGCCCTAGTCCGGACCGGCTTCAGACCCTTGAGTGTCCTCTCCATTTGGATGGCGTTCCTCTTGGTCCTTTTTCTCTCATCGCCCGGTAGTGCCGGGCTGCTCGAGATGGCCGAACTGATGGCCCACCCTGAGCAGTATGACCGCAAAGAGGTGGTGGTGATGGGAAAGGTGCATCAGGTTGAGTCGGTGACCGACCGGCAAGGGCAACCCGCCTTCAAGTTTTTCCTCGCGGATGCGGTCGGAACATTGAAAGTCATCAGCCGCACAGAGGTTCAGGAAGGAGATCAAGTGATCGTAGAGGGCACGTTCAGCCGGCGTCGGCAAGGCGGACGACTCACCGTCTACAATGAAGTGACCGCCGTTTCAATACGGCCTCTCAATTGGTTCAATCCGGACCTCCTGGGATAAGCCCGGCTTCTCGGCGATCCTTTTCAGTTCGCACGAACAAGCCCCTAGCAAGGGCACTGGATTCCGTTCAGCCAGTAGAAGAACCACACGCTCAGCGCGACGGTGAGATAAAAAATTGTTTTCCCCAGCTTGATCTCCCACTCCTGAATCTCCCGCCCGCTTTCGCCAAAAGTCGGCTCTGCTTCGCCGTATGATGGACTATCCCACGTGCGGCGTGGATCGAGTTTTCTTGCAGGCTCCATGGCTACACCTCCTATTAGAAATAGAAGAGGGTGACCCAGAGTTGCGTCTTCGAGAGTGCCGGGATGCGCGTTCTGAGGCTCAACCCTCTTTCTTCAACTCATGGGCACTCCGCCCAACGAGTACGGATCCAAAGATAGGGAATCTCCGTTGTCTCCTGCCACAAAGCCTATTCCCCCGTCGACATCGCAATCAAGTCGGCAAGTCGGACGCAGGCGTGGTGCGCATCGGGTGGATGGCGGCCCAGAACCGGCCTCGGACACAAGGAGCTAATGCGCGCTATGGCGAGTGGCCTCCCCTGCCCCATCTCTCGCCATCGTCAGCGGTTGAGCGGCTGGAACGGCGTGGAGGGATTATAACGATTGGCGGAGATTATTGGGATTGGCTGGATTGCCGAGGTCGAAACAGCCTCTCCTCTACTGCGGCCATGGCGCCCGCGGATTGGATGCCGGTTTTTTTTGCCCGCCGTGTCAGCGTTCATCCTTGGACCGAGATGTGTGACTCTCAGCCTCGACAGACGCCATGAACGACTCAAAATGCGATCGCAAGCCGTGGGCCCCATACAACACCTCGAGATCGCTCAGCATGGCCCTCATGGCGGCCAAGAGCCGCTCTCGTTCTCGTTGCACCTGACACCGCAGTCGAAACGCCTCGATCGCGCGACGCACGGCGAACACGAGCGTGACGTGGTCGATCGGATTCACCACCACGTCGTAGGCCCCGGCGTTCATCGCTTGTCGGATGAAATCCTCATCGTGCTTTTCGAGCACAAGCAGGACCGGCGACTGAGGGTGCGCTTTCCGCGCGGCTCGCACAAATCCTATGCCTTCGAGTCGGGGTTGGTGGGCGTCACAGAGGACGGCCGCATACTCACTCACTCGGATTCGCTCCAAAGCCGCAAGCGCAGACGTGTCCGTTTCCACCTCCGCGCCGGGAAGCCCAAGGCGCAACGTCGACGCGAAGGTGTCGAGCCGAACAGGATCGTCGTCAATAATGAGCACACGAGAAGAGGGAGAGGTCATCGGATTCCACGCCACAAAGGCCGTCCAAGTCTGCTAAGCTGGTGATCGTCCTCTGCCTGACCGGTCCGCCGCGTCGCGTGAGGTGTGCCCGGCCAATCGAGTCGGGAGCCGCGCGCGAGACCTGAGGTCGGCCACACACGTCTGCGTGTATGAGATTATGATAATCGGTCCGAGGGTGGCGGTCCAGCCACGCATGCGGACCTCACCACCCCTGAACAGCATGACCGCGGAATGAGAATCTGGCCGGGGCGTCCATATCCCTTGGGAGCCACGTGGGACGGCCACGGAGTGAACTTCGCGCTCTTTTCCGAAAACGCCGCGGCGGTGGACTTGTGTCTGTTTGACCAACCGTACGCGCCGCACGAAACCCACCGGATTCGAATCGAAGAATGCACCGATCATGTCTGGCACGTCTATTTGCCGGAGGTCTGGCCCGGACAGCACTATGGCTATCGAGTCCATGGGCCGTATGAGCCGGAGGCCGGGCATCGATTCAACCCGGCCAAGGTCTTGTTCGATCCCTACGCGAAGGCGATCGCGGGGACCATCGACTGGTCGGAGGCGCTGTTTGGATACCGCATCGGCGATTCTCAGGCCGATCTCTCGTTCGACGATCGAGACAACGCCGGCTCGATACCCAAATGCGTGGTCATCGACCAGGCGTTCACGTGGGGCGGCGACCAATTACTGCGGACCCCATGGGACACAACGGTGCTCTATGAACTGCACTTGCATGGTTTTACGGCCAA
>CAYNLM010000196.1:0-3551 GCA_964398045.1 uncultured Nitrospira sp. | reverse complement strand
CTGATCCTCTTCCGACGCTTTCGGCTGTTTGTCTTGTTTGTGGAGCGCTTGGTCCAGGGCCCGCTCGGTAATGGCCTTCGCTTGAACGAGCAGTTCCCCGATCGGTTGCTTGGGTTCAGGCTGCTTATGCTGCCGGGTCAGGGCATCGAAGACTTGCTCCTTCGTAGCAAGCCCCTCCTGCACCAGAATCTCTCCAATGGTGGGAGGTGCAGCCGGTGCCGGCGCGGGAGCGGCTTGTGCCGCGGGGGTTGCCGATGTTGGACCCGCGGAGGCCGGCGTGGGTGAGGCGGCGGCAGCGACGGTTCCGATGTTCCCGGCCAATACATCATCGAGTGTTTTGGCCGTCGCTTCCGTGGGGACATTGTGGTCCGTACCTGTTTGCCGAATATCGGCCATAATGGCTTTGACGACGTCGACCGTTTCCAGGATGACGTTGATGACAGCCGGCACGACCGCCATTTCGCCCTGGCGCATTTTATTCAGGATGCTTTCGGCGCGGTGCGTCACATCGACAAGATGATTGAAGCCCAAGAATCCTGCCGAGCCCTTCATACTGTGCATCGCCCGAAAGATCTCATTGAGCAGATCCACATTATTCGGGTCCGACTCGAGGGCAATGAAGCGCTGATCGAGCGCCTCGATCATCTCCGTTGATTCGGTCAAAAAATCGTTCAGAATTTCCTGCATCTCATCGCTCATGGGAACCTCCGGATGGAACGCGTGATGCGTGATGAGTCAGTGATGCGTATTGGAGGGCCCGCCGTTCACTCATCACTCTTCACCGATCACCCATCACTCGTTCAGTTGAACCCGAACTGCTTGAGAATTTCGTCCGCCAAGTCCTGATTCATCGCCGTGCGTTTGGAGGCCTCGAGCTGTTTCAGCATCTCCGTAGCCTTGCCGGCTTCCGCCGCGCCGGCCCCTTTCGTATAGGGACCGAACACCACGACCAGCTCGAGGAGTTTGTGCTCCACTTCGTCGACGATCGTGACCAGTTTGTTGACGCGCTGGGCGACGAGGTCCTGGAACGAGAGGGCCGTGATGATGTCCACCAACCTTTTCTCGTCCGCCACCAGCGCGGCTTTCGCGGCACCGACCGTCCCGACAGTCGTGTCCAATCCAGGGATCGCCGCGACGGCCTTCCCGACCTCGTCGAGTTGCGCGGCGAGGCGTCGGTGATTGTCTTGGATCGATTCGACCAACTGCATCACCTTGTGCGTGCCCTCCTCCGTCAACCGCTTGAGGTCGTGAAGATGATTGACGGCTTCCGGTAATTGTTCCGTGGTCGCGCTCATCGGGTCCCGGAACCGGGTGATCGTCTTCAGGGTGGTGTCGATAAACCGGGCCAGTTCGCCGAGCTGGTCATAGATTTGCGTGTCGATGGGAACGCCGTCAGGATCCAGGACCGGTTGGGTTTTCGGAAGACCGTTGGCTGTGGAGGTTCTGGAGATCATGCCGGACGTTCCTTCCTATTTATTGAAGATTTTCCCGATCTTTTCCTGCATCGTTTCGGCGGTGAACGGCTTGACGATGTAGTTGTTCACGCCGGCCTGAATGGCCTCGATCAAATTTTCTTTCTGCGCCTCGGCGGTGACCATCAGGACGGGAATGTGCTTCAGCTTCTCGTCGGCCCGAATGCTGCGGAGCATGTCGATGCCCGGCATTACCGGCATGTTCCAGTCGGAGACCACAAAGCCATAGGAATCGGCGCGCAATTTGGCCAAGGCTTCTTGACCGTTCTCGGCCTCTTCCATATTGGAGAAGCCCAATTGCTTCAGGATGTTCTTGACGATTCTCCGCATGGTGGACATGTCGTCCACGACGAGAATCTTCATGTTGGGGTCTGCAGGCATGGTCACAACCTCCTTTAGACTTTTTGATACACCACCGACCGCCCCGCATGGAGGGGGCGGAACAGTGTGGCCATGTGCGTCAGCGACTCCGAAAATCCGATGACCAGGTACCCGTTCGGCTTCAGCGCCGCGTGCAGGTCGGTCAGGATCTGATGCTTCGCTCTCTCGTCAAAATAGATGAGACAGTTACGGCACAGGATGACGTCCATGCCTCGGACGAGTTTGAGGCGGGCACGGGCATAGAGATTGAGGTTCATGAATTTCACCAGACCCTTGACCTCGGAGCTCAAGGCAAAGCGGCCTTTGTGTTCGGTGAAATATTTATGTTTGAGGGCGGAGGGGACGTGGCGGAGCGTATGGGCGCCGTAGACCGCGGTCCGCGCTTGCGCCAGAACAGCATCGCTGATGTCCGTCGCCAGAATGTCAAGGTTCCAGCCGTCGAGCGGCTGGTGTTCCAGCAGCATCATGGCCACCGTGTACGGCTCGTCGCCCGTCGAACAGGCCGCGCTCCAGATGCGTAACTGCTTGGAGCCATGGTTGGCCTCCATCAGAGCCGGCACGATGGTGTTCATAAAGGCTTCGAGTTGGGGAATGTCCCGGTAAAAGTAGGTTTCATTGGTCGTAATAAGTTCATAGAGCGCCATCAGCTCTTTGTCCCGATAGGTATCGAAGCGCAGGTAGTTGTAGTAGTCATGATAGGAGGCCAGCTTGTGCTGCTTGAGACGCGGCAACAAGCGGCTCTCCAGCAAGTACTTTTGGTTCTCCTGAAACGTAATGCCGGTTTGCTCGTAGATAAAGCCGCGAAGCTGTGCAAAGGTGTCGGCGCTCATGGAGAGGTGCTTTTTCACGTCCGCTTTGGAAAGTGCGTGTCCCATCCCGTCCTTCGTATGTGATACGGCTGCGCCGGGCGGTCACACCCGCCCTCTGTGCGCGCGGCACGGACTGCTGCGCGCTGCGCACGGACGTCCCACTCGACGAAACGAGTGAATTACGCCGCTTGAGAACGGCTGTGCATCCATTCATGGATGTCACGACGGAGGAAGCGCCAATGCTTCCCGATTTTCGAGGCCGGCAATTCGCCGAGCCTGGCGAGTTTGTAGACGGTGGATTTGGGGACGCGAAGGAATCGGGCCACGTCCATCACCGTCAGGATTTCGCCGTCCGTTGTTGACATACCGTCTGACTGGAGCGCGGTTGATGCAGGCACTGTATTGTTCATAGCGAATGCGATATCGGTGTCGCCGATGGAAAACTTAAGTGGCGGCTGTGCTCGGTCTATCTCGTCTATTTGGTCTATCTGGTCTGTCTTGTTGGTTCCGGTTCTCCGGTTGGCCAGACAGACCAGACAAACATCTTTGACCAGATGGACAGATAAGGGCGCCGTTGTCGCCTCTTATGTTTCAGAGGGGATCGACCGACACAGGTCTGATCATGATAACCGGCAGGAACGTGTCGTAATGGCTCCCATCGTTTCTATTGCGTCGGGAAAAGGAGGCGTGGGCAAGAGCGTGGTGGCCGCCAATCTGTCGCTGCTGCTGGCCAAGAAAGGCATGCGCGTGGTCTTGGCCGATCTCGATATCGGCGGGGGCGAGAGCCATATCATAACCGGGCTGCTGAACACGCCCCTGACACCAACGGCCTTTCTGAGCCGGACGGTCGAACGCCCCAGCGACGTCGCGCACGCGATTACAGCTCACT
>CAYNLM010000195.1:0-3564 GCA_964398045.1 uncultured Nitrospira sp. | reverse complement strand
AGGTGGAGCCGGACGAAGCGACGCCGGGGCAAAAGATCACGATCAAGGGCGAGAACTTCGGCACCAAGGAATGTTTCCACGGCGTGGCCTTCAGCGCGACCGGCGGCGCCCCTGTCCAATTCACACTCGTGCACGAGACCACGATCGAGGTGGTCGTTCCCGATGTCCGGCCCGGCATGTCGTTCATCGACGTGGTGGCGGGTGGCGGCAACGCTCGGTCCAAAGGATTTTTGGTGCAAGCGAAGTAACTCTCCGGGCAAACGGCGCGGGGCTCCGAAGCCCCCGCCCATGCCTCTATCCGACCTCATGTGGCGGTTCGTCCACTGCACGATCCAGAGCCGTCCGCTGCGGTCCTCTCCCTCGACAGACCTCCTGATCGTATGCTAGCTTACGCGCTCATTTTCGCCGACCCGCATGGAGCGAGAGGTGGGGACTCTCGAGAGCCAGAGAGAGATGTTTAAGAAAATCTTAGTGGCCAATCGCGGTGAAATCGCCATGCGCATCATCCGCGCCTGCCGCGAGTTGAACATCGCCACGGCCGCCATCTATTCCGAAGCCGATTCGACCGGCATCTACGTCAAAAAAGCCGACGAGGCCTATCTCGTCGGGCCGGGACCGGTCAAAGGCTTTCTCGACAGCCGGCAAATCGTCGATTTGGCCCTGCGGATCGGCGCAGATGCGATTCACCCCGGGTATGGATTCTTGTCGGAGAACGCCCAGTTCGCCGAGCTCTGCCGGGAATCGGGCATTACCTTCATTGGGCCATCCCCTCTCGCCATCACCTTGATGGGCAGCAAGGTCAAAGCCCGCGAGCTGGCCAGGGAGGTGGGGGTTCCGATCGTCCCCGGGACGGACGGCGGCGTGACGGACGTCAAAGGAGCCCTGGCCTTTGCGAGAAAAGCCGGCTACCCCGTCATCATCAAGGCGAGCGCCGGCGGCGGAGGACGCGGCCTGCGGGTCGTGCGCTCTGACGCCGAATTGCGGGAGAACATGGAAGTCGCGGCGCGGGAAGCGCAGGCCTCGTTCGGCGACGGCAGCGTCTTCATCGAAAAATATATCGAACGCCCCCACCACATCGAGTTTCAGATTCTGGCCGACCGCCACGGCCACATCATTCATCTGGGCGAGCGTGATTGTTCGATTCAGCGGCGGCATCAAAAAATCATTGAAATCGCCCCCTCGCTGATTCTGACGCCCAAACTTCGGGCCCAAATGGGCGAGGCCGCCATCACGATTGCGCGCGCGGTGAATTACGACAATGCCGGAACCGTGGAGTTTTTGCTCGACCAGGAAGGCCGTTTCTACTTTATCGAGATGAACCCTCGGCTCCAAGTCGAACACACGGTGACCGAGCAGATTACCGCCATCGACATCGTGCGCAATCAGATTGCGATCGCCGCCGGCAAGCCGCTCGACATCCAGCAAGAAGACGTCACGCTCCAAGGCCACGCCATTCAATGCCGGATCAACGCGGAAGATCCCAAAAATAACTTCATGCCTTGCACCGGGACCATTACGGCCTATCTGTCGCCCGGCGGTATCGGCGTCCGCATCGACGGCGCCGTGTACAAGGACTATACGGTGCCTCCCTACTACGACGCCCTGTTGGCCAAGCTCACCGTCCGTGGCCGGACCTGGGAGGAAACCGTGAGCCGCATGAGGCGGTCGCTGGAGGAATATGTGCTGCGCGGGGTGAAGACGACGATCCCCTTCATGAAAACCATCATGCAGGATCCGGACTTTCTGGCCGGGCGCTTCGATACCTCCTACTTGGACACCCACCCTGACCTCTACAACTACGACGAATTCGAGCAGCCGGAAGACTTGGTCCTGGCGCTCGCCGCCGCCATCGCGGCCTACGAAGGGCTGTGATCGGACGGCACCGCACCAATCCCGATGAGATAACCGGACATCATGGCAAAACGACCAGCAGCAAAGAAGCCGACCTCCAAGAAGCGTCCAACTGCGCCGGCCATCAAAACATCACCAGGAAAACAGCCGAGCCGGCAGGAGCTTGCCATTCAACCGGCCGCGGGCAAGCCCGTCTTGATCACCGACGTCGCCCTGCGCGACGGGCATCAATCGCTGTTGGCGACCCGCATGCGGACGGAAGACATGCTGCCGATCGCGCAAAAACTCGACGCCGTCGGCTATTGGTCTCTGGAAGTCTGGGGCGGCGCCACCTTCGACACCTGCCTCCGGTTCTTGAAGGAAGATCCGTGGGAGCGGCTCCGGGCGTTGCGGGCCGCCATGCCCAACACCCGGCTGCAAATGCTCCTGCGCGGGCAAAATCTCGTCGGCTACCGCCACTATGCGGACGATGTCCTCGAACGCTTCATCGAACGATCCGCCGCCAACGGCATCGATGTTTTCCGCATTTTCGACGCGCTGAACGACGTGCGCAATCTGGATCGCGCCATCCGCGAAGTGAAAGCCTGCGGCAAGCATGTCGAGGCCGCGATCAGCTATACGGTCAGTCCCGTGCACAGCATCGACCGGTTCGTGGACATGGCCAAGCAGTTGGAAGACCTCGGGACGGATACCCTCTGCGTCAAGGACATGGCCGGATTGCTCGCCCCGATCGACGCTTACCATTTGATTCGCCGCCTCAAGGCCGCCGTCAAGGTCCCCATCCATCTGCACACCCATTACACGTCGGGCATGGCCTCCATGGCGTCGCTCATGGCCATCCTGGGCGGGCTCGACATGCTGGACACGTCCATTTCTCCGCTCGCCGGCGGCACGTCGCATCCTGCGACGGAAACGATGATCGCCTCGCTGCGTGACACGCCCTACGACACCGGGATCGATCTCAAAACCTTCCAGCCGATCACGGAACATTTCCGCACCGTCCGGAGGAAGTATCGGCAGTTCAAAAGCGACTTTACCGGCGTCGATGCGGAGATCCTGACGTCGCAGATTCCCGGCGGCATGTTGTCGAACCTGGCCGCGCAATTAACCGAGCAGAACGCGCTGGACCGCATGAAAGAAGTGCTGGATGAAGTCCCGCGCGTCCGAAAAGAAATGGGCTATCCGCCGCTCGTCACGCCGACCAGCCAAATCGTCGGGACGCAGGCGACCTTGAACGTCCTGACCGGCGAGCGCTACAAAGTCATCACCACCGAGACCAAGAACTATTTCCTCGGCCTGTACGGCCGCGCCCCGGGGCCGGTGGATACCGACATTATGAGCCGCGCCATCGGCAATGAAGAGCCGATCAAAACCAGGCCGGCCGATCGGCTCGAGCCGGAATTAGAGGCGCTCAAGAAGGACCTGCCGCCGTCGGCCACAACCGTTGAAGACCAGCTCTCGTTCGCGCTGTTTCCGGCGATCGCCCGCGATTTCTTCGAAGCCCGCGAGAGAGGCGATTTAACCCCGGAACCGCTCGCCGCGTCGGCTCCCAAAGGACCCGCCGTCGCGCATGAACTCCATCTAGCGCCGGTGGAATTCAACGTGACCGTGCACGGTGAGACCTATCACGTGAAAGTATCAGGATCAGGCAGGAAGCCAGACGGTCGCAAACCCTACTACATCAGGGTCAACGAACAACTGGAAGAAGTACAA
>CAYNLM010000194.1:0-3601 GCA_964398045.1 uncultured Nitrospira sp. | reverse complement strand
CCCGCGGCTCAAGACCTCACCGAGGTCAACACGGTATTGAGCGGACGGTTACGTTCAGCAGCGTCCCGATTCCTTTCGCCGTAATCAGATAGCCTTGCTGGCTATTGTTGGCGTTGCAGATGAAATGGAAGTATGCGGTGTCGGCCGGCATCCGCACGCCGCAAGCCGAGGGTCCGTAGTTGTGATAGTCGTTCCAATAGAGCTGCATCGACGCGTTCAGCGCGAGCAGGTTGTTGAAGGCGTCGTGGATCTTGGCGCGTCGAACATAGCTGCTATAGGACGGCTGCGCGATTGCCGCGAGAATGCCGATGACGACTACGGTGGTGAGCAGTTGCAGCAAGGTAAAACCGCGCATTCTAATCATGTCCCCCCCGATATCGATGCTTATGCGGTCCGCGCCGCGGAGGATAGGTACACGCTCAGATGCAGTCAATATGCGAGCATGACCAGAAAAGGGGAGGGCCGGCTCTGCGGCCTAGCCGTTTGAGGTGTTTGGTGGGGCGTGCAGGGGTCGAACCTGCGACCTACTGATTAAGAGGGTGCGCCACGCGCGCGCGTACGCGGCGAATCAGTCACTTACGCGGCTTGCAGCCGTTATTTCCTATCCAGGGCGACACCGAAGCGCGCAGTTTCTGTTGAAGAACGGCACAAAAGCGTCACAGCCGAATTGCGCGCACATCAGGAGTTGTTACGAACCTCAATATTTGCAACTTCGCCTTGGAGCTCAAGTTGCAAAGGTCGAGTAAATCTGGATTTGCTACGCTTCTGAAATAAGATGCACCCACACGGCGAAGCTACTAAAAGCCTTTCTCACAGACTGAGGTTTGACACCAACTACTTCTCCATGCGCCGCATTGTCGGGCAGCGGGCTACGAGTCGCCTCTTGTTGCTTGGTACGTGCCTGACCAGCAGTAAAGCTCGCAAGCGAAAAGTTGGGAAAATTCCTAAGCGTAAAGTGCCAATCGAGCTGGTTGTCGGTAAGAACGGGCTCAATATCGACCGACATTTGCGCGTCCTTGAAGTTTGCGGACGAAGGACGAAGCAAACCGGTGTTCTTGTCGAGTACTATCTGCGCCGGCGGAATTCTCCTCAACAACCGCCAGTCATTTAGAATCGTTGGATCGTCGGCCACCGTAATCTAGTCATTGTGCGGCAACTTAAGCCGTGCGTAGTCGGAAGATTGCTTCGTCGGCTCTACGCGTCAGTTCACCGACAGGAATCTGAAGCGCACGGAAATCGTTGTCCAACACGCCAGACGTTTCATTATTTGGGTTGCGTTCGTCGTAATACGTGTATTCACAACGATACGGCTCGACTACGTCAACTTCGAAATCGATATCGTTTTCGTGCCACTCAAGCTGAATGCCTCCGTGAACACTCGGCACGACCGACGGCAGAGGAGTACCGGCGTTCATGATGTCCTCCAGAACGAGGATTGCAAACATCGCCGTGTCGTACCGTAGGCGTGGCGCGCCGTAGCTGTTCCAGTTTTCAGGCAGCTTTAACAGCTGGCGGATCTTCGCGATGATGGGGGCCTGCCAGTGAGTACCCGGCCGCCTTGGGGCAATTTGTGTTGCACCTAGGAAGATTACAGGGCCACCGCCGAACAGTTGCTCAGGAGTCGTAATAGCGGCATTTGGCTCCCATGAAAAATCGACATTGATGTTCTTGTCGGTCAATCCATGAACGCTATTAACCATTGTTCTTCCCCCAATATTTATGCAACTCCGGCGTCGTAATTGAGGTAAAACCGCGAACGATCGTTCCTCGGCAAAGGTCCAGCATAGCAAAAGCGCTTGAAATTGATTCCTCTTGCGGGCGACCACGAGCAGTCATGGTAATTTGGACCCCTGGATGGCTGTCGTGGGTCCGAATTGTAGGAGCCACTTGAATATAGAGTCGGCCAACATTTTTGCCTTCGTGCTTTAGGGGATACCGGAGCTGCATTTGCACGTCTTCCATTTCCGGTAAGAAATCGTCCGATGTTGTACCGGACCAAGGCGCGAGGACTCGTTGCGGCTTCCCGCGGGGGTCAACGTCGTCGGGTAGCGTGACGAAATTGATGTAGATAACTTCACACTGATTTGGCTGGACGCGTCCAAGGCCCTTCTCTGCAAAGAAGTTCAGCAGCTTGGAACTCACGTGTGCGAAGTGCTCTCGGATGGTTTCGTAGCGCGGATATCGATCCTGCTCCGCCTGCTTCCGCCAATTGTAGATAAGTCGATTCTGTTGTACCTGAATTACTTCGGACCCGGACTTGGTGATAAACCAGAAACGATTAGGTGACGCCGAAGTGACAAGTTCAAATTGGGGAGCTAGTATCGCCGGCCGCGCTCCGAATACTTCGAACACTGGCGGAAGCGCGGGCTGTTCCTCAAAGGTAGGGAACTCGTCTTTCAGTTCATTCCAAAGCAAGCCAGCGTGAAGGCTTGAAAAACCCTGCAGTGGTGCGAACTGGATCGAAAGCGCAACCTCCACCACGGGAGGGCGTTCGTAACTCGGAAGATCCATTGCGCTAGAACGGGAAAAGGAAGAGGCCTGGCGTCGCCATGGTTCATAGTAGCACGGAAGTCACCGATAGATATCTACATGTAACTCCCCAAAAGCTCAAGCCGCAGTCGCACAGGCACAAATCCACAGGAGGGCCCCGCCGCCGGCCCCCTATTAGGCCAGAGCGGCGGGAGGTGCCTGTGGAGTTGTGCGCCGGCTTGCTTGGGATGCTCGCCTGAGGTAATCTAGCGTTTCCCTTTCATAGCGGGGGCCGTATGATCTTCAAGGTACCAACGAAGACCAAGGAAGAGAAACTTCACAAGCTAACTGATGCCGAGCGTAAGCGCCTTAACGAAATCGAGGCCGAGGCCATTGCTGCTTTCAGGGGGCAGTTAGACGAGCTCGAATCCGCCCTGGGCATGTTGCGCATGGGCTATCACATGGGCTGGAAGGTTCTGTACCTCATCCATAGTAAGCGGACGATCCGCAAGTACGAGAAGATTCTCACTGGAAGCTCAAAGGAACCAGTGCTGATCCGCGAGCTATTTCCACCAATCGGCCCCAGTAGCTACCGTTCCTTTGGGCTGCGCCTTGCCGATGCTGCGTCCAACTTCTGGAAAGCCCTCAGTGGTGAAGCCGAGGACGTGAGCATTCCGAAGGATAAGCGGCGCCAGATCGAGCAGTAACAAAGGGGACTTGACGTTTCCGTAGGCGGAGTCTATGCTACGGAAACATGAAGTCTCCTTTTATCTCTGCCGCTATCGAATCCCAGGACGAACTGCGCCCTGAGGCCGCGGCCGGGGTGCCGGCGCAGCCGGCCCCCGGAGCGGCCCGGGACTGCTCCCCCACTGGTAATACGGGGGGAAAGTCCTCAGAACGGGGGTTTGCCCCAGACATAACCGCCAACCCACAAGCGGCCATTGTTGATTACCTGAACGTCACCTTCCCGGTTTCACACTGGGATCAACCCGATGTGGCCGTCTTTCGGGACATGTATAAGGGGGTCAATGCACCGTTCGGGGTGCTGCTCCCCCGGGTGGGCGGGCGGCTTCACTATGCCTGGCGTCAACTATTCTGTCCGGCCGGCGTCAATTATCCTGGCCGGTGTGTC
>CAYNLM010000193.1:0-3687 GCA_964398045.1 uncultured Nitrospira sp. | reverse complement strand
TGTCTGGACGTCAAAGATTTCTCCGCCCACCCATTCGACAAGCCCCGTCAACAAAAGCCCGACCGCGAGCCCCGCTGTGCCTCCGACGATGATACCGAATGAAAGAGTCCGTAAGGCGTATTCACAGGCGACGATCAATCCGCCTGTCGCGGCTCCAATCCCGAACCCGTACAAACCGAAGAACCCGCCGGCGTTTTCGGCCCGAATGAACAAGGCCATTCCCGCCAGCGCACTGAGAAGGATGAATATGGCACGAGGGACCATACCGTGACCTCCTCTCTCTAGCAGGACGCTGAAAAAGCCCGCCGGCTGCGTTCTCGTCTCGCGCGAGTCCTCAACGGGGACCCGGCCGCCTCACCACCTCGGCGGCGCGCACAGACGTGGTGCTCCTTACTCGTCGCACCGTGCGCCCCCGAGGGTACGCCTCCGGCTCGCGCATCGCCTGCGGCCTTGCCGGACGGGCTTTTTGAGCGTCCTGCGATATGAATGCCTACTGCCCTCTCTTAAGGACGGAGCGTGAGATAAATCGTCCGCCCCTGTCGCTTCAACAACAGCAACACCGCTTGATCCTTCGGCAGCTTGGCGGCAATCCGCTCGTATGTCTTGAGCGAGGTGATCGCCTGCCGATTCACTTCTAGAATGATGTCGCCTTCGCGAACTCCCAATTCTTCGGCCGTGCTTCCGGATTTGACGCGCACCACGACCACGCCGCGCTCGCTGGGTTTCAAGCCGTAGCGACTCGCCAATTCCTCATTCAGCTCGCGCACGTCCAGGTCGGAAAGCGCCCCGGCCGGGCTCGCCGACTCGCCCGCCTCTTCTTCACCGGATTGAGCCATCGACTTCGGCTGTTCGACGATGGTGAGCTCGATTGTTTTGGGCTTTTTGTCACGAATGATCTTGATGGCGACTTTCTTCCCGACCGGCGTCTGGGCCACCGCGTTACGCAGGTGCGTCGGCGAATCCATGGACTTCCCGTCGTATTCGACGATTACGTCGGCTCGTTCGAAGCCCGCCTTCTTGGCCGGGCTGTCGTCCATGACGTCGCTGACCAACACGCCTTTCGTGTCACCGACCCCGAACTGCGAAGCGAGTTCCGGCGTGAGTTCCTGAATCGACACGCCGAGCCACCCCCGGACCACTTTTCCGGTCTGGACCAGTTGCCCCATGATCGATTGGGCCATGTTGCTCGGGACCGCAAACCCGATGCCCATGTTGCCGCCGCTCTGACTGAAGATGGCCGTGTTGATGCCGACCAACTCGCCCCGCACGTTGACCAGGGCGCCGCCGGAATTTCCAGGGTTGATCGCCGCGTCCGTCTGGATGAAATCTTCATACTCCGCGATACCGGCCGCTCGGCCCAGCGCGCTGACGATCCCCAGCGTCACGGTCTGCGTGAGCCCGAACGGATTCCCGACGGCCAGAACGAACTCCCCCACTTCCAATTTATCCGAGTCGGCCCAGGCGACCGTGGGCAAGCCCGTGGCGTCGATCCGGACGACCGCGATGTCCGTTTTCGGATCGGTCCCGATGAGTTTCGCCTTGAATTCCCGCTTATCGGACAAGGTCACGCGAATTTCATCGGCCTTCCCGACCACGTGATTGTTGGTGATGATCAAGCCGTTGGATTCGACGATCACGCCTGATCCCAAGCCCCGTTCCTTCCGCTCCTTCGGCTGCTGTTCGAATCGTCTAAAAAATTCATCGCCGAAAAACTTGCGAAAAAACGGATCGTCGAACGGCGTGGCATGCGACCCCTCTGATCGCCCGCTCTTGGTGGCGTAAATATTCACGACGGCCGGCTTCACCGCTTTGGCGATCTCGACGAAGCTCTGCCCGCCCATGCCGGGGAAGACCGGCTGCGGAGCCGTCGTCACCGGCCTCGCAACGCCCGGCGCTTCCGGAACGGCATGGCCGGTCGGCAGCCAGCCCAGGTCGGAGGCCACGACGAAACCGATAATCATGCCCGCCGTCAACAAGGTCGCCGCGACGATCCACCTGCGATGCGATCGGGCCGGCTTGGTCTGCGGATCAAAAGAGTCCATACGGTCTATCCCATCACGCTGCTCGGATTATTATTGAATCTCTCCCGCATAAATACCCATGATCGTCTGCAAAAATTTGATCGCGTCCGCCTTGGGACGTTGAAACGAATTCCGTCCGATGATGCTGCCGAATCCGCCCCCGTCGCGAATGGCTCGCGCTTCTTCAAATACGTTCTTGTCTTCGCTCTTGGCGCCGCCGGAGAAAATCACGATGCGGCGTCCGTCAAACGAGCTTTGCACCACGTGTCTGACCCGCTCGGCCAAGGTCTTGATCGGAATCTGCTCGGCCTCATACACTTTTTTCGCGGCGGCCTGTTCAAGATGCGCGCTCGGCAGCTTGACCTTGATGACGTGCGCGCCCAACTGCGCCGCGATTTGCGCCGCATAGGCCACGACGTCCGTCGCGGTTTCGCCTTCCTTGCTGAGCGCCGACCCGCGCGGATAGGACCAGACGACGAGGGCCAATCCCGAGTCTTTGGCTTCCTCTCCGATCGCCCGCAATTGCTCGTACATGACATTGCAATGGGAGGAACCGGGATAAATGGTAAAGCCGACGGCCGAGCACCCCAGACGCAACGCGTCCTTCACGCTGCCCGTGACCGACGGAAGCGGATCCTTCTCGTCGTGCAGCACATCGTGATTGTTCAACTTGAGGATGAGCGGAATCCGCCCGGCGAACTGGCTCGCTCCGGCTTCGAGAAACCCCAGCGGCGCGGCGTAGGCGTTGCAGCCCGCATCGATCGCCAACTGAAAATGGTAGTGGGGATTGTAGCCGGGAGGGTTCGGCGCAAAGCTTCGTGCCGGTCCATGCTCAAAGCCCTGATCGACCGGCAGAATCACCAGCTTTCCGGTTCCCCCGAGTTTTCCCGAGCGCAACAGGCGCGCCAGATTGGTTTTCGTGCCTGCGTTGTCACTTCCGTACCAACTCAGAATTTCCTGAACCCGATCTCCCATGACATGTCCTCCCGAAGAAATAACCGGATGAGCGCGGTCAGGCTCTTCCCTGTATGAATGAATCCGCCGTCTCCACGTCGCGCCGGCTGCCGATGATCAAGGGCACGCGTTGATGCAGTGTCTTTGGTTCCACGTCCAGAATTCGCCCAGTCCCCGTACTCGCCTTGCCTCCCGCTTGCTCGACCACCCACCCAAGCGGATTGGCTTCATACATCAACCGGAGCTTCCCTTCCGGCTTGTCGGTTTCGCCCGGATACAGGTATAGTCCCCCGCTTAACAACATGCGATGCACGTCGGCCACGAGACAGCCGGAATACCGGCCGCTGTACGGTCGTCCCGCCGCCTTGTCGGCGCTTTTGAGATAGTCGAAGTAGCGTCGCATTCCGCCCGTCCACTTGTGATAATTCCCCTCGTTGGCCGCGTAAATCTTTCCCTGGTCCGGCATCCGGATATTTTCATGAGACAGGACATACTCGCCGATTCCCGGGTCCAGCGTAAACCCATGGACCCCCTGGCCCGTCGTGTACACCAGCATCGTGCTCGATCCGTAGAGCAGGTAGCCGGCCGCCGCTTGATTGACCCCCCTTTGCAGAAAGTCCTGCTCACTCGGCGTCTGCCCGATGCGATTGTACTGCAACACAGAGAAAATTGCGCCGAGCGGCATATTGCAGTCGGTATTGGAGGACCCATC
>CAYNLM010000192.1:0-3708 GCA_964398045.1 uncultured Nitrospira sp. | reverse complement strand
GACCAGTGACAGGACTGCAACGATGACTGAAGCACATGCGATTCTCAGATTTGTTCGCGTCGCGCCGCGTAAGGCGAAACCGGTAATCGACATGATTCGCGGGCAGCAAGTGCCGCTGGCGTTGGCGATGTTGAAGCACACTCCGCGGCATGCCGCGCGCGTGGTGGAGAAAATCCTCCGGTCCGCCGTGGCTAATGCGGAACAGAAGGAGATGGGCGACAGCGAGTCGATGGTCATCTCCAAGGCTTTTGTGAACTGCGGCCCGACGTACAAGCGGTTTCGGGCTCGGTCGATGGGCCGGGCCAATGCGATACAAAAGCGGACCAGTCACATCACGGTGGTCGTCGCGGCGCCGACCGTTGAAGGCAAGAAGAAGTAAGGATCAATCAGTTATCGTTCACTGAGGCACACGTCGTATGGGTCAGAAAACACATCCAATAGGTTATCGACTCGGCTACAACTACACATGGAGTTCCCGCTGGTATGCCGGGAAGGAGTACGCCAAGCTGCTCCACCAGGACATCAAGATCCGAAAGATGGTGAAGGCCAAGCTCTACCATGCCGGAGTGGCCAAGGTGGAAATCGAGCGGTCCGGTGATCAAACGAGGGTGATCATCCATACGGCTCGACCAGGCATCATCATCGGCCGAAAGGGAGCGGAAGTCGATAAGCTCAAGGCCGATCTCGAAAAGCAATATGGCGGCCAAGTGTATATCACCGTGAAGGAAATCAAGAAGCCCGAATTGGATGCGCAGCTCGTGAGCGAAAATGTCGCCACTCAATTGGAAAAACGCGTGGCCTTTCGTCGGGCGATGAAGCGCAGCGTTCAATCGGCCTTACGACTCGGCGCGCAAGGAATCAAGATCATGGTGGCCGGACGACTCGGCGGCGCCGAAATCGCTCGCACGGAATGGTATCGCGAAGGGCGGGTGCCGCTGCATACCCTTCGAGCCGAAGTGGATTATGGATTTGCCGAAGCCCATACAACCATGGGGCAGATCGGTGTCAAGACGTGGATCTATAAGGGTGAGCTTCTTCCCGCTCAACCATTGAAGTCGGAGTCATCTCTCGATCGTCGGCTGGGGTAAGGAGAACGAGCTGTGTTAGCGCCAAAGAAAGTCAAGTTTCGAAAGATGCAGAAGGGCCGCATGAGGGGCAAGGCCTACCGTGGCGGGCAGATTACGCTCGGCCAATTCGGGCTGAAAGCCTTAGAGCCTGGGTGGGTCACGAGTCGTCAAATCGAAGCGGCCCGCATCGCCATCACCCGCTATGTGAAGCGAGGCGGCCAAGTCTGGACCAGGATTTTCCCCGACAAGCCGATTACGAAGAAGCCGGCTGAAACCCGAATGGGTAAAGGCAAGGGCAATCCGGAGTATTGGGTGGCGGTCGTCAAGCCAGGCCGGATCCTATATGAAATGGACGGGGTCACCCCGGAGATCGCGCGTGAGGCCTTCCGGCTGGCTTCGCATAAATTGCCCGTGGCGACCAAGATCGTGGTGCGGGGCGAGTTTTTGTCAAGGTATCAGGGCGAGTGAGGAATCGATATGGCGTTGGATCTGAAAGAATTACGGCAACTGAGCGGGCCCGAGTTGGCCGACAAAGAAAAGCACTTGGTGCAGGAACTGTTCAAGCTTCGCTTTCAGTTCGGCACCGGGCGACTCGAGAATCCCATGCAGATTCGAAAAACCAAGCGGGACATTGCGAGGGTCAAGACGGTGATGACCGAGGTCTCCCGAAAGGAAGCGAAGGTTAAAGGATCGTGACTATGACAGAAGGCGCCGTGAAGAAGCGGGAGTGGGTGGGCCGCGTGCTCAGCAATAAGATGAATAAGACCGTCGTGGTGGCCGTCGAGCGGTCCGTGATTCATCCGATGTATCGGAAAGTGCTGCGCCGCATTACCAAGCTGAAAGCGCATGACGAAACCAATGTGTGCCGGATCGGCGATCAGGTTCGCATAGTCGAGACACGGCCCATCAGCAAAGAGAAGCATTGGCGCGTGGTCGAGGTGATTCAGAAGGGCCGGGCCGAGTAATCAAGGGCGTGGCGGCACGTAAGGAAAGATTCAGCACATGATTCAGAACTATACCTATATGGATGTGGCAGACAACTCCGGGGCGAAGCAGGCCATGTGCTTCCACGTCTTCGGGGGAACGAAGCGGCGCTACGCCTCACTGGGAGACATCGTCGTGGTGGCCGTCAAGGAAGCCATCCCGCAAGCGAGTGTGAAGAAGGGCGACGTCAGTCGAGCCGTCATTGTGCGCACGACCAAGGAAGTCAGGCGCGAAGACGGGTCCTATATCAAGTTCGATCGGAATGCCTGCGTGCTGATTAATAAGGACGGAGAGCCGATCGGAACGCGCATTTTCGGTCCGGTCGCGCGTGAGCTGCGCTGGAAGAAATTCATGAAGATCATTTCCCTGGCACCTGAGGTGTTGTAGGGCGAGCGAGGGGGGGACGTTGTGCAAGCACTTCGGAAAAGCAGAATTCGAAAAGGCGATACGGTTGTGGTGATTGCGGGCCGTGAGCGAGGCAAGTCCGGCAAGGTGTTGTCGGTGGATCTGGGAGCCGGAAAGGTCATCGTTGAAAAGCTGAACATCATCAAGCGCCATACGAAGCCGAATCAAAAGGCGAAGCAAGGCGGGATTCTGGAGCGTGAAGCTCCGATGCAGCTGTCCAATGTGATGTTCTTCTGTCCTGTCACGCAGAAGCCGACGAGGGTGGGTGTCCGTATGTTGCCGGACGGGCGGCGTGTCCGCTTCAGCAAGAAGTCGAACGAGACGATCGAGTAGGGTGAGGAGTCAGGCATGGCGAAGGTAGAAAAAGGCGGCAGTAAGAAACCCTCTGAGCGCAAAACGGCGAAGAAGGACAGTGCGCCCCAGCAACTGGACCAGGGAAGCGAAGAGTCCAAGTTCAAGCCGAGGCTGCGCGATATGTACCAGCAGCAGGTGGTGCCGGCGCTCATGAAGGAGTTCGGATACAAGAATGTGATGCAGGTGCCGAAGCTTGAGCGGGTGGTGCTGAACGTCGGCATGGGCGAAGCGATCCAGAATGTGAAGTTGCTGGAGAGCGCGGTCACCGAATTGGGCACCATCACCGGCCAAAAGCCGGTCGTGACCCGAGCTAAGAAGGCGATCGCCGGTTTCAAGTTGCGACAGGGATTGCCCATCGGTGCCAAGGTCACGCTGCGGAGCCGGCGGATGTACGAATTCTTCGATCGCCTGGTGACGTTGGCGTTGCCCCGTATTCGGGACTTTCGTGGGGTCTCGCCGAAGGCGTTCGACGGACGCGGGAACTATACGCTGGGTCTGAAGGAGCAGTTGATATTTCCCGAGATCAAGTATGATGAGGTCGCATCCATTCACGGCATGGATATCACGATCGTCACGACAGCCCGGACGAATGACGAGGGCAAGGCGCTGTTGAAGCATCTCGGTATGCCGTTTCGGGCGTAGATGCGGCGGAGTCCCGTGGGTTCGGAAGAACGGAAGGAGCGGTTGTGTCACGATTAGCGCTGAGAAACAAAGCAACAACCAAGCAAAAGTTTCCCACTCGGGAATATCACCGCTGCGGCGTCTGCGGACGAGTGCGGGTGTTTCTTCGCCGGTTTCGCATGTGCAGAATCTGCTTCAGATTCTTGAGCCTCCGTGGGGAGATCCCAGGAATCCGGAAGTCAAGTTGGTAGAAACGGCGTCACGTTAAGGATTGTCC
>CAYNLM010000191.1:0-3760 GCA_964398045.1 uncultured Nitrospira sp. | reverse complement strand
GGTCAGGGCCACTATCGGGATGAGGCGGGGCTGGTTTTGGTGTCGGAGGGCTGTTTGGGCTGCATGGGGGTCTTGAGCATGACGGCGGTGGCGGTGCAGATCTTGTTTTCTTCATCGATCCGGCGATCGACGATTTTGACGCCCAGCAAGTATTCCTGGACGATTTCCTCGCGGGTCAACTCGATGTCCTGCTCCGCGTCGCGCCCCGAGCGCTCGCGGACTCGATCGACCATGTGCTCCTTGACCATGACCCGAATCTGCTTCGCCAGATCAGTTCGAGCGGACAGTTCGGACACGCGCTGGCAGACGATCTTGCCTTTTGCCAGATCCCCCTGGCCTTTGCCGATCCAATACTGATCCGACGAGTAGCCGCTCTTCAGTTCGTCAGCGCTCGCAGTCCTTTCGCCGGACTGTTTGATTGATCCCTTGTCATCCGTATGTTGTGTGAGCCGATCGAATGATTGCTCGGCGTGTGTCCTGACATCATTCGACTCGGCGGCATGCGCGATCAACGGCAGAGCCGCAGGACTCATCAGACTCAGGACGATCATCGGAGTGCACAATCTATGTCGCATCATTTATCTCCCTCGTCCGCCGCCCCTTCCGCCTCCGTGTCCTCCACCCCCGCCGCCACCGCCTCGCCCTCCACCTCCGTGTCCGCCGCCTCCGGAAGACCGAGGGGCAATCTGATAGGGGACACGCGGCACTTGATGCGGCATGGGCGGATGGATCTGGTTGATGGTAGGAGGCAGCCGCCGGGCCGCCGGCGGTGGAGTTCCTGGCATCTCGCGTGGTGTAGTGCCTGGTGAAGAAGGACGGACGGCCGAGTTCGGCGGCTGACCGATCCCTCCATTCTGTTGCAGAAACTGCTGCATGCGCGTCATGGACCGGGAGAGCGGAGCCTGTCCCGCCGAAGATGGCAAGAAAGGATTGAGTTGATGTACGTCGGTCAGGTTACGAGCGCCCGGTTGATTGCTGATCTGAGGCGGCGCCGTCGGCGTCGTATGGGTAATTTCGTTCAAGGTTCGCGGGACGGTCTGCGAGCCGGGATGCGGGACGATCTCATGGCTCGGCATGGTGTGGAGTGACGTACCCGGGGCCGGTGGAGCCGGCGGCTGAGGAGGCGCGGGCGGTTGGCGCGTGGTAATCACTTGCTGCGCCACCGCGACATGCGGGCTGGTGGGATAAAGCCCACGTGCCGCATTCAGCAACGCTTGCGTCTGGGCCATGCCGACCCAGGGATACGGATATGCCACCGGTGAGACCAGTACCCAATCGGTCCAGGCCTGCGACACCATCGCATTGGATTGGACGCGGTTGAGAATCTCTTGCCGCTGTTGGGCGGCCTGCTGTGCCTGGTCCGGAGTGGACGCGTTGGCAAGCGCCTGATTGGCGGCGTCCAATTCCTGCTGCAGCTGTTCATTCTCCTGCTTCAGGGCGACCAGTTGCACGCGCGCATCTTCGTTTTCGCGAAGTGCCGCAATGGCCTGAGTCACTTCATCGGTATCGATCTGCGCGACAAGGTCGACCTTCACGACGACGGTCTCACCGTCGAGCGTGGTATTGGTCTGTTGATCCAGCACCAGGACCAAGCCTGCCGTATAGGTGTGAATCTCGTCTTTCGTGACGTCCATCCCGTCCACAACCGTGATGCTTTCCAGATACGTGGCCACTTGTTCGAGCGCGTTCCGTTTGGCCGATTCAGTCGCAAGCCGAACTGCATCCTCGCGGGTGTCGCGATCTCCCATGCGGTGTTCGCCCTGAGCGGTCACGACCCGGACTTCGGCTTGTGCAGCGGGACTCACGAGTAAGATTAAGCTTGGGAGGAAAACGACGAGCCGGCACGCACGGCGGGGATGGCGCCAGGTTCCCGAGGCGGTTGTCTGCTGCTCCGACCGACCGAGCATCGCCTTCACCCCTCTATGAAGACTGACGCATCAGCAACTCGTTCGTTGACAGCGAGCTGAGCGTACGAATGAGGTGAGCATAACATCGGGTCATCCGTTTCGCCAGCGATCGACGGAAGCCCGGCCCACCTTGCCTTCCAGAAAATTCGCGTGATAAGGTACCACTCCCCATTTGGCGTGATACACAACCACGAGGTTTCCTGTGGGTCGCTTATCCGGACGCATGGTCTTGATGCTTGTCGGCGCAGGGGTATGGCTGCTTGAGGCGACGGCGGGATCTCTCCCTGCCGGTGCCGCTCCGACCGAGGGGAATGGGGCCTCTCCTTCCGCCACCGAACATGTGATTCTCTTTGTGCTGGAAGGGTTCGGCCAGGACTCGCTTAAGGGCGGCGCCATGCCGAACCTCACTAAACTGGTCAAGGATGGAGCGGTCACCTGGTCCGCGACAGGGGTGAAGCCGGCGCTACGCCTGCCCACCATGGCTTCCTTGATTACCGGGATGCCGGTGGAGAAACACGGCATCACGTGGAATAATTTCGAGTTCAGCCGCGGCTATCCCCGTTCGCCGAGCCTGTTCGACTATCTCGATTTAAGCGGCGGCCGCGATAGCGCCATCTTCTACATGGACGAGTCGCTCTATCAGCTCGCCCGTCCCGAACCTTACACCGATTATCAGTTATGCGGAGCCTTGAGGCCGGAATGCGGTCCCAACAAGATCGTGGCCTATATTCAGCAGTATTTCAAAAAGGCGACCAGCGGCCATGGATATGGCCATGCCATTCTCTCCCTGCCGCATCTGCTCGTGGTCCATTTACCCGAAGCAGGCCGTGCCGGCGTCGCGCACGGATGGAATTCCAAAGAGTATCGGGACGCGTTGCGCACCGTTGATGCGGCTATGAAGTCCGTGCTGGATCTGTTCAAGGAATACAAGCTGCTCGATCGTACGACCGTCATCGTGACGGCGCTGAGCGGACAAGGGATTGACCCGGGAGCGGAGGCCCCGACGACCGATCAACCCGTGGTTCCGTGGATTGTCTCAGGACCCGGCATCAAACACGGCCAAGTCATTCATCAATCCGTGTCCATCATGGATACCGGGGCGACCGTGATGCGCATTCTCGGTCTTGAGACCCATACTGAATGGGAGAGTCGCCCCGTAGAGGAAATCTTCAAGACGGCGGCTGTGGCGCCGGCCGTCTCGTCGTCGAAAAAGCAATAAGTCCTATGCGATGTGATCACTCGACCCGACCACGGTTCTTGTTCGGCAGCGGGCTTTTCAGCGCGGTGATTGTGTTTTCTGCCACATCCGGAGTGGCCGGTCCGCCGCCGGGGCACCTGAAAGAGCATACGATCACCATCGATGCGACCAAGCTGGTGCCCGCCTCCTGGTGGCAGGTGCCCGGCGTGACGCCGTCGATTTATAACTCCGACCCGGATTCTCTCGATGCCCCCAAGACGTCGGAACGCAAGGATCTTCAATTGAAACCGGGCAAGTACAAGTTCATCAGTTTCACGTTCGACTTTCCGTTCATTGTGAATTTGGACGGGACGCTTGAATTTTCCAAATCTTTGGACCAATGCATCGAAGGGCGCGGGACGCACACGCTCGTCGTGCGCTGCAAGCGCATGTATCCGCATGGCGGCGAACGGGACGCCTATTACGAGCAGAAACAATAAACACCTATGGCTCAGGTACTGGAAGATCTCTTAGCGGCACTGGAAGACGTCGACGACGCCACGCGGGAAGAAGCCGCCAAGGCGCTTTCGGAACTCGGGGATCCGGCGACGCTGGATGCCCTCGTGAGCGCCTGCGGCGATGACTTCTGGTCCGTGCGCGCTTACGCGGGATGCGG
>CAYNLM010000190.1:0-3882 GCA_964398045.1 uncultured Nitrospira sp. | reverse complement strand
GGCATCAATCATGAAAACCACCAGTGGGATTGATCATCGGTTGCTCCGGGAGGCCCAGAAAGCGGTCGGCACCGACACCATCAAAGGCACGGTGGAGGCGAGCCTCCGAACGGTGATTCAGCGCGGCCAACTCCGCAAGCTTGCCGATGCCCTTGGCACTATTCCTCTTGACCTCACGCCCGAGCAACTCCACCGGCAACGACGCAAGCGCACCCCTCATGTATCTGATTGATACCTCCGTATGGGTTCATGCGCTCCGCCCCTCAGGACACCCCGGTATTCAATCCCGACTGAAACCACTGATCGTCAATGGCGAGACGGCGATTACGGAATGGATCCTTCTTGAGCTGATGACTGGTTTGGTGAAAGGTGAGCAGCCGGATTCGCTCCTCCGCTGGTTTTCCCCGGTGACGCGATTATCGTTCCATCCTGTGTGGTGGGAAAAGACGTGGCAGCATGCGGCAAAGCTCCGCAAGCAGGGCATCTCGCCTTCTGCCGCGGATAGCCTCATCGCCACCGTGGCGCTGGAACATCAGGTGACGTTGATCCATTGCGATCGCGACTTCGAGGCCATGAAAGCCGCTCTCGCGCTACGGACGTTGGACTGGACCGATTGTCTGGCTCCATCGAGACATACTTGAGAGGCTCGAGGATGCCGAGGATGTGAAAACACTGAGGCGTCTGAGGAAGAAGTCCTTAAAGTTCCGTTCTCTTGAGGCCTTCTATACTCCGCATGCATTTCTGATCACGAAGGCGCCATCCAGTTTGCTCTCACCGTGAACGATCTCACTCGACAACTTAAACAACAGTTCGGCTTTGCGGAGTTTCGGCCTGGACAGGAGGAGGCCATCCGCGCGGTCTTGGCCGGGCGCGATGTCATGGCGGTCATGCCGACCGGTCAAGGAAAGTCGCTCTGCTACCAATTGCCGGCGACGCTTTTGCCAGGGCTGACCTTGGTTATTTCTCCGCTCATTGCTCTCATGCAGGACCAAGTCGAGAGCTTGCGGAAGAGGAACATGGCAGCGGCGGCGTTTCATTCCGGTCTCTCTGAGGATGAGCGAGATCGTGTCGTCCAATCACTACGACTCCAGCGGCTCAAGCTCCTCTACCTGGCGCCGGAACGCATGCAGCACGAGGGGTTTCTTCGCCTGTTGCGATCCTGCCTGGTGTCGCTGTTGGTCGTGGATGAAGCGCATTGTCTCTCCCAATGGGGCCATGACTTCAGGCCCGACTATTTGAAGATCGGCCGGCTGCGGCGCGACCTCCATCACCCTCCCTGCCTGGCATTGACCGCGACGGCCACCAGACGCGTCCAGGTAGATTGCTGCGAACGGTTGGAACTACGCGATCCCCTTCGATTGGTGATGGGGTTTCGGCGCGCCAATCTCGCCTTGTCCGTGCCTCTATGCTCCTCTCGCTATGAAAAACTGTCCGAATTGGACCGGCTCATTCGCAACTGTGAGAGCGGCACGGTGTTGATTTACTGCGCCACCCGCCGCGCGGTCGAAGAGGTGGCGGGATTTCTCGGGCAATCGCATTCGTCGGTGAGCTACTACCATGCCGGCTTGGCTGACGAGGAGCGGCGATCGGTGCATGACGACTTCCGTCGGGGAACGCTTCGGATCCTGGTCGCAACGAACGCATTCGGCATGGGCATCGACAAGCCGGACGTGCGGCTGGTCGTCCATTTCGATGTCCCAGGAAGTGTCGAAGCCTATTACCAGGAGGCAGGCCGAGCCGGACGAGACGGGCACCCGGCGGTCTGTGCCTTGTTGTTTCATGAGCGTGATGTGGCCACGCAGGAATACTTCATTCAGCAGGCCGCCAACGAATCGAGCACGGCCGAGCGAGCGGATCGCATGAGGACGTTGCTTCAGGACATGCTCGCGTATGTCTCCGTGCCCACCTGCCGCCAGCTCGCGATCCTTGAATACTTCAATGACGATGGAGAACGGGCCTTGGGCCCATGCGGCCTCTGCGATCGATGCGTGGCGCCGTCACAATCAAACCACGTCACGCTCGACGGTAGTGACGCCGCCTTGGTGCGCGCCGTACTTGAGACTGTGTCCTGGTGTGGCGGCCGCTTTGGCGTGAGTCGGATCGTCGATATCTTGAGGGCAAGCCGATCCCAGCCGCTGCTTGCCTGTCGAGCAGACCTCTGCCCGACTTACGGGGCCTGCCGAACAGAATCAAAGACTGCGATGACGCGTCTTGTGAAGAATCTTGTCGAAGGAGGCTACCTGCGTGTCGAAGGAAGGGAGTATCCGACCATCGACATGACCGCAAAAGGACAGGAGGTGCTGAAAGGAGTCAGCACCTGCGTTCTGAAGAACCCGAGCATAGGGTCCGACTCGAAGGGAAATAATCAGCATGATAAGGCGCCAAAATCTCTCGCAGTCCCGAAAATTCCTGTGGCGGACCCCCGGCTGTTTGAACGGCTCCGCCAACTCCGCACCGAGCTCGCTGAAGAAGAAGGCGTCGCCCCGTTTGTCATTTTCCACGACAAGACTTTGCGCACGATCGCCAACCAGAAGCCGGAGACGCCCGACGCGCTCTTGGAGATTCCCGGGATCGGCGACGTGAAGGTAGAGCGCTACGGCCGCCGGGTGTTGGCGGTGGTGAACGAAGAGAATAGATAGCTCTCAGCTATCAGCCAAGGGAGGTTGAATTTTCTGTCCCCTCCGCTGACAGCTGATTGCTGACCGCTTATCTCAAATCCCCCGCCTTCGCAAACCGCTCTTGCAACTCCGCATAGGTCTGCGTCACGGGAAACTGCGGAAACTCTTTCGGCAGGTGGGCAGGAGGCCGGAAGAAAAATCCAGCGTCGGCTTCGGCGAGCATGGCGGTGTCGTTGTAGGCGTCGCCGGCGGCCATCGTGAAAAAGTTCAGCGACTTGAATGCCGCCACCGAGTGTTTCTTCTGGTTGTGCATCCGCATGTGATAGTTCACGATGCGGCCGCTGTCGTCGATTTCCAGCTGATTGCAGAAGAGCGTGGGAAAGCCCAGTTGCCGCATGAGCGGCAGGGCAAATTGATAGAAGGTATCGGACAGGATGATGACCTGGCAGCGTTCACGGAGCCAGGCGATGAATTCCGTTGCGCCGTCAAGCGGCCCCATTTTGTCGATCACATCCTGAATGTCGGTGATTGTCAGTTTGTGCTCGTCGAGAATGGCCAGCCGTTGCTTCATCAGCTTGTCATAGTCCGGCATTTCACGCGTCGTAATCTTCAGTTTCTCGATGCCGGTCTTGAGCGCGACGTTGATCCAGATTTCCGGCACCAAGACGCCTTCAAGGTCCAAACAGGCAATCACGGGTTTCTGCATTCTTCCTCCAGGGTCGGTTGTTTAAGAGTTTCCTACTTTTTCATTCTGAAATGCCAGACTGAGGAAGCGCCATACCTTGTCGAGGATCCCGTCGAGCAGTTTCGTCCCCTGCCATGCCGGTTGATTCTCACCTTGATGCCGCTCCGCCCAATCGAGCGCGGTCGGCAGCGGAATCAGCCGGGGCGGGGTGTGAGTGAGGTCTCCCCATAACAGGCCGAGCGCCGGACCGATGCGCACGGGCACCGGAATCTGCTCAACCGGGTTCTTCACCAAGTCCTGACACCACTCGGCCGGCGAAGTGACCAGCAGCTCGCGGCAGGCCGCGGGACGTTCATCATAGATGGAGCACATTTCATCTTCGAGAAACGGGCAGGCGAGCCGCAAGGCATAATAGTCTCGATTGATGGGTTCGAGCGCCGTATCATCGGGCGGCTGCAAGGTCTCTCCCATCTCAAGGAGCCGATGCCAGATGCCATGCGCCAGCAGCACGGATTTCGTCCGAGCCATTCGTTCAGCGACGTGCTGTTGCCGTTCGGCCGGCAAGGAGCGGACATAGTC
>CAYNLM010000189.1:0-3920 GCA_964398045.1 uncultured Nitrospira sp. | reverse complement strand
GCTCTCTGCCCAGGTACTCCGCAAGGACGCTCCGACAGGTATTGCCTGTGCAGACGAACAGCACGTGCGGCTGAGACACCTTATGGTACGTCATGGAAGCCGCCAGACTCGGCACGTTGGCCGCAGCCAGCCAGATTTCGGTAGCGCCGTTCGCTTGACACGCATCTCCGATCAGAAGCCTAACGTTAAGCTAAGGGACGCGACTGCCTTATGCCGCGTCCCTCTTGAGCGGATCGTTAGGTGGATCAACCTTCAAGATGACGGTTATCGACAAGCGAATTTGCTGATCTGCGCCTGGTCGGGAGATTTTCCTTGGCTTGCTACTGCTTCAATGTCCACGAAGCGAACCCATCTCAGTTGGCTCCCGTGCTTGGCTAACACACTACATATCCATTTCCCAATCATAGGCGCGGTCCAATCCTTCTCTCGACGAAAGACTCCTACATTCAGGTGGCCCGGAGAAACATAGAGATCGCGTATCCAGGTGGTCTTCGCAAGTTCACGCTTCGCCGCATCGTCAGCGGAACTCGCAAAATCTCCAGCAATAGCAAGGGAGGTAATGAAAGCGCCCCCTGCCAGAAGTCCAGGAACGAAATGCATCACTCTAGGCATCAGCCAACCCTCCCCAGCCTAACCACAATTAGACCTTTGGAGAATGGCGCTGTAGGTGCTCTTCATAGCTATGGTAGTTGCGGTTACCCTGGGCCCGATTCCGCTTCCCTTGGATTGTCCGGTCGATGCAATGCTGCAGGTACTCGACCAACTCGGAAAACAGCGCCACAGGCATGAAGTAGGTCTTATGCCCGAACCGCCGTTGGATATTCTGATGAATCACGGCGTGGGAGAAACTACTCTGTACTCGGTATGTGCCATCAGCAGAGCGATAGTTGTAATAGCGGTGAATGAGGTAGTCGATGTAGCCTTTCATTGGGAGATCAGCCCCGATAGACCCGTCGGGGTGTTTAACGCGGGGCGCTCGACCACCGCTGATTTTCGTGATCGTGTGCGCTATGTCGCCGCGGAAGGTAGAGTTTAATATCGAAACGGCAACACCGGCGCGCCCTAGCTCCAGTGCTGCGGTTCTGGCTATCGATGATTTCAGTTCCTGCTTCATCGACTGAACCTCGGCTTCCCTCAAGACCCCATCACTGATTTTTGAATGGCAAGTGGCACACACGAGGATCAGATTCTCAAAGGCGTTGTTACTTGGATCTCCGTCAATATGGTGAATCTCCAGGGCTGCAACTTCGGCCTCAGAACAGAAAGGGCAACGCGAGTTTGCCTCTTGATACACCCGTTTCTGTGTCCTTGCTGGGACCGTGGTGCGTGCCTTCGGCATGGTTCGATAAGATGCCTAACGTGCGGCTAAGCGGTGCCCTTTTGAGCGGTCCGCTTCAGCCGCTTGTTAGACCGCTCTTTCACTCAAGCAGCAAATGGAATGATCTCAAGCTCAGCCGATGTATTGGCTTTCGAAAGCAGTTCTTCAACTCTTGCGAAGACCGAATCCTCAATCGAATACTCCCTGCACCGCTCGCACTGCATTGCTGGCAGCTGCTTGAGGATCACAATCGTCCGTTCCGTGATTTTGAACGGAAGGTCTGTTGTCATCGGTCGTAGCCTGCTCCCGCAAACTCGGCACTTCATTTCCGGGTCCTCCTCGTTTTCAAGTCTGCCTCCCATTCATTGAGATCCGGTCGATACGCGGTGACAATGCGGACATTGTCTCCTTCCACATCCGCTGCAAACTGGACATGGAAGCTCGCTGCAGCCAGGACGAGATAGCTGGGCAAATATTTGTCTTCTGGATATGATTCGATAAGTGCGTAGCTGTCAGCAGCCTCCAGGATTTCTTTCCTTGTAAGATAACGGCCTGCCAGGCGCATGGTCACGTGGTACGTCCAATGAATCTTTCTCTCGCGGACGCATCGCCGAATAAACGCAAGAGGATCGTTGGGAACCTTCCGCATACTTGCACAATCTGACCCATTTCAGAGTCGCGCACAAGCGGGCTAACGCAGCAGGCTAACGGTATTAATCAAGCGTCTTATCCGGATCGGCATAATATTCTACTTGCGTAAGCATATCAATCGGAGTGCGAACCCCGGCCGGTCCGCGGTTCAGAACATGAGTGTAGATCATCGTCGTCTTGACGTCTCGATGGCCCAGCAACTCTTGAACCGTTCGAATGTCAGAGCCGCTTTCAAGCAGGTGCGTGGCAAAGGAATGCCGGAAGGTGTGGTAGGTGGCCCGTTTGGTGAGCCCGGCCTTCGCCACGGCGTCTCTGTGTGCGGGCGCGCGAGCACAGGAGATTGACCAGGTCGCTGCTCCTTGACTGCCATCCAATGCCTATGGTTAGGTCTTCCGCCACGAGCCCCGTGCCTGAACGCGACTGATCGATGACCGAACGTGATCCCTCTCACAGCCTGCGCTCGCCTTACCTCTGCATGATTGCGGTGCTGCTGTGTCAGCTCTTCCTGACCGGCTGCGGAAAAGACAGCGAATCCATCACCTCGATTGCGCTCCATCCGACGAACGCCAACATTCTCTACCTGGCCACGAACGACGCCGTCTACAAATCGCGTGACGCGGGGCAGACCTGGGAGCGGTTCCCAAGTTTCAGCGCAAGGCGCGTGACGACCGTGGCCATCGACCCCCAACTCCCTGCAACGATTTATGCCGGCACGATGGGAGATGCCGTCTACAAGAGCCCGGATGGCGGGCAACATTGGCTGCCGCATAACGTCGGCTTGAAAGAGCATGTGTCGTTCGTCAATCAGTTCGTCTTTCATCCGACCGACACGGAAAAAATCTATTCGGCGACTACCGTCGGCGCCTATTACACGAACGACGGCGGCCGGGAATGGGAAGAACGTATGGCGGGCATGAAAGAAGTCCACATCGTCGTCTCGATCGCCATCAATCCGAAAGATCCCCGCGTGTTGTACGCCGGCACGACGGGAGGGATCTACCGGTCGG
This sequence comes from uncultured Nitrospira sp., assembly GCA_964398045.1. GTDB lineage: Bacteria > Nitrospirota > Nitrospiria > Nitrospirales > Nitrospiraceae > Nitrospira_D. The sequence goes on along the minus strand of CAYNLM010000189.1, from coordinate 944 downwards.
ACGACGGGGCGACGAGCTGGAAGAAAATCAACAACGGATTGATCCCTGAATCAGAACTCATGGCGGCCATGGCGCTGGGCATCAATGTGATCGTGATCGACCCGCTCAATCCCGACATCGTGTACGCGGGATCGACGAAAGGGCTGTTTCAAACAAAGAACCGCGGCGAGGTCTGGGAACGGATCGGGCTCGCGCTGCTCGATCCCTACGTCAGCAGCATCGTGGTGCATCCCACTCAATCCAATCTTCTCTACATTGGAGGACCGGGCGGCGTCTGGAAGAGCACGGACGCCGGGCGGACGTTTCACACGATCAACAAGGGCTTGGCCACCTTGAATATCCGCACACTCGCCATGAGCCCGCGCAATCCGCAGGAACTCTTTGCCGGCACCAACGGCAGCGGCCTCTACCACTCAACCGACGGCGGCGAGAGCTGGACACCCATGCCGCTCAAAGCTGGATCTCCTCCTCGATAAACTGATTCGGATCGTCCCTGTTGTCAGCACGAACCGCCGTCCCGTATCATCGCCTCTACCATCATGACGCAATCCGATCCGTCATCTGGGGCTCCCATCGAATGGCTGCGCGAAGAGTTTCGCCTGCATCTGGAGATGTTCTACGCGCAGCTCAAGCTGGCTCCACCCTATGAAAGCGTGGAAAAAGCCGTTCGGACGTTGACGACCTCCCTGCACGCGCTGCCGAAGGAGGAACAGGCTCGGATCGCGTCCGACACGGTCTTGCAGTGGGAGCAGTTCCGCCGGGCCTTTGAAGCATCCGGCCTCGCGAAGAAGCATCGCGGGATCATCTCCGGTCTGGCCCGCCACCGCGGCGCGCGCCAGATGCCGCCAGAATACGATCACCTTTTGAACTTGTACACCGCGTAGCGACGTCAGGACGATCCACGCCTTCACGACCCCTGCCAAGCACTTCGTCCACTGTGGTCA
>CAYNLM010000188.1:0-4112 GCA_964398045.1 uncultured Nitrospira sp. | reverse complement strand
TTGCATCCCATGGTGCGCCCGGCAGGAATTGAACCTGCGACCTACGGGTTCGAAGCCCGGCGCTCTATCCAACTGAGCTACGGGCGCACATGGCGTACTTCAAACATGTTGCCGAGGACTTGTCAAGGAGACGATCAGCCGACGGGCATGTCCATTAGACGAGGGTCAGAGTCGGGCTAGAATTTCGTCGGCAACTTGTACGATCGAACGGCCCTCCGTTTCAATCACGTGATGCGCTGCCGCTCGATATTTCGGCATGCGCTCCCGCAACACGTCCTGGATCTCCTCGATGAAGGACTTCGTGCCGGTGAGCGAGGGGCGTTGCGTGTCTCCGCCGATGCGCTTTCCAATCGTGTCAACCGATGCCGTCAGCCAGAAGAGTGTGCCGGTTTTTTTCAGCGCCTCGACATTCTGCGGTCTCAGGATGGCCCCGCCGCCTGTGTCGATCACCAAGCCATCGAGGGCCGCCAATTCTTGACAGACTTGTGTCTCAAGATCGCGGAAGTGGTCCCACCCGCGCTCGGCAACAATGTCGGGTATACTCCGCCCTGCCCGCTTCACAATTTCTTCATCGGTTGACACCACGGTCCGGCCCAGACGAGCCGCCAGGACTTTCCCGACCGTACTTTTTCCGGTTCCGCGATACCCGATGAGGACGACGTTCATTGAAAGCGCGACTCCAACACCCTGCGCATGACATCAACCGGAGCCGGCTGGTTGGTCCACAGTTCGAACTGGGCCGCGGCCTGATTGAGAAACATTTCGAGCCCTGGAATCGTCTTGCAGCCGGCTTCTTTGGCGTTCTTGAGCAACCTGGTTTCACGTGGGTTGTAGACGATATCCATGACGGCAAGGCCGGCATGGAGAAAGGACGCGGGCACGCAGGTGGCATCGGGTTTCGGCGACATGCCGATGGGGGTGCAATGGATCAGCACCTGCGCGTAAGGCAGGGTTTTGCGGAGCGCATCGTCATCCAGATGAAGATCATCCACCGCCAATGCGGACGTGGACCGGACAGCGCTCGCCAAGGCGGCCCGCTCATGGTCGTCGATACCAAATACGGTCAGCTTGTCGGCGCCTGATTCTGCAGCCAAGGCAAAGGCGATCGCCCGAGCCGCGCCACCCGATCCGAGGATGATCACGTGTCGCCCTTGAAGGTCAACCGCACCTTCTCGTAGCGCGCGCAACGCGCCGGTGGCATCGGTGTTGTAGCCGGTCAACTGCCCCTTCTCTGCGACAATGGTATTGATGGCGCCGATCTTTCGAGCCATCGGCTCGACGCGATCGAGAAATTGGATCGCGGAGACCTTATGCGGGATGGTCACACTGGCGCCGCGGAAATTGCCGAGCGCGCGCAGGCCGCGCATCGCATCTCCAATCGCTTCCACCCTCCAGGCCAGATACACGCAATTAATGCCCAGCTTCTGGAAGGCCGCATTGTGAATCGCCGGCGACAGTGAATGCTCGACGGGATTTCCGATCACTCCGCAAAACTGCGTCTGCGCGTTAATGTCCATGTCCTTTACTCTTCAATGAAGCAGTCGCCCGCACGGCCATCGATAGCCGCCTGTCACCACGCCGTCATGCCTCCATCAATCATGTATGTCCCCCCGGTGACCCACGCCGCTTCGTCGGAAGCCAGGTATAACACCATATGCGCCACCTCCTCCGGCGTGCCGGGACGATGAATCGGATAGTGAGACAGGATCGGTTCGAGTTGCTCTGGATTCGCCATGAGCGGGGCGGCCATCGGGGTCGCGATCAGTCCGGGATTCACGACGTTGCACCGGATGCCATCCTTCGCATAGTCGATGGCAATGGCTCTGGTCAGGGCATCGAGCGCGCCTTTGGAGGCTGCGTAGGCCGGCAGGAGGGGAATCCCTACCACACTGGCAATCGACGAAATATTCACGATCGACCCACATTGACGTTTGAGCATTTCCGAAACGGACGCCCGCGTCATCCGAAAGACGCCGGTCAGATTGACCTCCAGGACCCGTGTCCAGGTCTCATCGTCGAGTTCATGAATCCGGCGGCCGAACTCGCCGACACCGGCATTATTCACCAGGATGTCAAGGGCGCCGAATCCCCGGACGGCCTGATCCACCGCCGCACGGACATGCGCCTCGTCGGTCACAGATCCGGCTACGGCCAGGGCATGTCCGTTCTGCCGGCCGATCTCCTTGACGACCCGATCGAGTTCATCCTGCCGGCGACCCGTGATGACGACGGAGGCACCTTCTTTGGCAAAGACCTTCGCGATCGCCTCGCCGATGCCCGCATTGCCTCCGGTCACCAACGCCACTTTCCCTGCGAGCCGATTCATGCTTCCGGATCCTCTTCTGCATCGTGAGATCCCTCGTCCGGAAACTCCTCGTCCCCGGCTGCCGGCGCGCTCAGCGGCCCCAAGAGGCCCGGCTCGACTTTGCGCGCCACGGTGATGAACCCGGAGTGCGCCACCATCCGATGGTCCGGCCGCACGCTTCGGCCTTGGACCGACCACGTGCGCAACAGCGTTTCAAAGGTATGGATCATGCCGAAGACCGTCTCCCGTTCGAGCGCCTCGACGGTTTGGGTGATCTGCGGCACGGTCGGCACGAAGCTCAGATAAATCCCGCCGGATCGCAGGGCCTTCGCAGCATGCGGAACGACTTGCCAGGGTTCAGGGAGGTCCAGGACCACGCGATCAAACGGCACTCTGTCCTCCAACAACTTGATTCCTTCGTAGGCGTTCTTGCGCAGGGCGACAAGATTGGGGACGGGCCCCATGTAACGATCGATGTTGGTCAGCGCCGTGCGGGCGAAGTCTTCGCGCATTTCATACGTCACGACCAAACCCTTGGGCCCGACCGCTCGCAACAGCGCCATGGTCAAGGCGCCGGAGCCGGTTCCCGCTTCAAAGACACGGGCGCCGGGGTAGACGTCCGCCCACATGGGCATGAGCGCCAGATCTTTTGGATAGAGCACCTGTGCGCCACGGGGCATTTTGAGGACATAGTCGCCGAAGGTCGGACGCAGGGCCAACATCTTCTTGCCCCCCGAAAGCGTCACGAGCGTCCCGTCCGGCCGACCGATCAGTGTGTCGTGAGGGATTGTTTGACCGCTGAATTGGTAGGTCTCCCCTGCCTTCAACGTGAGCGCATACTGCCGCCCTTTTTTATCGACCAGATGGATGCGTTCGCCTGGTTTGAGTTGCGACATGGCGCGCATTCTAGGTGGTTCATTCCGCGGTTTGCAACCGAGCATCCTTCCTTGATAGGGTGGGAACATGGATCGTCACATCCACTTACTCATTTGACCGCTGCTCATCTTCCGCGCATGGAGTCGGCAATGCGTGGTTGCACTTTGAAACGTCTTTTCCCAGGCACCCGGGCCGGTGCTCTGACGATTCCGTATCTGCTCGTCGGCCTCTGGTTTCTCTTTTTCACCGTGCCTGCGGCGCAGGCGAAGGAGATTGTGGTCGCCACCTATGAAGGAGTGATCAATCCTGTCGCGGCTGAATATCTGCACGATGCGCTGACCTCCGCCCAATCCAGCGGCGCGCAGGCCTTGATCATCAAGCTGGATACGCCCGGAGGGCTGGATACATCCATGCGGCTGATCATCAAAGATATGACGAGTTCCTCTGTCCCGGTGATTGTCTTCGTCGCACCGTCCGGCGGACGCGCGGCCTCAGCCGGAGTGTTCCTCACCATGGCCGCACATGTGGCGGCGATGGCTCCGGGGACCAACATCGGCGCCGCGCATCCTGTGGCGATGGGCGGCGGTGAGATGGACACGACGATGAAGGAGAAAGTGGAAAATGACGCCGTGGCTTACATCAAGACCATCGCGGAACAGCGCGGGCGAAACACGGCTTGGGCGGAAGACGCCGTCAGGAAAAGCGTGTCCGTGACGGAGCAGGAGGCGCTGAAGCTTAGGATCATCGATGTCGTGGCCGACGATATCCCGGCGCTTCTCAAGCAGCTGCACGGACGAAAGGTGACGATCGCAAGTGGGCCGGTGACGTTGGCCACAGGGGACGCGGCCATCCGGGAATTCCCCATGGGTCTTCGGCTGGCACTGCTGAAAGCGCCCCGCGATCCCCACCTCCCCTACCTCTTGATGACCAT
>CAYNLM010000187.1:0-4162 GCA_964398045.1 uncultured Nitrospira sp. | reverse complement strand
GGACAGTTCATCCATCACAACGGAGGGCAGCCTCAGTTCGGCGATGGGCACAGCGAGATGGCGAAGCTGTCGAAAATATGGCCGCGCCTGCTCGGCATCTTGAGTCGGAGGTGGAATCGCCATGAGTCCCTTCACACGGATATGCGGCAGTCCCGCCATGGCAGGCACCAGCCCGATGACTGTGTCCGGCTGGAAACCCGCCTTCGTCGGCTCATTTCCAATGTTCACTTCCAGCAGGATGTCTTGGCAGCAACCTGCTTCACCTGCGCGACGATTGATTTCCTGAGCCAATTCCATACTGTCCACCGAATGAATCAGGTCGAAGAGGCCGATCATCGATCGCACCTTGCGCCGCTGCAGCTGTCCAACGAAATGCCATCTGACTGGAACGTCTTTCAGCGCCGCAATTTTGAAAACCGCCTCCTGGAGCCGATTCTCTCCCAAAATCGTGAGTCCGGCCCCTATACCTTCTTGAATACGATCCGCCGTGACCGCCTTCGTGGCCGCGACGAGACGCACACTGTGAGGGGGCCGTCCCGCCTTTTCTGCTGCCCGGCGAATCTTCGAGAGCACCACGTGCACGCGGTCGGCGATCGTCTCTTTGACGGGCGGCTCCATCGTGCTGTCGGGCCTCGCTACTCTAGCCGCCGGACTCGGCTGACCGCCCCTATTCTAACGGAAGGGCCCGATAATTGGCAGAGGCTTACATCACCCTCGCAAGGGAGCCAGCCCGATGGCACTGACCATCGTGCCGATGACCTTCCCCTCTCGACGATAGGAAAAGAACAGCTCCTCATGACAGATGGTGCACAGGTTCACCGCCGTGATGGACTCCTCGCTTGTGCCGGCCGCCTGCACTTGCTCTCTGATCAGTGTCTTCAGATCCAGGTAAGCCTTCCCCCTTCGCTGGCTGTGAACCACTTTCTCCCAGTCTGGAAAGGACTGGCGCAGTTTGTTCAGCACCGGTTCATCCACCTCATAGCAACAGGCTCCGGCAGAGGGTCCGATGCTCACGCGCAGGTGCGTGGGATCCGATCCAAAACGCGACTCCATCAGCGCAAGGGTCTTCGGCACGATGCCGGCCACGGCTCCGCGCCAGCCGGCATGAATGGCCGCCACGACTCTCCGCGTCGGATCATGCACCAGGACCGGCACACAATCCGCCGTGCGCACCGCGACCATCACACCGGGCTGATCGGTCACCAAGGCATCCCACCCGCCGTGAAACCGATCTTCCGGTGTTAACGATCGATCGACGATGAGCGCATCGGTGCCGTGAACCTGCTTCACCGACAGCAGCCACGTCGACCGGGGGATCCCTTGCGTACGCTGAACAGGAATCCCCAGCTCAACGCCCAGGCTGGCTGAATGACGACGCGTCCCGAAAAAGTGACGGACTCCGCTTCTAAGGGAAGCGAACGCCGGCACCGTGATGACCGGAGCAACTACCATGGCTCCTCTCCGCGTGAATTCATCTGCATGAATGCCGGACGGCTTAGTCCGCCTGTTTCCGGAGAAACGTGGGCACATCCCATTCATCTTCCGCCGAGAGCGAGGCCCGATCGATCGATTCACGGGCATCGCTCATCCGCCGCAAGAACGTCGGACGATCGAGATCCTTCATAGGCCGGTCCGCTGTCGCGGCTGCCCCCACTCCGGCCATGACGGGCTGGGCCGGCTTCGGCGCGCGCGCGCTTGTTCTCTCTGTCGCGATCGTCACGGCCGCCGGCTCATCATCATGCTCAAACCCTGTGGCAATCACCGTCACCACCAGATCGTCACCCATATCCGGATTAATGACCTGACCTACGATAATGTTCGCCTCGGGATCCGCCGTCTGCTGGATGATGGACGCCGCTTCTTCGATTTCATGCAGCGACATGTTCGGCCCGCCCGTAATGTTCAACAGCACGCCGCGCGCGCCTTCTACGCTGCCCTCTTCGAGCAACGGACTGCAAATCGCCTTTTGGGCCGCCTCGATGGCGCGGTTCGTCCCCCGGGAGACGCCCATGCCCATCACCGCCCGGCCCGTATGGGACATGATCGTCCGCACATCCGCGAAGTCCACGTTCACATGGCCGGTCGTGGTGATCACATCAGCAATGCCCTGGATCGCCTGGCGCAGCACATCGTCCGCCACTTTGAACGCTTCCAGCAACGGCGTGGCTTTATCGACGATCCCCAGCAGCCGCTGGTTGGGAATCACAAGCAGCGTATCCACATGCCGGCGGAGGTCGCGAATACCTTCCTCGGCATGTTTATGCCGACGTTGCCCTTCATATTGAAAGGGCTTCGTCACGACGCCCACGGTCAGGATGCCCAGTTCGCGCGCGATACTGGCCACGATCGGAGCGGCGCCGGTGCCGGTGCCGCCGCCCATTCCAGCCGTGACAAACACCATATCCGCGCCTTCCAAACACTCGCGAATGTGGTCTTTGCTTTCGAGCGCTGCGTCCTTGCCGATTTCCGGCTTGGCGCCGGCGCCCAATCCGCGCGTCCGTTCCGGCCCCAGCTGAATCTTATAGGGAGCCAGCGAGCGATCCAACGCCTGCAAATCGGTGTTGGCCGAAATAAAATCGACGCGGGCCAGACCGGACCCGATCATCGTATTGACTGCGTTGCACCCGGCTCCGCCGACTCCGATCACCTTGATCCGGACCGGCAACAGCACATCTTCCTGGAATGAGAACATTGCGGCACCTCCTCCCATGGCATCGCGTGGCGGTTCATGCCGCGCGCGACGGTGATGAAGTTAAAACACTTCCAACACTCGCTTCGTCCATCCGAACATTTTGGCCCAGGCCCCGCCGTTGCGAAGACCGGCCGTTTCCAGGTCATCCGCATGCCGCCTGGCATGCAGCAGCAGACCGACACCGGTGGCATGGCTGGGATGACCGACGATATCCCGCAGTCCGCCCACGCCGGACGGCGTGCCTCGGCGAGCCGGTAAGTTCAAGACTTTTTCCGCCGCATCCGGCATGCCTTCCAGCAAGGATGTCCCGCCGGTGATGACCACCCCTGCCCCTAACATCCCTTCGTAGCCAGCGCGGGCAATTTCCCTGCGCACCAACTCAAACATTTCTTCCCCGCGCGGTTCGAGAATCTCGGCAATGTCCCGCCGTGAGAAGGTCCGCGCCGGACGGTCTCCGACGGACGGCACCTCGACCGCCTGATGGTTGGTAACCAACTCAGTTCTCGCGATGCCATGGTGCATTTTGATCTTCTCGGCTTCGGTCTGGGACGTGAGAAGACCGATCGCCAGGTCCTTGGTCAGATTCTGTCCGCCGATCGGCAACACGGCCGAGTGGCGGATGCTGCCGTCGAGGAAGATCGCAAGGTCGGTCGTCCCGCCTCCGAGATCCACCATCGCGACACCCAGGTCGCGTTCCTCCTGGCTCAAGACCGCTTCGCTCGACGCCAGTGGTTGCAGAATGATGTCCACGACGTCGAGGCCCGCCCGGTTCACACTCTTGATGATGTTTTGCGCCGACGTGACGGCTCCCGTAATCACGTGGACGTTCACTTCCAATCGATTGCCGGAAAGGCCCAACGGCTCCCGCACGCCTTCCTGTCCGTCCACCATGAATTCTCGCGGCAGCACATGGAGAATCCGGCGCTCGTGGGGAATAACCGCTAAGGTCCGCGCGCTTTCGATGGCCCGATGAATATCCTCGCGCGTCACCTCGGCGCGCTTGAGCGCCACCACGCCTTTACAATTTTCCGCTGAAATGTGGCTTCCTGCGATGCCCGTATAGACCGAGTTGATCTGCACGGCCGCCATCAACTCCGCCTCTTCGACCGCCTTCTTGATCGATTCCACCGTGCTCTCGATATCAACCACCACCCCTTTGCGCAGTCCGCGCGATGGACTCGACCCGACGCCGATCACGTTCAATGCCCCGGCATCGGTGATCTCCGCGACAATCGCGCAGATCTTGGTAGTCCCGATATCCAGCCCGACAAGGATTTGATCCCGTTTTGGCACCGCGATCACCCCCTTTCCCGAACGATGATGCGATTCTCATACCGGAGATCCACTTCATTGGCCCCGCGGCCGCGACCATCAAAGTTGAGTGTCTTGAGCGTCGGCTTCACGCGTCGAAACCGCTCCCACTGCTCGCCAAAAGCCTCTTCGCCGAATTGAAATTGCACGCACCGGACC
>CAYNLM010000186.1:0-4240 GCA_964398045.1 uncultured Nitrospira sp. | reverse complement strand
CTCGTTCAGCCGTCCTGAAGATGGGTGTCAGGATCTAGCAGGATTCTGTGAACGTCCGCCAGCGGCTTGTTCTCATCGTTCATCCCCTCCACGTACCCCGGAGGGTACGCCGCAGGTCTTCACTCGCTGCTGTCTTGCTGGAATGCCTTTTTGGGCATCCTTACGCTAAGTGCAGTTGAAGCAGCGGAGTGAAGGATCCAGGATGGCTCGCGTTCTCTTGACCAAGCGGATCGAATTCGCGGCGGCCCACCGGTACTTCAAGCCGGAGTGGGATGAAGTAAAGAATCGCGCGGTGTTCGGCCCTTGTTACAATCCGCCGGCACATGGGCACAACTATATGCTCGAAGTCACCGTGTCCGGCGAGGTCGATCCCAAGACCGGCATGGTCATCAACCTGTTCGATCTCAAACGGGTGTTGCTGGCCGTCATCGAAGAGTTCGACCATAAGAACTTCAACCTCGACATGCCGTATTTCAAAGATCGGATTCCCACCTCGGAAAACATCGCGCGTGTGTTGTGGACCAAGCTCGCACCGCAAAAGGGGATCGGGACGCTCCATACGATTCGCCTCTGTGAGGACGAAGATCTCTATGCCGAAATCACGGCCGCCGGCGGGCTGGATGTCGCCGGCGTCACCAGGCGCTACTCCTTCAACGCCGTGCAAGATGGGAATCAAGGACGTGACTGGGATTGCTTCGTGACGGTCCATGGCCCGATCGATCCGGTCACCGGCATGGTGACCGACATCGCCGCGCTGGATCGGCTGGTGCACGAGAAGGTTGTGAACGTGTTTGATCGTCAGAATCTATGTCAGGTCCTTCATGCACATACCGTGACCGGTGCGCAAGTGGTTGAGCACATTTGGAAGTCGCTTGTCTCGGGGATTTCGTCCGGCGCACTTGCCAATGTGCGTGTCGTCCAGTCCCGTGATCTGTTCTTCGACTACGCCGGCTAGCTCCTCGAGGTGGTCATGACCCGTCCTCGGAGTTGGATCATCCTGATTGGATGTGTGGGATGGAGTGCATCCGTGTGGGCTGGATCAGGTGAAGAGGCAATTGAAGGGACGATCCGAGAAGCGGCGAAGGCCGCAGCGACCTTTTCGGAAACCAAGGATAAGCAGGCGGTCTTGAAGCTCTACACCGAGGACTACGAGGGCACGCAGGACGGCGAGACGGAAACCAAAGCAGCGATCGAGAAGTGGCTGAACGATTATGAAGCTGAACTACAACAGGGGAGCAAGCTGCGCTTCATCGGCGTCGTGTCGAATCTAAAGACCGGCTTTGCTGAGCCCCTGGCGTGGGTCACCTACGACTACCTCTTTCAAGCCATCCGAAACGGCGAACTCGAAGGCCAAGACACCGGCAAATGCACTGCCCTCCTCAGGAAAGAAGCCTCCGCGTGGCTGATCTTTCACGAACATTGTTCGAAGACCAGGACGAGGTAGGGAAGTCGGGCACTGGCCTGGTCAGGCCTGTGCCCGAGAGCGAGCCTCATTCTCCGCTCCAGGAGAGGCTATCAGTGAGCCGGAGCCGCCCGCAGCAGTTCTTGGACTTTCTCGATAAGCGTCGTGGGCAGGAAGGGTTTTGGAAGGAACGGCATCTCATCGACAAAACCGTTGGCATGCAGGGTGTCGCCGGCATAGCCGGACATATACAGCACCTGTGCCTCCGGCTGCATCGCTTTGACTCCTTCTACTAAGTCCGCGCTTTTCATCCGCGGCATGATCACGTCGGTGATGACGAGCGGGCATTTGCCTTTCAATCGCTGCAAACACTGCAGCGCCTCTTGGCCATCCGCGGCGGCCTGCACCTGATAGCCGTGATCCTGGAGGATCGTCACAATCAGCTTCCGGATACTTTCGTCGTCCTCCACCACGAGAATCGTGGTGAGCGGTGGAGAGGATGTTGTTTCCGTCTGTATGGCTTCCGGTTGGACAACGGGTTGTCCCACGCGCGGGAGATAGACGGTAAAACGTGAGCCGCGTCCCGGTTCGCTCACGACGTCGATATATCCTCGGCTTTGCTTGACGATGCCATACACCGTGGCCAGTCCCAGTCCCGTGCCCTTGCCTACCTCCTTGGTTGTAAAGAAGGGCTCAAAAATATGGGCCAGCGTCTCCGCATCCATGCCGCAGCCTGCGTCTTGGACTACGATTTTGACGTAGGGACCGGGAACGGAGCCGGGGTGGCTCTTGACGAAGCGCTCATCTAAGTCCACATTGTCCGCTTCGATGTTGAGCAAACCGCCGTCGAGCATGGCGTCGCGCGCGTTCAAGACCAGGTTCATGATGACCTGCTCGAGTTGGACAGGGTCCACCATCGCATGGCCTGTATGAGGATGAAGGACGGTCACGACTTGAATCTGCTCGCCGATGAGACGCTGGAGAATATCTTCCAGCTCGCGGATGGTGTGCGTCACCGACAGCTCTTTGGGCTCGAACACCTGTCGCCTGCTAAACGTCAGCAGCTTCTTCGTTAAGGCGGCGGCGCGCATCCCCGCCTGACTGATCATTTCCAATTCCGGGCGGGCTGGATGCGTCGCGAGCTGCTGGAGCAACCGGTGGGCATGCCCCATGACGACCATCATCAGATTATTGAAATCGTGAGCAATCCCCCCGGCTAATCGACCGACGGCTTCCATTTTTTGCGATTGATGCAGCGCCTGCGCGGTGCGCTTCTGCTCGGTGATATCCGCGATTGTTTCAATGACATGCGTCTGCCCGTCGATCGTCGAGGCTTTTGACCAGTGCACGAGCAAGAATTTGTCGCCCGGAAGCGCGACTTCGTTGGACACCACGTCGCTGGAGAGCAGCGCCTCCGGCATACGACAAAAGGCGCATGGTGATAGGCAGCCGGCAATCTTCTCGAAACAGGATGAGCCGGCGATGTTCCCGAACTTCTTAACGCCGGTGTCGTTCTGGAACTGAATGGAGTGGGTCGCAGGGTCGATGACCGAGACAATCACCGGCTGAGAGTTGAGCAGAACCTGAGCGTCGTACTGCGGAAGGTTGGTTGGACGGGACACAGAGGCCATCCTGTTATGCCCTCGCGAACGCCGAGATGCCGGGGCTCAATGCCGCAGATCACCACGGCTCCTCCGAGGGTACTATAAGTCCGCGGTGAGTCAAGGAGATCGACAATTACGAAAAGAACCGGGCGGGTAGGCCGATCGTTACTTGAGCAAATGATCGGAGACGAGCGCAGCCAGTTCGGCCGGCTCCACGACTCCTTCCCGGGTGAGGAGGAGTTTGCCGTTGGCAAAGAAATGGGTCGTCGGATAGGTCTCAAACGTGTGGGTCTTCTTGATCTCGCGGCAGCGGCCTGGGACGTGCATCTTCGCCTTGCCGACCTTGATGGTGGGAAATTTGGCGGCCGTGGCTTCCAGGATGGGATCGTACTGCTTGCAGGGTTCGCAGGTGGCGAGACCGTACGCGACGATGGCTCCGGTGCTCTCGGTGAATTCCTTATAGTTGGCGTCGCTGACGTCGAGCACGGAACTCATGGATTGGTTCCTTTGGAGAAGAGGGGAGGACTGAGCAGAAGGCCTTCATGGCCCTCAACGCTCAGCCCTCCGCGCGGATGTCTAATTAAGCTTGGCGAGAGCCGCGAGGATGTCCTTATCCTCCCGCGCCACCTTAATTTCCTGCACCTTCACATACGCCACCTTGCCGTTCTTATCCACGATCACGGTGGCCCGCTTGGAGCAGTTCAACGGCTCAAAGTAGAGGCCATAGGCCTTGCTGACGGTGCGATGCATATCGGCCAGCAGGCGATGCTTGAGGTCCAACGAGTCGGCCCAGGCCTTGTGGGAGAAGAAACTGTCGCAGCTGATGCCGAAGACTTCCGCGTTCGCGCCTTGGAATTTGGGGAAGTCGTCGGTCAGGCACTTGTTCTCACCCTGGCATACGGGACTCCAGTCCAGAGGATAGAAGCAGAGCACGACATTCTTCTTGCCGCGAAAGTCGCTCAGTTTCACATCCTTCTGATCCTGATCCTTCAACGTGAAATCCGGCGCGGTATCGCCGGGCTTGATCTCGGGGGCTACATCGCTCATCTCGACTCCTCCTTATAAGAACACGGCTCTATATTTTAGTGAATGAGGTCTCAGAGTAAGGACCCCGTTGCGACTCTTACAGAGTAGTCACATGGCACAGACACACTTGACACAGGCCTGCAAGGCAACAACACACACAGCACACCGCTATCACTAGTGATACTCGGTCCAAGGAAATGAGACCAAA
>CAYNLM010000185.1:0-4479 GCA_964398045.1 uncultured Nitrospira sp. | reverse complement strand
GCCCTCAACCGTTCCGATTGGTAGCGCCACAGCAAGAGCGCCATTCGTACCGTCCAGTCGGCGATCATTGCCGACCACACGTAAAAAACAGACAATTCCAGCCACAGGGCGACTACCAGAGCCAGCGGCACTCGCACGCCCCACATGCCGACCATTGTGGCACTCATGATGAAGCGTGTGTCGCCCGCGCCGCGCAGTGAGCCGGCTAAGACCATCGTGAGGGCCAAGGGGATTTGCAGGAGAGCCACGATTTTGAGAAAGACCGTGCCGAGTTCAACTACCGCGTCGTCCGTTGTAAACGCCCGCAGCAGCACATAGGGAAAAAAGAAAAAGACGACGCCCATACTGGCCATGATGTAGATGGCGAGCCGATTGGCCTCCCAGTTTTCCAACTTGGCTCGGGTATATTTGCCCGCACCGATGCTCTGTCCCACCATCGTGGCGGCGGCGATCGCAAAGCCGTAGCCCGGTAAGAACGACAGAGACTCGATCGACAGTCCGACTTGATGGGCGGCGTAGGACACCGTTCCATAGAGCAATACCAGTTTGGTGTAGATCAGAATGCCGGCCTGTTGCACGATCCGCTCTCCGGAGACCGGCGCGCCGACATCCCACATGGTGCGGATGAGATCAAGCCGCAGATGCGCGGAGGGTTTGAAAATGCGGCCGCACTGCATCATGAGGTAGGCCACGCCGGTCGCCTCGGCGAATCCGACCGCCACGGCGGCGCCTTTGACACCCATCGCAGGCATGCCCCACCGTCCATAGATGAGGGGATAGGCAATCAAGATGTGTAAGACGTTCACAACGATCATGGCGTACATCGGCGTACGCGTGTCGCCGGTGCCTTGCAGGATGGACGACAAGACCTGTAAGAGCACGGTGAAAGGAATGACCAAGAAAATCAGGGTCGAATAGGGGAGGGCCAACTCGATGACCGTCGGTTCGGCGCCCAACAACTGCATGGCGAGGTGATTGAGTACCATGCCCAGTCCGGCCAACAACAACGACACGATGAGAGAGAGGCCAAGGAAATGGCGGGCCGCTTCACCGGCATCCCGGTGCCGTCTGGCTCCCCAGAGTTGCGCCACGATCACGTTCGAGCCCACCGACAGCCCTGAGATCAACGTGGTGGCGATAAAGGCGAGCAGTTGTCCCAACCCCACTGCGGCAATCGGAACGACTCCGAGTCCGCCGACGAGAAAGACGGCCACGATGCCTTCCGTCCGTTGAAGCAGACTGCTCACCGTGACGGGCAGCGCGAGCGTCATCACGGAACGTCTGATCTGTGCAACCCCATCAGCCATGGAAGACCATCCTAACAGAACAGCATCGGGACACACCTAGACAAATCTGTTGCGGTTCGTTAGGGTTTTGCCCACATGAATCAGACAGAGAATTTCTCGGCCGTTCCCGTCTCCACGTCGCCGCGTTTGTCGAAGTCCAAGTTTGTGTCGGGGCTGCAGTGCCTCAAGCGCGTGTATCTTGAGGTCCATCACCCGCAATTGGCGACGCCTCCGGATGTCTCGATCCAAGCCATCCTCGATATGGGAACGGAGATCGGCGAATTGGCGCGCCGCCGATTTCCCGGCGGTGTGTTAGTGACGGCGAGCCATCGGCAGCGGGAGGCCGCGCTCGCCCAGACCGCCGAACTGATTCAAGACCCCACCGTAGCGGCAATTTTCGAAGGCGCGTTTGTCCATGATGGCGTGTTGATCAGAGTCGATGTGTTGGAGCGAGTCCCGGTCCAATCTGGTGAGCCGCCGTGCTGGCGTTTGATCGAGGTCAAGTCCTCCACCAAGATTAAGGACGTGCATCTCAACGATCTTGCCATTCAAAGCCACGTGTTGCTCGGTGCTGGTCTCTCGCTGGCTGCGACCTGCCTCATGCACATCAATACCGACTATAGGTACGAGCAGGGAGAGATCGATCTCGACCGCTTGTTCGCGGTGCATGACGTGAGCGAGATGGTGACCAGCCGCCGTGCCAAGGTGCCGGACCAAGTCGCCCTGATGAAAACCGTCTTGCTGCAACCGGTCGCGCCCATGATCGAACCTGGCGCACAGTGCCAGACTCCCTATGAATGTCCCTTCTGGGACCATTGCACGGCCGAGAAACCTGCGCGATGGATCTATCGCTTGCCTGGTTCGAAGCACAGCGTCAATCAATTGGTCGAACAAGGCGTCTCGCTGATCGATGACATTCCCGTAGGAACCACTCTGTCGCTGGCTCAGCGTCGGGTAAGGGAAAATGTTGAGTATATCTCCGCCAAGCTCGCTGATGTCCTACGGTCTGTGCAGTATCCCGTTCACCATGTGGATTTTGAAACCGTGATGCTGGCGGTGCCGCGCTTTCCTTCGACGAGACCCTATCAGGCGATCCCGGTCCAGTGGTCCAATCATATCGAACAGGAATCGGGCGAGCTGGTTCATCAAGAGTTTCTGCACGATGCGGCCAGCGAGCCGAGAAAACGATGGGCTGAAGCGCTGATTGAATCAGTCGGCGAGCGAGGCAGTATCTGCGTCTACTCTCCCTATGAGCGGGCCATCATGGAGCAGCTCGCGGAAGCATTCCCCGAGTTCCGGTCGGCCTTCAAACAGATCGTCAAGCGGCTGTGGGATTTGTTTCCGATCATTCGCGATCACTACTACCATCCGGCATTCCAGGGTTCATTCTCGATCAAGTCCGTCTTGCCGGCGATCGTGCCGTCGCTGGCATATGACGATCTGACGATTCGGGAAGGCGGCCAGGCGGCCAGCGAATATTACCGGATGATCTTTGTAGAGACGGATTGGATCGAGCAAGCCTCGATCAAAGAGGCCCTGCTGCGGTACTGCGCACGCGATACGCTGGCCATGGTGGAGTTGCGGAGAGTGTTGAAGGAGAAAGCGGAGATCGGCAAAGGGTGAAGATTCTTAGCTGCGGTGCGTATCGCGACCTCTTGTTCGAATCCACCCTCTTTGGAAGGCATACGTGCGGAGGTGCTTATCCCGTCGCCAGGATCAATCGTAGGGGCTCCGGGTCGAGCAAGCTTGGTTTGGCGGAGAGGGTGGGATTCGAACCCACGGTCGAGTTACCCCGACAGCAGTTTTCGAGACTGCCCGATTCGGCCGCTCTCGCACCTCTCCGATGTTGCGGATCCTCTCTGTAGGAATCGCGAGCAGGTGAGACTGACAGGCTCAACGACTTGCGTGAGAGCTTACCGTGGCAGATACCGTTTTGCAATGCCAAAACGAATGAGTCTCTCGCGGGGAAAATCTGACAGTTAATCAAGCTCTCGAGAGATGACCTTGACCCTTCCCTTCCAACGCATCAGCCCAGACGAGGTAAGGACCACAAGAACAGTATTATCGAACGAGGTGCACGTCTGGGGATTCGTATTGCATGTCGATGACAATGAGATCTCCTCTCTCGCTCACTATCTTGCTCCGGATGAGCGCGAACGGGCCGATCGATTGGTGTCGGAGCAACACCGGAAGGAATTCATGGCCGCGCATAGCGCTGTGCGGCTAGTGCTCAGCCGATACTGTGATCAGCGTCCGGAAGATCTGCGTTTTCATACGACCGTCTCCGGGAAGCCCTGCCTGCATAGTCCCACTGCGGGGAGTGAATCGCTTCGATTCAATTTGACCCATTCACATGGGCGCGCGCTCATCGCGGTGGCGAACGGCCGCGAGGTTGGAGTCGATCTGGAGACGATTCGTCGCGAGGTCGATGCCGTCAAGTTGGCCAAGCGGTTTTTATCGCAGCAAGACCTGACCCTCATTGAGAAGGCTGAGCCGCAGCGACGACGCGAGCGATTTCTCCAAGTGTGGGTGGCGAGGGAAGCGGCCTTCAAAGCCGAAGGAACCGGAATCACATTTCCGCTCGATCGTGAGCACATCGAGCTGTCGAAGGAGGGAATGGAAGGTCGGCTCATTGGCGAAGGCCGCACACGATCGTTTCCAATTCGGTTTCTTCCGCTTGAGACGGGATGGGTTGGGGCAGTGGCCGCGGAGGGACATGATTGGCGCGCGATCTTATGCTCGTAGGCGCTACTCCGACCGTTCCACCGGAACGGTTGCTTCGGGCACAGGCCCCATGCGTAAACGCCTGAAAAAGTCTTGCAGGAGTCGTTGGCTCTCCGATTCCAGGACGCCTCCGGTGACCATCACGCGATGATTGAGTCGTCGTTCCGCGGGAATGTCGAGGACGGACCCGCAGGCGCCGGCTTTCGGATCCCACGCTCCGAACACCAGGCGCGGAATACGGGATTGCACGATCGCGCCTGCGCACATCGGGCACGGTTCCAACGTGACGTAGAGCGTCGTCTCTGTGAGCCGCCAGCTGCCTAAGTGGTCAGCGGCCTGTCGGATGACCAGCATCTCAGCGTGGGCCGTCGGGTCTTGCCGGACCTCACGAAAATTGTGGGCGGATGCCAGCACCTGTCCTTGGTATACCAAAACGGCGGCAATCGGAATTTCTCCGAGCGCCGGAGCC
>CAYNLM010000184.1:0-4698 GCA_964398045.1 uncultured Nitrospira sp. | reverse complement strand
GCACTTAGCGTAAGGATGCTCAAAAAGGCCGTCCAGCAAGGCCGCAGCGAGTGAAGACCTGAGGCGTACCCTCTGGGGTACGTTGAGGGTCTGAACGATGCGAGAACGCCGCTGGCGGACTTTTTCAGCATCCTGCTAGATCCTTCAGCCATTCTTCCCGCATGCTGCCGGGCACAGGAGCCTCCGCATGATAGCTGCCATGGTACACGGTGATCGTTACCGGCTGCCGCAGGTCGGCGAAGGCCGCTTTCATCGATTCCGTGGGGCGAAACCGGATGAAATGTACCGCGCTGATCTTCGTCTCGTGGCTGTGGCCCCCTTCAAATTCTCCGTAAGCCCGCTCCCCTCCCGCCACGATGGCCACTTTCTCGCCATGGTCCAATCCCATGAACTCGTCGAGCCACTCTTTTATCTTCGCCTCATCGGTGATCTCGATCAAGAGCGTGGCGCTGAGTTCCTCCCCTGACGGCAGCAAGGCATTGTACACATCGAGCTCTTCCTGCACCTTGGCCGGATCGACGATGCGCTCGACGCGGATCATCTCCTGAATCTGAAATCGCAGGGTGTCCCGATTTTCAAAGACCAGTGTGATCAACGGCCCGACAGAGATGCGACGGCGCTGCTTCAGCGCGATGATCCGCGATCGGAACGCCTCGCGTTGCCGTTCATAGTCGGCATAGGGCATCACGTCATCCAGGGTCAAACCGTGCATCTGCCTCCTATCAATCCCTCTTCCACTCTGCCCTCGTCACCCATCACGGTTCTGACCGCAATCCTTAGGCGTCGCGGACGACTTGAATGGGATGGACGGTGGCCCTGCCGCCGACATGCGCGGAGGCTCCCCCTTTGATCCAGCTGTAGCCCGGCCAGCGGACAATCCGACGCAGCCGGCGTGAGCTTTGCCGCGTCGCCCTCGTAGACGTCGATGCGATCCAGCAGGGTGTTGAACGACGGACAGAGATTGAAACAGCGACGGCAGCCGTCGCAGATCTCGTAGATTCTGAGCGTTTCCTTCTCGAGCCGTTTTGGATCAATCGGATCGAGAAGACTGAGGCCCTTCATAATGGGTTCCCTGGAACAATCAGCGGTCAGCCCTCAGCTCACCCCTCCCTCACCCTCCCCTGCTAGGGGAGGGAAGGTGGGGGACTGAAAACTGACCGCTGCCGCTGAGCGCTCTCGTTCGTCAGCCCTTCAGACTATCGAGCCCCTTTTGAAACCGGTTGGCATGCGAACGCTCGGCTTTTGCCAAGGTCTCGAACCATTCGGCCAGCTCCGCGAATCCTTCGTCGCGCGCCGTTTTTGCCATTCCAGGGTACATTTGGGTGTACTCATAGGTCTCGCCTTCGATCGCCGACTTGAGATTGGCTTCGGTATTGCCGATCGGCACGCCGGTCGCCGGATCCCCGACTTCTTTCAAGAAGTCCAGATGGCCGAACGCATGGCCGGTCTCGGCTTCCGACGTATCGCGAAAGAGACCGCCCACATCGGGATAGCCTTCGATATCCGCGCGCCGTGCGAAATACAGATACCGGCGGTTCGCTTGTGATTCGCCGGCAAAGGCGTGCTTCAAATTCTCGTGGCTTTTGGTCCCCTGTAAACTCTTACCCATACCATCCTCCTCTATAGATCGATCAAGCCGTTCATAGCCATGCCGCCGACGCCACAGGGATAACATAGCCGTCGTCGCAGGATCAACGGCTTCCTACGGTTGAACAATACCGTACTCCGGGAGATGGCGATCCATCTCGGCCAAGGTCCGATAGGCTTGGTCTTTTGCGGAGAGGATCGGAGCCGCAATCGGCCAGGGGATGCCGAGCGCGGGGTCGTTCCACACGATGCCTCGTTCGTCCTTGGGCGAATAGAAGTCGGTGCACTTGTACAGAAACGCAGCGCCGGCGCTCGTCACGCAGAAGCCATGCGCGCATCCGGGCGGAATGTACAGCTGGCGCCGATTCTCCGCAGACAGCTCGGCGCCGTACCACTGTCCGAAACTCGGCGAACCCTTGCGGATATCGACCACGACGTCGTAGACCGCTCCTTCCACTACCATCACCAACTTTCCCTGGGCGTGCGGCTCTTGAAAGTGCAGCCCCCGCAACGTCCCGCGGACAGACCGTGAGTAATTGTCCTGCACGAACGGGCCGGGAATCCCTGCTTCCTCGTAGCGCCGCTGATGATAGGTTTCAAAAAACTCTCCGCGTAGATCGCGGAACACATCCGGTTCGATCAACAGAGCACCGGGAATATCAAGCGGCGTAACGCGCACAGTCTCCTCTTGGCCTCGGTCTTGTTGTTCAGGCAGAGCCTTGCGGCGGTCCCGGCCGGGGGTCGACGATACCCGGATCATCGGGGTACAATTGCTGCAGTCGATCGATCAGCGGCTTCGCCGCCGGCGTACTGTCGCAGGTGGGTGCGCTGACAGGATGGTCCCAGGTGAGCGTCGTAATCCCGGCTTCCGTCAGCAAGGACCGGATGGTGGAGACACAGGCCTCCAAGGTCAGTTCCGTGCCGCCGCGAAGGTCCAGCACGCGTGCTTTGGGATCGGCCGGGGGAGCTTCCGTATGGATGAGCGCCCAGCATCGATCGAAAATCGTCCGGCGAAGATCCTCCGAGATGTTGATCGTCCGCAGATCCGCCGTGCAGAGCGCCGACACGAAGAGGACGAACTGCAAATCCGGCATACCGGGATTGTGGATATCGAGCGATTGCATAGGGACGCCATTATCGACAGGGACCCTGGCTGAGTCAATGTGGGGTCGAGACGGCACCGCCGACATTTCAACGCAAAGGAAACACAAGGCACCATGGTGACCATCGTCTTGACGGGCCAACTGCAAACGGCTGACGGAGAGCGGGACCTGGCCTGCGAAATCTCGGCGCCGGTATCGGTCCGTCAACTGATTCAGCGGCAAGGGTTCCAACTGCGCCATCTCTTGCAACTGCTGAGGGAAAAAAAGGTGCTCGTGACGATCAATAAGAAGATCGCCAGTGAGGACTCGCTGGTTCAAGACGGGGACGCGATTCGCCTGGTCGGGCACGACGGGATGGGGGGAAGCGGCTTAGGCCCGTCTCATTCCTAGCGGACCTGACCGACCTGGAGACGCTGTGGCGGATGCAGAAAGCACAGGGCCGGGGCCCCTCAGGACCCCGGCCCTATGTGTATCCTTCACAGGCAGCGGATGGTGCCGATGACGGCCTCATGGCGCTGCAGGGCGAGGACAGAATCCTCACATTACTTCTTCGTCCCGAGGATTGCGTCCTTCGCCACCTTGGCCACACGGAACTTCACCACGCGCTTGGCCGGAATCTTGATCTCTTCACCGGTCTGTGGGTTGCGGCCGATGCGGGCCTTCCGGTTGGCCAACTTCAGCTTGCCGATGCCGGGGACGGTGAAAACATTTTTTGCTTCACGATAAGCCAGGGCCGCCAGATCATCAAGAATCTGCACGGCGCCCTTCTTCGTGATCCCGGCCTTGCCGGCCAGATGATCTGCAATCTGCGACTTCGTCATTGACTTTGCCATTCGGGAACCTCCTTGAATGTAGGGGATGATGGTAACTGAACACTCCGTTCGACTCGCCTGTCTTGAACCGGCCCGAACTCATAATGTGCGTCGTGGTACGTTCATGACTCCTCAAGCGGCGAAAACCCGCGAGAGTGTAGCCAAGAGTCCTTAAGCTGTCAACGAGAAAAACGCAGGCCTGGCGTGGGGAAAACCCTACAACACCCTCTTGCAGTTCAAAGGAGCGGGAAGGTACAGTAGGGGACACGAAGCCACGCCCGCCCTCTTCACAGAGGCTGGACGGCCTCCGATCCGAAAGGAATCCCATGGGAAAAGAGCTGCCGATTCTGCCCTCCAGCGCGCAACCCTCGACAACCGAACAGGCTGAAACCTTTGTCTATTCTCGCGTCTTCTGCCAAAAAGAAAACTCGCCTCCGCTCCGGCTCTTGATCGACTTTCTCAAGGCCCGCGGCCAAACGCCGATTGTCCCGTCCAATATCGACGACGCGGCCCTCGACGAATGGGCCTGGGTGCAAGTGTCATTAGGCTATGATCGGGACCGTAAGCCGATTCATCTCTTTTGCGTCCGGGACCGTGGCAGCTATAAAGATGTCTTCGATCAGGAAAAAGCCCAGTTCCTGGAGATGCTGACCGCCTACGATGACATCGAATCCCAGCTCGTCCGGGAATATGTGACCCGTTCCCGTTTCATCCTCACCACCCGCTTTCTCGAAAAAGAGATGACCGACGAGGGCTACGACTTCAACGGGTGGATCCTCGAGTTCTATCAGGACCAATGCAACGGCATCGTGCAGATCGACAATCAAGGCTTCTATTCCCCCAAGGGTGACCTGATTGTCGACATGTCGGTGGCCGTCGAAGACTGACGTGTCGTGCCATCCTCTTCTGCCGCCTCCCGACTCTTCGACAAAACCACCGACTGGTTTGAACGAGCCCACGCCGCCCTCCTCGGCGAGCTTCCGTGCCGGCAGGGATGCCACCGTTGCTGCATCGGCCTGTTCCCCGTCACCCTTCTCGACCAACAAGTGATTCAGCAGGGACTCCGATCGCTGACGGATGAGCGACGGCAGGCCATTACGCAAAAGGCTTCCCACCAAGCCGACGTGATTTCTGCGGCAGCCCCGCGACTCACCGAGAGCCCGGCCGGCTGCGCCTTCAATCCGGGCTGCATCGTC
>CAYNLM010000183.1:0-4762 GCA_964398045.1 uncultured Nitrospira sp. | reverse complement strand
TCGTCGAGCCGGACGGCACACTGCGCATGGTGATTTCCGACAAGAGCCTCTTCCCGGGAATCATCATCAAAGGCCAGGAGCATCCTCATCCCAATCGGAAAACGGCCGGCATGCTGTTCTTCAATGACGAAGGCACGGAGAATGGCGGCCTGATTTTCGGCGGGTCCAAGGACAAAGACGGCCAGCCGACCAGCTCCGGGCACTTGAGTTTCGACGCCTACGAGCAGGACCAGTACCTCAGCATCGACGCCGGGCAGCAGGGCGACAAGAGCGCGCAGGCCCTCACGCTGATCGATCGCCCGAACTATCCGATTGGCGAGCTGATCGCCCTCACAGACCGCATCCGCAGCCTTCCTGCCGACCAGCAGAAGGCCGAGATTGCGAAGTTCAGCGCTGCGCATACACCGCCGCACCAACGGCTCTATCTTGGCCGGGGCGACGACAAGTCCGTGGCTTTGAAGCTCAAGGACGCGGACGGACACGACCGCGTGGTCGTGCAGGTTGCGCCCGACGGATCGCCGTCCATGCGCTTCCTCGATGCCTCCGGCAAGGTCGTAAGCCAACTGCCCGAAGCGAAGTAGGCACACCACCGCGGCTCAAGCCGGAACACGCAATGCACTATGCGGCACGGCTGAAGCGTGTCCCGTCAAAACCTTCGGGTACGCGGTATTTGTGAAAATTTTCTAGAGTTGCTGTAGCCAGGGCTGAAGCCCCAAGTCGTTGGCCAGGCGGTTCACCGGCCTAAATGCCGGTGCTTCCACCCGGCTACACCAACGCTGGAAACGTTCTCAGCCAGCCTGCCTCGGAGCAGTGTGTGACAGTCCTGTCGCGTGAGCGGCTTCACGGAGCTTTTCGCGGCATCGTGGCCGACACTGCGGCGCCAGCGCATGGAGTAACCACGCTAGGCGCGGGCCGCCTTGGTGCTATGCGGGATATTTGCCGGCAATGTACTCCGCCATTCGGTAGATGGTCTGTTCTTGCTCCGCGAGCATCCACTTCACCAAGTCACCGATGGAGACGATCCCTACTATCCTCTCCTGTTCCATAACCGGGAGATGACGGATTCGGTGATTCGTCATGATGGACATGCATTCGTGGACGGTATGCTGAGGAGTCACGAAGATCACCGGCGTCGTCATGATTTCCTGCACCCGGGTCTCACGCGAATGGCGGCCCTGGAGGATGACCTTACGCGCATAATCTCGTTCGGAGACGATACCGGCGAGCTTTCCTCCGGAGACCACGAGCAGTGCGCCCACCCCCTTCTCCGCCATGCTCTCGATGGCTTCATAGACGGACTGCTCGGGAGTGACCGACCAAACCTCACTGTTTTTGTTCGTCAGGATTGTGGCAATCGTCGCATCAGGTTTCATACTCACCAACCACCGTAACGCGGCCACTCTTGGCCGCTATCGAACAGCGTAATCTTCGCAGTTGTGGTTCTCGAACTCCGCTTGGATCCCGGCGGGGACCGACGAGTCCACGGCCTCGAAGCTCGCCGTCCATTCGCATCGGGAGCAGCAGCACTCCACGGGTCCCGAGATCCACCCGTATTGAACGAGCGCACGCTCACCCGCTCGTCCCGCTGCAGTCCGGCTGTTCCCTGTGCTGGCCTCTGCCATGTGACACCTCTTGCGCGACTAAACTCCGGAGCCGGCCTGGGAATTTCGCACCGACGGTTGAGAGCTTCCGGGGTTGCCACTCGTCGCAGGCGGCGGAGCGTCGCCAGACGCCCGCGATGCCGGCCCTGCCGACTCGGCTGAACTGAGCTGCTGCAGCCGCTCTTTGAGCAACTGCTCCGCGCGCGCAAACAGTTCCTCCCTGGAAATCCTGCCCGCATCCACTGCAGCCAAGAGTGAGCGCTGCGCTTTATACTCCCTGTTCTCGATCCCTGATTTACTCTGCAGCATTCGCCACGCTTTTCGGCGCTCGACGCAGAACAGGACGAGCTGCCGCGAGATCGCCCGATACTCCGCGTCCCCGTTTGCGCCCTGGAGCTTGATATACACGCCAAAATCGGGGACGTACGCGCGATGGCTGCGGACCAGGTGACGGCGATAGACGACATCCTGCTGCGTTATACGAACCAGCATGTTTTCCAGCGGGATCAGCTTTGACGTGTCTTCCTTCTTGACCTTCCTGAAGTGATTGCGGAAGCGAGCTTCGGTAGCGCACCAGTGGGCGACCGTGTAGCGGTAGTGGTCTCCACTTCCTTTCAGCTTCGTCTCGTACCAATCCGTTTCCGGGGACGGGTTTCCTTTCAGGTCGAGGGCCTCGCGATACGTCTCTCCGAGCCTCGGAT
This sequence comes from uncultured Nitrospira sp., assembly GCA_964398045.1. Taxonomy (GTDB): domain Bacteria; phylum Nitrospirota; class Nitrospiria; order Nitrospirales; family Nitrospiraceae; genus Nitrospira_D. The sequence goes on along the minus strand of CAYNLM010000183.1, from coordinate 2,460 downwards.
TGAAAACAAATTCCGGCGCTCCACGCGAGTCGCGCACACGCTGAGCCTGGATGAGCGCCACGTCGTCGGCCACGCCATGCTCAGGCTGGCATGTCGTGAAACACTGCAGAAACGCTGTGCCGCGGTATTCGAGACCGTCGAGAATCGCACGGTACAGCTTGGGCACATTGGCGATCGAAACCTGGGCGACGAACGGCGACCCGTGACCCGCCAGAAATGTTTCGGCCACGGTTTTCTTCTCGACGCTCTTCCCCTGAGTCGCGGTTCCGAACACATTCATGTCGTTCCCGCCGAGCATAGGAGTGGAATCGGAGTTCTGTCCTCCGGTGTTCGAGTACACCTGCGTGTCCAGCATGACCGCTTTGACGTTCGGGCGGTTCTGCAGGATCACTTTGGACGTGTTCTGGTACCCGATGTCGCCCATGCCGCCGTCACCACCCACTGCCCACACCTTTGGCAACTCAAGGATCTCTTGATCGGTCATCCACGCGTCGCTGAAGTGCGTGAATTCGTAATATTCACTTGGAGTGATGACGCCGTTCTCGCGCTCGATCAATGCGTCGGCCAGTCGTTCCGGAATCACCGAGCGCCTGGCATGGTCCACGATGAAGCTCTCACCCATCAGCCAACCGACCGTGATACCGTCCTGGAAGAGTGAGTTCATCCATGGGTAGGGGTGCGGGTTATTCGGGGGCGTAGACCCGTAGACCGTGTTGCAGCCTGTGTGGGCGGCCATCGCCATCACGCACATGCCATTTGCCAGGCGGCCGTCGACCGCTTGCAGATGCTTGTGATTGAACGCCTCCTGCAGCAGGACGGCGACGATTGCGTCCACAATTTCTCGGTCGGAAATCGAACTGTGATTCGCGATGCGCTTCTTTGTGTCCGGCTCGTCCTCTCCGCCCAAGCCCATCATGAGATGGGCCACGGCTTGGCGCAGGAGGGTGTATTCCTCGGGGCTCGTCGACCGAAGCTTGGCGAGTTTCTGCACGCCCAATCTTTCGAGGGTCGCTGCTTTGGCCGCGAGCCGGTCGGCCTTTGCATGGTAGATCGGCCTCATGTAAGCCTCAGTCACTGCCGCGATGGCCCGCAGAACGCTCTTCTCGCCGCACCCGGCGCAAGCGCCATCGCCGGAGACCAGCGCATCGTAGGTGCGGTGAACCATCAGCATGTTGCGCAGCGTTGCCGTCTTCGAGTCCTGAGGCCGGGTCTCGCTGTATAAGCCGAGATACTTCTGCGGCGTATCGGCCAGAAGATTCAGGAAGGCCGTTCCTGTCTCGTGCTCGGCGTTGACTTGCTCGGTTTCCTGAACCATCTTCAGCGCGCGGTGATCGCCGCAGGCGGTAACGCAGGCGGCGCATCCCTTGCACAGGTCGGAAACGAATATCGAGAAAATGCCGCCGGCGCCCGGGACCTTCCGCTCGGGAGTCGCGAAGATCGCGTTCACTTTCTGATAGGCCATCGGTACCTTGTCGATGATGGCAAAGAACTGGCCTTTGGCCTCTTCGGAAAAGCCGTCCACCTCATTGGTGACGTGGTGAAGAATCTGTTGCAGCGGAGTCCCTGTATTTCCGGCTATGGCGCTCACCATGGCGGCGCGCGTACGCCGCTCGATCTCGGGCAGGGAGCGCAACATTTTCCCGCGCTCTTGCGGATCTCCGACGTATTGCGTAATTGCCGTGCTCAGGATGGTTTCCAGATCTTGGGCGCAGTTGGGCAGCGCCGTGTCCGGACAAACACCGATGCACTCCATGCACTGCGTGCAATTCTCGGGAATGAAGAGCGGCGTTTCCCGCCGAGCGACATACTTCGACGCAGTGTCGCCGCTGCCGGCGGCGATCACGCCGACCGACGCATAGGGGGAGGCTGGCTGGTTGTAGCCGTAGCCCGCGCGAAATTCGGCATTGAAAGTGGCCACCCGTGTGACGGGAGTCCGCTCCCATTGGCCGGCGGGCGGAGGTGTGAAGCGGCATCCGGCATGGCATGTTTCACCCTGCGTGCGGGCGAGGACTGGGAGAAGAGCTTCTCCCCGCAGAGTCGAATGATCGGGGGCTTCCAGTTCTCCGATGCGAATTTCGCGGACGCGTTCGAACCCCTGGGTCATGACTTCCATGTTCGAGTTGACCACCGCCTCGCCCAGCCGTCCGAACTTCTTGACGTACTGCTTGTGCACGACTTCCCGGAACTGCTCCTGGGTGATGCGGAATTCGGATAAGAGAGGTGATACCGCAAAGAACGCACCGAGGAAGGCGTTGCCCTGCATGCGAAGCTGGAGGTCTCCGCGGTCGGTTGCCTTTCGGGCGATCTGAAAGCCGGGAAGCGTGAATACGCGAATCTTCTTCTCGATGATCTGCCGGCGAGCCCATAGTGGCAGCCTCTCCCCGGCTTGCTCACCTTCTTCCCCGGATTCCCAAACCAGCCACCCACCCTCGGCCACCCCTTCGCGCGGATTGGCGTGGG
>CAYNLM010000182.1:0-4804 GCA_964398045.1 uncultured Nitrospira sp. | reverse complement strand
GTCAAGAACCGGGCGCAATTCTTTTCCGTCAGCAACGCCCCGCCGTTGAAACAATCGATGAAGATCTTGTAGCGGTCCGACTCATACTTCACCAGGAAATGGCCGGGCATCCCGATGCCGAACAGCGGGAGCAACAGGCGATGGCCGATCAGCAGATAGACCACCGAGAGACTGATCGGAATGCCCACCCGCCGGTCCATTACGCAATTGATGTAACTGTTTTCGACTTCATAATAGTTCTTGGTATTGCCCTTGAACCCGTGCTCCGTGAAGATGTAGCGATTGAGCGCGTTGACGGTTTCCTCTCCCGACGCCCGTGGTCCGATTCGGTCCCGCACCTCGCGGGCCATGGTATCGAGCAGTTCCCGATACCGGGCGACATCGAGCGTCGGATAGGCATACCGGGCGATGAGGAAGGCCCCGGTTTCCAAACACATGGCGTCGTCCGGACGCGCGGCCTGTTCCGCCAGTTCGTCTTCCAACTTTCCGCCGCGGATCTCTTCGAGAATCGAGGCAATCCGGTCCGCCATTTCGGGCTGCTCGATCTCGGCTTCCTGCAGCAAGGGGACGGCGGACGGTCCGATATCGATCAGTTTTCCGCTGATCGTCTGGACAATCCGATCGTCCTCATCGGACAACAGCCGAATCAACGCGCGAATTTGACGTTCAGGTATAATCATCATCGCTCATCCCTCCCAGCGGGCTTGCCTATCCCATGGCCCGTCTGAAAGCCTTCGCTCCACCATATAAACACAGCGCATCAAAGATCACCATGACGACGACCACCATGCCCACATGCGGCAAGGCCTCGGTCCAGCCCGACAGGATCAACGGCCGCACGGCATCGATGGCCCAGGTCATGGGATTGAACTGCGCCAGCACACTCATCCAGCCCGGCATGGCCGCCAGCGGCACCAGCGCCGAACTCAGGAAAATCATCGGGAGCGAAAGAAAGCCGAGAACGGAAAAGAAATCCCCGTGGCTCTTGACGGAAAACGCCATGGCCATGGAGATCGCCGTAAGCCCGACACCGAACATCATGCCGATCAAGAGGATGGTCGCCACCCCTAACAATCCCGTGGCGGGCCGCACACCGAACAAGAACGCCACGCCAAGAATCACGAGTACTTGGAGCGAGGTAATCGTCATCACAAAGATGAAGCGGCTCAGAATGACGGAGCTGCGGTGAATCGGCGTGGACATGAGCCGTTCGAGAAACCCGTTTTCCTTATCGAAGAGCAGATCCACACCGCCGGCCAGACCATTATTGAGCACGGTCATGACCACCACCCCGGCCGCAAGGAAACTGATGTAGTTGGGCGCCTGCGTGACCTGCGTATCCGCCGCGCGCTGAAACAGATTCCCGAAAAAGATGAGCCAGAACAACATGGGCTGCACGAGGGTGAACAGCATGCTGAATTTCTCGCGGCTCAACCGCAGGACCCACCGCATGGTCAGGGCACTGATCTCTTGCCGATATTCTTTCATGACGTGAAGCGTGAAACGTGAAGCGTGAAGCGCAAGGCCGGGGCGTGAGACATCTCCTCGTGCCTATCGCATGACGCCTGACGCCTGACGTTTATTCCTCCTTCGTGGGGACGTCGTCTTTGATCGATCGTCCGGTATGCGCGATAAACACATCATCCAGTCTCGGGCGGTGGTAGTCGATGAACTCCAAGCGGCAATTCAATCGATTGGCCGCTTCCAAGATAGCCGGGATGGCTTTCTCGGCGGACTCGACACGGATGTCCAGGCCGGATGCAGTCGTATTCACGGTGCGAATCGCCGGCTGGCCCTTCACGGCGGCGGCTAACGCCGCAATGCGCGACGTTTCCTTAATCGTCAGCGATACGATGTCTCCGCCGAGCGCGATTTTGAGTTCCGCCGGCGCGCCGAGGGTCTTGATCTTGCCGCCATCAATGATGGCCAATCGATCACACAACTGATCCGCCTCATCCAAGTAATTCGTCGTCATCACCACCGTCATGCCGCGGGCCTTCAGCATCCGCACATAGTCCCAGATCCGCAGCCGGCTTTGGACGTCCAGGCCCAATGTCGGCTCGTCAAGAAACAGGATCTTGGGATCGGGCAAGAGGCCGCAGGCAATGTCGAGTTTGCGCTTCATGCCCCCGGAATAGGTCTTGGCCGGCCGATCGGCATGCGCGTCCAGTTCGACGAGCTTCAGCAGCTCGCCGATGCGCTTCGCCGCTTCGGCTTTCGTCAAATGATACAGCGCCCCCAGGAGCTCGAGATGTTCGCGTCCCGTGAGAAATCGGTCGATCGCCCGTTCCTGCGGCACATAGCCGATCATCTTGCGGACCGTATCGGCCTCGCGCACCGTGTCGTGCCCCAACACCATCGCCGATCCGGAGGTCGGATGCAGCAGCGTGATCAACGTGCGCAACGTGGTGCTCTTGCCGGCGCCGTTCGGGCCGAGTAAACCGAAGATCTCCCCCGCATAGACATGAAACGACAGATCGTCGACGGCGGTGTGGCCGTCGTAGGATTTACACAGGTGGCTGACGGTGATGGCGATCGTGCGGTCCATTACTCCCAGCCTTTCGCGCCGTGATGATCGTGCAGCATGAATTGAATCAGATCGTTCAAGCGGCGCGCCCGCTGGTGAAGACCGTCTGCTTCCAACAAAAATTGCTTTTCAAGCGGCGTACAGTCGAGGTAGGTCGAGAGCGTGTTGACCAGCACCTCGTCGCTCACTTCCTCGCGAAAGAATCCTTGCCAGGCCGTGCTGTCGTCTCTGGTTTGAAGATATTGCGCCAGCGCCTCCACCAACCGTCGACGGACATCGCGATCCAACCCCGGTTCGGCCGACGGAGATTTCACGCTGATCGTCGCTTGTCGATACGACTTGTCGAAATGCTCTTCCTGGATCTCACACCGTTCAAGACCCTGGAGCAGGATGTTGGACCGGCCGTCGGCCAACGGCTGGACGCTCACCAAACGGCCGACGCAGACGGTCGGATAGATCGGGGGGTTCCCGTAATAGTCCGATTCCCAGCCCTCTTTCAGCAGCGCCATCGCGATACACTGTCCACCCGCCGTCGCGTCGGCCACCATCTGCCGATACCGCGGCTCGAAAATATGGAGCGGCAGATAGGTCTTCGGAAAAAAGACGACGTTGGGCAACGGGAAGACCGGAAGGCGGTCCGGGATCGGAAAGGGCTCGGCTTTTTCGGACGACATTCGACTGGACGGTTCTCGGGTGTGATCGATATGCATGGCTCACGATAGCCGAGACTCGTGAAAATTGTCAACGCCGTCTCCCAACCGCACGCGCTTGATATAAACGCGTAAACCCCGCTCCACTAGCGGAGATTTGTGTGATCGAAGAAGCCCGTGTTATAAACCTCGTCGATGCTGCGCGCGATTCCACAGGGGACCGTCTCGTTTCTCGACTCATGGACAACGGCCACGCTGAGCCTCCGCCGATGGTCGCTGTGCCTTGCCGCATGGTCGATCATCGGCGCTCCGGCCCTCCTGACGGCGGAGTCATCCACTCCCTTTCAATCGGCGACGGCAGGCTACCACTTTCAATTTCCGAAGGACCACGGAGCGCATCCCGCATTTCGAACCGAATGGTGGTACTACACGGGGCATCTGCAGGCGGCAGACGGCCGAGCGTTTGGGTTTGAACTGACGTTCTTCCGTCGCGCCATCCCGCCCGATGACGTGAAAACGCTGCCCTCGCAATGGTCGGTCACCCAACTGTATCTGGCCCATTTTGCCGTGACGGATATCAGTGGACGGCGCTTTCACTTTTCGGAAAAGCTCAGCCGGGCCGGATTAGGAAAAGCCGGTGCGGATGAATCGAAGTTGCACGTATGGATCGACGACTGGCGCGCCGAGATCTCCCGCGATTCGACCATTCAAACCTTGCTCGCGCAGGACGGCGACTATCGTTTGTCCGTTACGCTCCAGCCCACAAAACCCGTGGTGCTCCATGGACGAGACGGCATCAGCCGGAAGGGCACCGAGACAGGACAAGCCTCTCATTATTATTCGTTGACCCGGCTCGCCACCACCGGCACTCTCTCAATCGGGAAGGAACAGTTCGCAGTTACGGGCACCAGTTGGATGGATCATGAATTCGGCTCGGCCGATCTGGGCAAGGATCTCGTCGGATGGGATTGGTTCAGCATCCAACTCGCGGATCACAGCGAACTCATGCTCTATCGCCTGCGCCGACACGACGGCTCGGCTGACCCTGTCTCAAGCGGCACCGTGGTCGCGCCGGACGGTCACAGCCGATCCCTCGCTGCGACGGACTTCCGCATCGAACCTCTCGGCTCCTGGACCAGCCCGCACAGCCAGGCGACGTACCCGCAGCCATGGCGGCTCACCGTGCCGTCTCTCGATCTGTCGTTGGAACTGGTGCCGCTGCTCGCCGATCAGGAGCTCAGGACATCGCGCAGTACGCAAGTCACCTATTGGGAAGGCACCGTGTCGATCACCGGCACGTCGCAGGGCCGGCCCATGACCGGCCAGGGCTACGCGGAACTGACGGGCTACGCTGAACGGTTAATCCGGAAGTTATAGGGGGTCAGTGGCAGAACGGTGCCCTATCTGCTCGCGTCGGTGCGTCGGAGGAATAACGTTTCGGGTGAGAGGCGACGGGTGTCGCGTCCTTCGGTTAGGCCTGTTGTGAATCAATGATCCGCTGGATGCTACGTTTCAGTTCTGGAAGTTTCTCGTACACCACGTCCCAGACGAGCTGATGATCCACCCCAAAGTAACCGTGGATCAGGCGGTCGCGCATCTGAGCAATCGGACGCCACTCAACCTCGGG
>CAYNLM010000181.1:0-4828 GCA_964398045.1 uncultured Nitrospira sp. | reverse complement strand
GATCGGCGCAGCGCAGGACGGCACCTTGCTGGACGTCCTCCCCTCTCAACAGGCCGCTGCCGACGACATCATCGCGGACAACGAATTGCGTGTGCTGTTTCGGAAGAAGTTGGCGGAGTTCACCAAAACCCTCGATGAACGGGAAGAGGACATTCTCCGCAATCGACTGCTGTCCGAAACGCCCCTGACGTTGGATGACTTGGGCGCGAAATACGGCATCACCAAGGAACGAACCCGCCAGCTGGAAGCCCGCATCATTAAGCGGTTGCGCGACTATATGAAGAAGGATGTGAAGGATTTCGACCGCTTGAGAAGCTAGTCATTCCCCAGATTATTGGCTGGCAATCTTCAATCTCAATGGGTTACGATGCCTTCCCGTCTGAGGGGGGGGGCGGCCAAATAATTTTTTGCCCGGCCCCTTGACTTGAGGGGCCCGGAGACTATCTCTACCCACGAGTTTGACGGGATCAGGGCTTCTGCTCGTTGTGGGGTATCACGTTTACGCCATCGAGTGCGAACCCGTTCTAAATCATTAGACATGCAGAGTTAACTTCATCAGCAGGAGGAGGGTCTGTTATGAGCACAGCCGCGAAGGAAAAGAAGAACGTCGCCAAGGGCTTTCAGCCTCTCGGGGACCGGGTGTTCGTCACCTATACCGAGGAATTGGAGCGGACCGCGGGAGGCATTTACGTGCCGGACTCGGCGAAGGAAAAGCCGCAACGGGGTATCGTCCAGGCCGTCGGGAAGAAGGTCGAGAACGTGAAGGTCGGCGACCAGGTCCTGTTCGATAAGTATTCCGGCAGTAAGCTGCGCATCGAGGACGAGGAATGCTTGATCCTCAAGGAAGAAGACATCCTCGGCATTTTCACCAGCTAATTCACGACACGCGAACACTCGACATAAGGGAGGAAACACATGGCAAAGCAATTACTGTACAGCGAGGCAGCTCGGGCCTCCATTCTCAAGGGGGTCAACCAGCTGGCCGATGCCGTCAAGGCGACGCTCGGACCGAAGGGCCGGAACGCCATTCTCGACAAGAAGTTCGGCGCCCCGACCATCACTAAGGACGGTGTCACCGTCGCGAAAGAGATCGAACTCAAGAACCCATATGAGAATATGGGCGCCCAGCTTGTCCGCGAAGTCGCGAGCAAGACCAGCGACACGGCGGGTGACGGCACCACCACCGCCACCGTGCTGGCGCAAGCCATCTTCCGGGAAGGCGTGAAGAACATCACCGCCGGCGCGAACCCGATGGAAATCCAGCGGGGAATCAACAAGGCCGTGGAAGTCGTCGTCGCCGAACTCAAGAAGCTCAGCAAGCCCTGCCAGAACAAGACCGAAATCTCCCAAGTCGGAACCATTTCAGCCAACAACGACAAGACCATCGGCGACCTCATCGCGGAAGCGATGGAGAAGGTCGGCAAAGACGGCGTCATCACGGTCGAGGAAGCCAAGTCGATGACCACCTCGTTGGACGTCGTCGAAGGCATGCAATTCGATCGCGGCTACATCTCCCCGTATTTCGTCACCAACGCCGAGCGGATGGAATGCTCCGTGGAGGAGCCGCTCATCCTCATCAATGAAAAGAAGATCAGCAGCATGAAGGATCTCCTCCCGATCCTCGAGCAGGTCGCCAAGATGGGCAAGCCGCTCGTGATCATCGCGGAAGAAGTCGAAGGCGAAGCGCTGGCGACCCTCGTGGTCAACAAGCTGCGCGGCACGTTGAACGTGGCGGCCGTGAAGGCTCCGGGCTTCGGCGATCGCCGCAAGGCCATGCTGGAGGACATCGCGATCCTCACCGGCGGCCAGGTTATTTCAGAAGATCTCGGCATCAAGCTCGAGAACGTGAAGTTGACCGACCTCGGCCGCGCGAAGCGCGTGACGATCGACAAGGACAACAGCACGATCGTCGAAGGCTACGGCGACCCGAAGAAGATCGAAGGCCGCGTGAAGCAGATCAAGGCCCAGATCGAAGAAACCACCTCGGATTATGATCGCGAGAAACTACAAGAACGCCTCGCGAAAATCGTCGGCGGCGTAGCCGTCATCAATGTCGGCGCCGCGACCGAGACCGAAATGAAGGAGAAGAAGGCCCGCGTCGAGGACGCCCTCCACGCGACCAAGGCAGCCGTCGAGGAAGGGATCGTTCCCGGCGGTGGCACGGCCTATCTCCGCTGCATCAGCGCTTTGGACTCGCTGAAGCTCATTCCTGAGCAACAGGTCGGCGTGAACATTATCCGCCGCGCACTTGAGGAACCGATCCGTCAGATCGCGATCAACGCAGGGATGGAAGGCTCCGTCATCGTCGAGAAGGTGCGGAACGACAAGAACGCCAACGCCGGATACAATGCGGCGACGGAAGAGTATGTGGACATGATCAAGGCCGGCATCATCGACCCGACCAAAGTGTCGCGTACGGCATTGCAGAACGCGGCCAGCGTCGCGGGCTTGATGCTCACGACCGAAGTCATGGTCACCGACATCCCGGAAGAAAAGAAAGAGCCGATGCCCGGTGGCCACAGCCACGGTATGGAAGGGATGTACTAAAGGGAAGAGCTGATGGCTGATAGCCAATAGCCGATAGCTGTCGGAGATCAATGAAGGGCCTGGCGGGGAACCGCCGGGCCCTTCGTGTTTTATCCCTCCCCCGCAGTAGAATCCAGGCTGTAGGAGGGACATGCGCCCGTGTTCGTCGAAGTCGAATCAAATGACAATTGTGAGGCGAGTATCTTCGCGCGCTTCAAAGAAGCCGGTCCGGCTCGACCGGTCCTCCAGGTTCGGCTCTACGACCGAAACCCAGGCGGCGAGTGGTCCTGGGTCACAGGCTGGAGCGATAACGGACAAATGCCTGCATGCCAGGCTTATGCCCAGCTGGTTGAGGACTCGGGAGCGGGGTTGGCGCACCTGGTCTATGGAGGGATCTACGGCTTGCGATTCAAGCCGGTTAACATCGAGGAACCTTGGAATCTCGAAAGCCCGCATCAATGGGGAGAAGCCTACCTTTCGCTGGCCAGTGAGCGCGATCTGATGTACGCCGGCTAGAGTGTATCCGACGAACAGCCACTGTTTTTAAAGTCTTGCCTACAAATCTTGCCTACGATGGGACAGTTCTAGGTTTTCTCCTCGTTATCAGCATTCGCAAGTGTTTGGTAGGATAATTTGGTTGCGCTTCCCGGCCGGTCCAATTCCAGATAACTGGTCGCGCGCGGCACATTGCTGGGTACGCTTTCATTCGGAACCCGCCATGGCGCGGCGTTTACCAAAGACACCGTCGCCCTGCTCGGCATCGTCAGCAATTACGTCGCGGCGGCGCTTGAACGTAAACAATCGCAAGAATCCCTCCTGGCGTTCGACCGGCGCCGTCGGCTGTACGAGACCGCCCTCTCGAACACTCCCGATTTGGTCTATGTGTTTGACCTTGACCATCGATTCGCCTATGCCAACGAAGCCCTGCTGAGGACGTGGGGGCGAAGCTGGGACGAGGCGATTGGCAAAACCTGCCTGGAACTCGGCTATGAGCCCCGGCACGCCGCCCTGCATGATCGTGAAATCGACCAGGTGATTGCGACCAAGCAACCGATCAAGGGCGAGGTGCCGTTCACCGGCACGCAAGGGCGCAGAATCTACGAATATATTTTTGTCCCGGTGTTTGGGAGGAACGGCGAAGTAGAGGCGGTGGCAGGAACAACCCGCGACATCACCGAACGCGCGGAGGCGGAGGCGACGCGCGCCCACTTGGCCGCTCTGGTGAATGCATCGAGCGATGCCATTGTCGGCAAGACCTTGGGCGGGATGATTACCGCCTGGAACGCGGGCGCCGAACGCTTGTTCGGCTATACCGTCGAAGAAGCGATCGGACAGCCGATCTATTTGATTATCCCGCCGGAACGGCGACAGGAAGAGCCGGCCATCCTTGAGCGCATCCAACGGGGTGACCGCATCGAGCATTACGACACGGTCCGTCGAAGGAAAGACGGCACGCTCATCGAGATTTCGCTGAGCGTGTCCCCCATCATCGACGAACACGGACGGATCATCGGCATTTCGAAAGTGGCCCGCGACATTACCGATCGCAAGCGGACCGAAGAAGCGCTCAAAGAATTGACGGCCGAACTGGAGAAGCGAGTCGCCGGGCGGACCCAGGCGCTCTGGCAATCGCGGGACAAACTGCGGTCCTTGACGGCCGAGTTGACCGTGACCGAAGAACGGGAGCGCCGGCGGATTGCCGAAGAACTGCATGACCATCTCGCGCAATTGCTGGTGGTCAGTCGCATGAAGCTCAGCCATGTCATCCGGCAGGCCGCCAACACGAGTCTGAGCGGCTTGTTACACGATATCGATGGCGTCATCGATCAGTCCTTGAGATATACGCGCTCGTTGGTCGTCCAGCTGACCCCTCCGGCATTGCATGAACTCGGCTTTCAACCGGCCCTTCAATGGCTCGCGTCGTCGATGGACCAGCATGGTTTGAAAGTCTCGCTGCGTCTGTCTCAACAGCCCCTCCTGCTCTCCGATGACCAGGCCATCCTCCTCTACCAATCGGTGCGCGAACTCTTGTTCAACGTTTTGAAGCATGCCGGCACGGACCGGGCTGCCGGCACGGTCGTGGAAGAGCGCAACAGCCTGTTGCGGGTATCCGTTTCAGATGAAGGACGGGGATTCGATATGAACGAGGCCGAAAAAACCGGGCCGGCCCATTTTGGCCTGTTCAGTATTAAAGAGCGGATCGAAAGCCTCAACGGCAGCGTCCACGTACGTTCCTCCCCCGGCCAAGGGACCTGCGTCCACCTGCTCGTTCCCCCTGCCCCAGTCCCGGGCACGGCGGAAA
>CAYNLM010000180.1:0-4915 GCA_964398045.1 uncultured Nitrospira sp. | reverse complement strand
AAAACACCCTAGTCCGGCATCACGGGGGACGGCAACCGGCGCGTCTTCAAGTCCGTCGTGGCGGATCGATGCGTCCCCCGCGCCTGTGGCACGTGCCACAACAGCCATGAGTCAAGCCCGAAGCGGAACTACAACCGCCACGATGTTATGGGCGGGGTCATCATGTCGTTTCCGGTCCCGTAGCGCCGCGCAGGCTACCGAAATACCGGGGACTCTGTTCGTGCTCTTCGATCACGACACCGGAGCGCCGACGCGATCTCAGCCAGAAGGTGTACGGAAAATCCACCTGATGGGTGATAGCCGTTTCTGCTTGTTGATTTTAAAAGAATATAAAGGAAAACGACTTGCTTTCCCGGGAAGGGAGATCATGTTCGCCGATGGGAATTCACCTGTGGCCTTCCAAGGGGGCGTGTTACGAGGCATTTCCTGAATCACAGAGAGGTGATGCCATGAAGTGGGATTTCAAGCCGATCGATTTCATCGTGGCTGTCGGAGCCTGTGTCACCGTGCTGGCAGCATATTTTCTGTTTCTGTCCGCCAACGGAAGCGTGAGTCTCACCTTGTCTCAGTCCGGCTCCGCAGTCGGGACCCCGAACACCATCGAGGTGATGGAGTGGGTCCAGCCGGTTCTCGGACAAGCCATCGTGGACGACCTGTTGGTCGGCCGAGAAGCCTCACAGCGCATCGCCGCTGCGGCGAGGACGCTGAACCGCGATACTCTCGCCGCCCAGTACCTGCGGGACTCCCGGATCAAATTTCCAGACGAGTTGAAAAGACAGGCCGCGGCCTTGACCGAAGACCATGCAACCCGCGTGCAGTTTGTGATGGGACGGGCCATCGTGAATTTTACCGCTCGGGGTGCGAAGAGCGGCCTCCTGTCGGCGGACAACCTGAACGGGCCGTACAACCGCCGGATGATTGACATCACGAAAACGGCCGGCGCCGCTATGGACGAGGCTTTCCAGCGGAACCACCAGGCCAACATGGGGAACCTGATCGTGGCAACGGTCCAGCAGTACGATCGCATTGCCGGGCCGATTCAGGAACAGGTCGGGCATGCAGTGGTCCGGGCCAGGACGACCCAGGCGCGATACGCACAGAAGCTGGGAGAGATCCAGGAGCAACTGGCGGCGGCAACGGTGGCGACATTTCTTGCCGAGCGAACTCCGCAACGAGTCGCAACCGGGCCTTCTCTGTCTCTGTCCCAGCCGCGCTCGTGGCCGGAGATCCCCGTCACGGTCCTGTTCGCCTTGTCGGCGCTCTTCATCGGAATTTTCTGCGGCGTCCTGTGGATATCCAGGAGTGTGGCTGAGCCGTCCGTTGAGGAGCCACTGCGTCTCGTAACCGAAGAAGACCGAGTGTATCGAAAGACGGCATGATCCGCCCGTGCCGAACGAGCGGCATGTGATGCCGGCAGTCCCGGAAGGGAACGGTGATCTAATCTGCCGCAGAGGCGTCGCGGCCATCACAAGGAAGTGAGCACCATGTCCATCTGGGGGATGTGGGGATATATTGGAATCATTATCGGTCTCGTGGCCTTGCTCGCGGTCTTCTTCGTCGTCATGGGGATCCTGTTTCCCGCTCGCAAGAGCGAGGGGGAGAAGGAAGCATCCAGCTCGCGGCGTGAACCGGCGCCGACCAGGGGAAAGCGCGCGGCCTGACCTAGAGTGTGGCAGACAGCCCGCCTTCGAAGACGGGCGTAAAAGTGTGTGCCCCTTTGACGGCACCTCTCTCCAGATAGGCCAACGTCACCCAGAACACTGCCCACGAACACGCACAGATCTTCGCTGAATCCCATGGTGACGGCGTCGGGATGGGTTCGTAGTTCCTCATGGCTCAGCCCCGGCATCCGGTAGTTCTCTGCGCCCTTCAGGGCCGGGCTTTCCTGATCCCCCACAGGCAACCCGAACAGCCAAGGAAGGTAAAACCCGTCGGCACCCGTTCCATCATAGATCGTCAGGTAGCGAACCGGACCACGCCCTTCTTTCTCTCCATTCGCGTTATGAATGATGCGGGCTAGCTGATGGTCGGCTCCACCATCACGCGGCTCTTGATCGAGTTGGAAATCAAGCAGCCGGCTTCTGCTTTGGCCAGCAACTCTTTGGCCTTGGCCATATCCTCGCCCGGCCTCAATGTGATTTTGGGCCTCACCGTGATGGCGGTAAATTGGAACTTCCCATCGACCAACTCGAGCCGTCCCTCGGCGTTGCTGTTATAGGTAGTAAACAAAAGGCCGGCACGTTCGGCAAAAGCGAGAAACGTGCTCATGACACAGATGTTGACCGACGCAACGAACAGGTCCTCCGGCGACCAGATACCCTCGTGACCTTTGAATTCCGGCGGCGTGGCGACCTCGACATCGGGCTTCCCCGCGCAGGACATGATCCCCTTCCGCTGCTCCGTCCACTTCACCGTCGTGTGATACGTATACACTTTGCTCCGGACTTCCATGCGATCTCCTACCTGGCAAGCGGCCTGAGGCGCGAGGCAAGAGGCGAACCAGATATCCTGCTTTCCCCTTGCCACTCGCCTCTAGCCCCGCGCCTTTTATGGTTTAATATGCTGCGGCCTGCAGAGCCGGCCACGCAAGCGGCTGACTCACCGCCGTCAACAGCAGGAGCATCATCGCCTGCCTGAGCATGTTTCCCTCCTTGAGTCAGGCTGCCTTGATCACCCGCAGCGTCTCACGCTGCCGAGTGCATTGCAAGCCACGCCATGGCGCCGCCGCTCCTGTTGGAGCGAAGCGGCCCGATGATCGCGGACCGTAAGGAAGGGGGCGTGAGGTTAGGCGGCGACATTTTCAGTTCCACGGCTCCCCCGCGCGCGTTCTGCCTCTTGCGGAACGCCGGCGTGTTCTCATCGTTCGTCGTTCGTGAAGGTATCTCGCAAACGTCAGAAGGACTCGCAATCTTTTTTCGCACCCGGCACTTGACGACGCGCGCTTCACGCGTTAGGCGTCCCCTTAGGCCACTGGCACGTCGAGCAGATACACCTCGCCCTGCATGTCCGAATGGAGATCGCAATTGAAGGTGGATGTGCCTCGTGCGGGAACGAGCATACGCAGCTCCACGGTCTTTTCGGGACCGATATGCACACCATCGATCCCTCTCCCGTAAAATTCTATTCCCTCCCCCTCGCCTTCCACCGCCAGTCCCTTCAACATCGGCGAGGTAAAGCCATGGCGGATCTTGTCTTCATTGTGGATCACGATCGCGACGGGGATCTAGGCGACGGCGTGGAAGCGACGGCGTTGACTGGCTCCCTCCGCCCGGACTTCGTCCTCATGGATGTGAGACTCCCAGGGCTCAACGGCATCGAAGCCACCCGTCGCATCCGCAGTTTGAACCCCGCGCCGGTCGTGATCGGGCTGACCGTCCACTGGACTCCGGCGCTGGAAGCCGCCATGTCGAAGGCCGGCGCGTCGGCCTGTCTCGCGAAAGCCGACGCTGCCGAGCGACTGCTCGACGTAATCCTCGCCGCGCAACCGGGCCGGCCTGTCGAGCCTTGCTGAACAATAGTCGGTGATGGACGCGGCACACGGGGTCCCCCAGTGCCGCATGCTCACACGACCGTTGCGCTGATGCATTGGCCCAGATGGAAGGTGACGGCAATCATCGCCGAGACGATCATAGACCTGCTGTTGACGGAGAGGTCGGGACAATCAGTACGACTCTGGTTCCTTCACCCGGCTTCGAATCGACCGTCAACTGTCCTCCGATTCTTCCCGCCCGCGAGGCCATATTGCCGAGCCCTTTTCCGTGGCCGGCCTCTGCCGCTACGTCGAATCCGATGCCGTCGTCCTTCACTTCCAATCGAATGCCGCCCTGCTCGCGACAAATTCTAAACTGCCCCCTCTCGGCACGGGCATGTCGCAGGCAATTGCTCACCGCTTCACGCGCAACGCTCAGGAGGTCAACGGCGTGTTCGGCACGCACAAGACTGAGTGCTGATCGGTCGATATCGACCTCCAGGAAATCCGGACGCGCACTGCCCAGGGAACGGACCAGTGTGGCAAGCGCCCACTGAAGATCAATGACCACGGAGGACCTGGATTCCAGTTGAGCGATAAATTCACGGACTTCCTTAATCGCTCCATTGAGTTGGCGCACGGCCTCATCCAACTGCCGCTCAGCCGCGTCAGGTCGCCCGACCAGCAGGGGTTTGGCCGTCTCAATTCCCAGACCGACTGCAGAGAGCGACTGGATCAGATTGTCGTGCAAGTCCTGGGAGATTCGTTCTCGCTCCCGGAACGCATCACGAAGTTCCTGCTCGTTCCGGCGCAGCATTTCCTCCACCTGTTTGCGTTCGATCGCATAGCGAAGCGACCGCTTCAGCAGAGGACCGGTCACCGTCCCTTTCTCAAGATAGTCTTGTGCCCCAGCCTGCACCAACCGCATCCCCAGCGCTTCATCCCCGACGCCCGTCAGAACGACAATCGGCCGACTTCCGGCCGCCGCATGCACCTTCACCAACGTCTCGATCCCCTGGCTGTCGGGAAGGGACAGATCCAACAGGACCACATCGTACTGTCCTTCGCTCAGACAGGCGCAGCCTGATCCGAGCCGGTCCACATGCGTGATCTCAAAGTGATCGCCGCCCGGCTCGGCTAAATATCCCCGCAGCAGCCGCACGTCGCCCGGATTGTCTTCGACAAGAAGGATTCGCATCGCACCTCAGTAGGTAGTCGGGCGCCTATGTGCCGGCAAGGGCAATTCCGCTCCCGTCCGACTTACCACTCCGGCATCCATCGCCAGGCGCCCCACCACGATCTCCCAACCGGGTCTCGTGGCCGGTCTTCTAAACGCGATCGAGAGAGTACGCGCCACGAACTACCCCATTGTCTCGCCGATCCACCGGCCCACATAGAAAGTCACGGCGATCACCGCGGATGCGATCACTAGATGCTCGCCGATCA
>CAYNLM010000179.1:0-5171 GCA_964398045.1 uncultured Nitrospira sp. | reverse complement strand
CGAGCCCTTTTTCACCACGAAAGAAGTAGGGAAAGGGACGGGGCTCGGTCTTGCGATTTCCAAACATCTCGCCGAACGAATGGAGGGACGCATTTGGGTCGACAGCACGGTAGGCCAAGGCAGCACGTTTCACTGCTCAGTGAAGCTGCGCGTACAGTCTCAACCCACCGCACCTAAGCCCGCTGTCCACATCAATCTTACCGGCATCAGGACCTTGGTGGTCGATGATCATCCCACCAATCTCTTGATCTTGCGGGAAACCCTTGGGGCGTGGGGGGCGGAGGTGACCGAAGTCGAAAGCGGCGAACTGGCCTTGACGGAATTGCGCCAAGCAGCCGCCGACAAACGGCCGTACGAATTGCTGCTGCTGGATTGCCGCATGCCCGGCATGAACGGCTTCGAGGTCGCCGAGACCATCAAGGCGTCAGCCATCGGAAAGGGACTGACGGTGATCATGCTGACGTCGGACCATTGGGCCGATGACATCGCCCGCACATACGATCTTGGATTAGGCGGCTACTTGATTAAACCAATTCGCCGTGCGGATCTGTTTCAAACCATCAGCATTGCGCTGGGGCGGGTCAAGAGGACGGCCTTGCCTCCGGTAGAACCTCTCCGCACTCCGCCAGTCACCTCGACACGCCCGCTCCGGGTCCTCTTGGTCGAAGATTCCCCCGATAACCAGCTGCTCATCCGCTCATACTTGAAGCAGACCGACCACCGGCTCGATGTGGCGGATCACGGCGCCGTCGCGCTGGAAAAGTTTAAGAACGGCCACTACGACATCGTTCTGATGGATATGCAGATGCCCGTCATGGACGGCTATACCGCCACCCGAGCCATCCGCAAATGGGAACGCGATCACGATTTACCGGCGACTCAGATCATCGCGCTCACTGCGCAGGCATTGAAAGAAGAAGCCGTCAAGATCTTTGAGGCCGGCTGTAATACCCACATCACCAAGCCTGTGAAGAAAACCACGTTGCTGGACATTCTTCAGGCGTACAAAGGACACGCGGCGTAACGATGCAGATCCCACACACCGGTTCACCAGACCGCATCACCGTGTCGATCGATCACGACTTGGAGGACATTGTTCCCATTTTTCTCGCCAACCGAAGGAAAGACATCCACACGCTACGCTCGTCGATGGCCGGCCAAGACTTTGAGACCATCCGCGTCCTGGGCCATCGCATGAAGGGAGACGGAGGCGGATACGGCTTCCAGGCGATCAGCGACATCGGTTCCGCCATGGAACTGGCCGCCGCCCGCCATGACCAGCCAGCCATCGAACGCCTTACGATCCAGCTCGAAGATTTCCTCGCGCGGGTGACCGTCGTCTATCGGTAAGCGGACAATTGGGTAGAGTCTCGGCGGCGGGTTGTGTATAATGCCGTCCACGGGAACGCGAGCTTCTATTCCTCCCCGTTCTCTTTCCGCGGTTTCAAGTCCGCGCAATGATGCGCAACCAAACCCCGCGGGTCCGTCGCTCGCGTTTCCGTTCCCAGCGGTGGGGGGCTAGCTCAGTTGGGAGAGCACTACGTTCGCAACGTAGGGGTCGGGGGTTCGACTCCCCTGCCCTCCACCAGTTTTCATATCGCCTCCTGAGCGCCACGAGCTCGTGCCCTCAGCCTTCGGGTCGCGGGCTCGGCTCCCCAGACCTGAAGCCCTGCCCAGGCAGACTCGTGCGATCTTTCCCCTGGCAATCTTTTGCCAGTGAGGTACGTAGGCGTTCATCAAGCTCTTAAAAAGCTTGCCGTGATTCGGCACCTGGAGATGTAACAGCTCATGAACGATCACCACTTCGCGGAAACGGAAGTCCTCCTTTACCAGATCTTTGCTGAACCGAATCCACCCTGTCATCGAGCATGAAGCCCACTTCCTTTTCATGGATAGAATCTGCACTCGGATAGGCTGGACCCCAATCCTGGAAGCCCAATAATAGACTGTATGGCGGAGCAGCTCTGCTTCCTGTTTAGATAGTCGTTTCGCTTTTCTCATGGGCGTTTCAGTCTGAGAAGCTGCTCCGCCAATTCCACCATCCGCTCCTTACCCGCAACGGGCAGCAGCACTTTGTACAACTCAGCTTTTAGCTGACGAAGCTCGGCAGCATTGTGGGCATGATTGGGAAATCGTTCAAACGCGACATTCACAGCCGGCGCAATCTTATCGGCCCCAACGACCTCCGCCTGCTTCAGCACCCAATAGATTGTGAACGTGTGCAGGTCGAGACCGATCTTTTCGCGTTCCTGCTTGGCCTGCAAATACTCCCGGAGCAATCGCTCCAGCTGCCTCAAAGCCTCTTGCGTGCTGGTTTGACGATCATCGTAGGCGTCAAGAATGGCTTCAGCGCGCTCACCAATAGGAATGAGGTAGGGCTGCTGTTCACTTTCGTTTATGACTGCTTGGATGAGACTCTTGCTGAGATTAATCACTTTCCCCGGATCCGAATCAGGCTTCTTCAAGGCCTCGAGAGCGCTCTCATCAATGGTCACCAACGGCATGGCGGTGGTGAGCTGATAGGTAGCGACTCGTTCCCGCACAAGAGATTCAGTTTTTCTGGCCAAGTCGGCGTACGGCATCACGTGCTTGCTGAAAGCGTTGTGCACGATCTGGCAAAGGACTGAGAGCTTGCCATAGTCCTCAAGGTAATCCCTCAGAAATACATCAGGCGAAAGAATTTCATAGAGGTCCTCGAGCTGCCGGAAGAAGACATGAAATTTCTCCCGCTTCTCCTTATCAGCAAAGGCGTTAATGGCTCGTTCCACGGTCTTATCATCGACGGGCCCTGAACAGAGAGCCAGGTAGGCTGGAGCTTCCCCCCGCATGAGCATCGCGAAGTGCTGCTTAAGGACATCCAGGTTTTGAATGACGCCGCTCACCACATCGGAATCGAAGGCGAGGGCCTTCTCAAGTTTTTCGAAGATGCCGACGAAGTCGAGCACAAACCCTGCAGGCTTCTTGATTCCTCCCTCCTCCTCGTAGGGACGATTCACGCGCGCGATGGCTTGTAGCAGCGTATGGTCGCGCATGGGTTTATCGAGGTACATGCAGTAGAGGATAGGCGCATCAAAACCCGTCAGAAGCTTCTCTGTCACAAGAAGGATTTTGGGGACGGCATCACGCTTGAGAAAGGCTTTGCGGATTCTCTTTTCGTCATCTTCGCTCCGTCTATACTCAGCGAGCAGCTCACTGTCATTGTGGGCCGACGTATAGACGACGGCTGAGTAGTCCGGAGGAAGGTGCTTGTCGAGGGCTTTCTTATAGAGCGCACAGGCTTCCCGATCCACGCCGACAAGAAACGCCTTATATCCGAGGGGCTCAACATTCTTCTGAAAGTGGTCGGCAACAAACCGCGCGACTTTTTCCACGCGGTCGATCGCTTTGAGAAAGGCTTTCAGATTGACTGCCCGATCCAGGATCTTATTGAGTTCCTCGATGTCGCTGACGCCCTCAGCCTCGACAAGATCCAGAAACTCTCGCTCCAATTGGTCTCGGGGCACCCGGATGTCATTTGGTGCCAGCGTATAGTGCAGTTTCAGCGTGGTCCCGTCCTCGATGGATTCGGCAATGGAATACTTGTCAAGGTAGCCTTTCGGGTCCTCCTTGCCGAAGATCTTGAACGTGCCTTTGCCGTAGGCGGTTCTATCAATTGGCGTACCCGTGAACCCGATCATGGTGGCATTGGGCAGTGCCCCGACGAGGTAATTTCCCAGGTCGCCGCCGGTCGTTCGATGGGCCTCGTCCACCAAAATGAACACATTGGACCGTGTGCACAGATTGACGTCAGCGCGATCGAACTTGTGAATCATGGACACAATCAACCCACGGTAGTCGGCCGTGAGGAGGTCACGAAGACGCTGTTTGCTGTAGGCCAATTCCGCCTTGCCCTCTCCAAGCACGCTCGCAATCCATCCAGCCAGTTGACCTTCCAATTCGTTCCGATCCACCAACATGATGACTGTCGGCTTCTCAAATGAGGGGTGTTCAAGAATCACCTCGGCAGCCTTGATCATGGTAAAGGTCTTGCCGGACCCTTGGGTATGCCAGACCAAGCCAGTTCGCTTTTCAGGGTCGAGTGCACGCTCAATGACCTTTTCCACGGCACGCGTCTGGTGTTGCCGCAACACGATTTTCCGGAGTTCATCGTCCTTCTTGAAAAAGACGATCCATTCACCGATCAGCTTGAGGAACCGTTCGCGGGCGAAGAAGCGTTTGACCTTTCGTTCAAAGTTTCCCTTCTCTTCGTCTTTCCAGTTAAAGAGGTCTTTCCGGTCTAGGTTCCACGTCACGCCGTAGTAGAAGTCGATCAGGTGGGTAATATCGAAGACTTGCGGCGCGGTCAGCAGCTCCGGCGTCTCTCGATGATACCGGCGGATTTGCGTGAGGCCCTCATCGATCGCATTGGTGCGCTTAGCACTCTTCGTCTCCACGAGCGCCAATGGGATACCGTTGACCAAGAAGAGCGTGTCAGCACGATTCGTGTATTGGCCGTTCGTGTATTGCCATTCGTCCGTCACGTGAAACACGTTGTGAGCCGGATGCTCGAAATCGATAAGAGTAACATTCCTGTGGCACTTCTCCGCCTCGACATAGATCGTGCGTTCGCCGCGGAGCCACGCCAGCACCTCGGCATTGCCCTCGATGGTGGTTCGCACCCCCTCGATCTTGGCGATGACCTGATCCACACTGTCCACGGTGACAATGCCCGGGTTAAGCGCAATAAGCTTGTCCCGCAGAACCTGGTAGAGCAGAGTGCCACTTTCACCCCGCCTGAGCGTAAGCGCCTGTTCCGGCGACAGGTAAACCCACCCAATCTCAACTGCATAGCCAATGAGGGGATTCTGGACAGTGGCGCGTTCTGAGGCGAGGCTAGGCGGCATGATATTATGGTTCACGTTTTAGAGAAGTATTTGTGATCGATTACACCGGTTTTGTTGAATAGAAATGCCCATAACCCCTTGTGATACGAGACGTATCACCGTTTTGTGACTGAGTTTTGTGACAGCGACCTGATTAGCTGTCACAAAACCACGATCAAGCAAGTTCCCATTTGCTTCCCCGCTTCTCTCCGGTCCGGCGCACTTTGCCTTCCTTTCGCAGGATGCGTAGGAGGGAATGAAGTTGCCCTCTGGTGAGATTGGGGAGGGCTTCTTCAACACATTTGATCC
>CAYNLM010000178.1:0-5299 GCA_964398045.1 uncultured Nitrospira sp. | reverse complement strand
TGATCTTTCATGTATACCTACCCTCTCTCTTGAAGGTATTGTCCTACCTAGTTTTGACGCACTCAACACCTTAGCTCGTCAAGTGGCAGAGCAAGGGCGCGCCCACTTTGGTGAAAAGGTTTTTCAGACAGGCATTCCCCGCAACGTCACCCTGGCTGAAGCGCCCAGCTATGGACGTCCGGGGATTTTATATAACGTGGCCTCCTCCGGATCGCAGGCGTATGTGAATTTAGCCAAGGAGTATCTTGCCCATGGAGAAAAAAGCGCTCGGTAGAGGACTTGATGCACTGCTGCCGTCAGTGAAATCAGCTCAACCGGCTGAGGCAGCGGATGTGCAGCATCTTCGGGTGGACGCGATTGTCCCGAATCGGTATCAGCCTCGCCATGTCTTTGCGCCGGGAGAGCTGGCTGAATTAACCTCTTCGATCAAGGAGAGCGGTGTGCTTCAGCCGGTCATGGTTCGGCGGAAGGGCGATGGCATCTATGAACTGATCTCCGGGGAACGTCGGTGGCGAGCTTCGAAGGAGGCCGGATTGGAAACGATTCAGGCGGTGATCCGGAACTGCACTGATCAGGAATCGCTGTTGCTCGCCTTGGTGGAAAACCTCCAGCGGGAGGATTTGAATCCCATGGAAACCGCCCGCGCCTATGCACGGATGATGAGCGAGTTCGGTCTGACGCAGGATGTCATCGCGCAACGGGTCGGCTGCGATCGATCGTCAGTGGCCAACTCTGTCCGATTAATGAATCTTCATCCTGAGGTGCAGACGCTCGTTGAGACGGGAGCGCTCTCCGCAGGTCATGCGAAGGTGATTCTTGGTCTTGAGTCACCCGAAAGCCAAGTGCGTATTGCCAAGATGGTGGCTTCTCATGGCCTTTCGGTGAGAGACGTGGAAAAACTGGTGGAGTCGTCCACCGCCGGAAGGAAGCGCGCACGAAAGACGGCTCACATCTCGCCGTGGACTGATTTGGAAAGCCGTCTTCAAAAAAGACTCGGAACAAAAGTCACGATTCAACCCAGAGGACAGGGCGGCAAAATCGTGATTCATTATTTTTCGTCCCAGGAATTGGACGGCATTACCGACTCGCTTCTGTCCTAGCCGCTCTTCTCGCCCTCGGGTCTGTCTACAGGTCTTGTTGAGAAAAGGCATATCTGTTGCTTTTTTCTCAATCAACGCTAAATATCTTCTCGAGACAGACCGATACAGCACGCAACAGCAACGAACCCTTTACCAACCGAATCCGTCAGCGAAGAGAAGAGGAGGCAGCGCTATGTGGAAGCAGGATAAGCAGGAAGGGAAACACTCGATGTCCGAGGACATTGAAGTGGTGGACAACGGATCAAGCGCGCAGTCCACGAGGCCTGAAACCGGTGAAGATGTCAGTGCCTTCGTGGGAAAAGGAGTCGAATTCAAGGGCACGATTACTTACAACGGAACTGTGCGCATCGACGGCTTCCTCGATGGCGAGATCCACACCGAAGGCGTCCTCCTGGTTGGAGAAGAAGCCGTGATTACGGCAAAAGTCACAGCCGGCACCATCGTATGCAAGGGGAAAATCACAGGAGACATCTGCGCCAAAGAAAAGGTCAAGCTGCGAGCTCCCGCGGTGATCAGCGGCGGGGTGAAAACTCCCATGTTGTCGATAGAAGAAGGTGTGTTGTTCAACGGCACGCTGGAGATGGTGCAGGGTGTTCGTGACGCGCAGCGGGAAGCCACTCTTCATTCGGTGGGCCTGCCCTCCGGGCAGGCTGCCGTTCGCAGAGTCAACGGATAGTCCTTATTCTACTTAGGCAATGTTTTGTCCAAGGGTTAGCCCATGCCTCGCGGCATCGTGGGTATCCCTCTGTGCGGAGTCACAAAGAGTGGGAGGGACGCATGTGGGCCATCGGCGATAAAAAGGCGCAAGATGGGAGCGACCATGAAAATTTTACCTTTCTAGGGAAAGGGGTCGATTTCAAAGGGGTCGTGAACTTTGATGGGACCGTCCGCATCGACGGCCGCCTGGAAGGAGAAATTCATACGACCGGAACGCTTATCGTCGGCGAGCATGCTGTGATTAAAGGCATCATCTCCGCCGGCACGCTGATGACCAGTGGAAAGATCAACGGTACGGTGACGGCGACGGATAAAATCCAAATCCTCAAACCCGGCATTCTCATCGGCGACATTCGCACGCCCGCCATTTCAATCGAAGACGGAGCCCACTTCCACGGTATGTGCGACATGGGAGCCCACAAGTGGGTGGAAGACAACGGCACTGCAAGTAAGAATGTCCATGATCTGGCGATCCATCGGGGGAAAGTCAGAAGCGCAGACCTCTAGCCCTTTCTGCAGTCACCCAGTACAATACCGCTCTTATGGACCGCCCAACAGTACTGCTAGGCATGAGCGGCGGAGTCGATAGCTCCGTCGCCGCCGCACTCCTTGTCCGCCAAGGCTATGACGTCCGGGGCGTCACGCTCCAAGTCTGGGAACATGAAGACGAAACTATTGCCGCATCCAAGAAGTGGCAGGAGCGCGGCTGCTGCAAGATCGGGATTGCCAGGCATGTCGCCAACGTTCTCCGCATTCCGCATGAGGTCGTCGATACGAGAGAAGTGTTTCGACGCAACGTCATCGATGATTTTCTCGGTGGCTATACGAGCGGCACGACGCCGAATCCTTGTGTGCGATGCAACGAGCGAGTGAAGCTCCGAGGGCTCATTGACCTGGCAGATGCTCGAGGGATCCAATACGTCGCAACCGGGCATTATGTTCAGAACCGCCACGACCAGGGCATTCCTCTTCTGCAACGGGCCCATGATCCCAAGAAAGACCAAAGCTACTTTCTCTATCGCATTCAGGCGCAGTGGCTTCCAAGGCTTCTGTTCCCAGTCGGTGGCCTGCAAAAGTCAAAAGTCTGGGCGGAGGCAGAGGCCCTGGGTCTTCCTGCGGACGAGCTCAAGGAGAGTCAGGAAATTTGCTTCGTCAGCCATGGCGACTATCGTACATTCATCCAGACCGAAGCTCCGGAAGCGAAGCGGCCCGGACCGTTTGTAGACCAACAAGGGCGCCACATTGGTGATCATGAGGGGGTTGCTTTCTACACGACGGGCCAGCGACGAGGCCTTGGCGTTGCGGTGGGGCAACGTCTATATGTCCGGGAAGTTCGCCCCGAGACCAATACGGTCGTTCTCGGTCCCGAAGACTGCTTGCAGCGAACCTCGTGCGACGTCGCAGATCTGAATCTCTTTGATCCGTCTCTCTTGACGCAGCAAGAGACGCACGTGCAGGTCAAGGTACGATACGCCACGCCCGCGACAGCCGCCATTCTGCGCCCGCTGGGAGGCACGAGCCTGCGCATCCTATTTGAAACTCCCCAGCGAGCACTGAGTCCCGGCCAATCGGCCGTCTTCTACCGGGACGATGCCATCCTGGGTGGCGGCATCATTCAGCCTTTCTGAATGCAGCTCCCCTTCTCATTCTATTGACACTCCCCTTCTCTCAATGATACTTTTGCGCGCCCATTTTCGTGCGACGCACGAAAGCTTCCCGTTTGTCCAAAAGAGGAAAGAGCGGACCAGGACAGTGATTAAGACAGCAGTGGCGCGACGTTACGCACAAGCACTCTTCGAGCTTCTCGATCAATCACACATCGAAGCGACGCGGGGTACCCTCAATGGCCTGGGCCAGGCCATGACCGACTCGGTCGCGCTGCGCCATGTTGTGGCGTCTCCGGCCTTCGGCGTCGAGGAAAAAATCGGGGTCTTGACTGAACTCGGTGAGCGGCTGGGATGTCCCCCCGCCACAAAGGCCTTTCTCGGTCAGCTCGTGAAAAAAAACCGTGTGGGGTTTCTTCCGGAGATCGCCGAGGCGTTCACGAAGCTCGTCGATCAGTCCAAGGGCACGCAACAAGTGACCGTTTTATCGGCCTCGGCCTTGCCCGCCGCTGAACAGGATCGAATCAGAACACGCCTCCGTGACCAGCTGAAGCGCGATGTCGATGTCACCTTTTACACCGACGCCAGTCACCTCGCCGGCCTCCAGATCCACATCGGGAGCACGGTGGTCGACAGCACCATTCGCGGGCGGCTGAACACCATGCGCACCGTGCTGACGCGCGAATAGCAGAGAACGATGAAGGAGTAGCCATGCAGATCAAGGCAGACGAGATCAGCGCGATCATTAAAGAGAAAATCAAAGGCTTCGACAAGCAAGTCGACGTCAAGGAAACCGGCTCGGTGATCCAGGTGGGCGACGGGATTGCCAAGGTCTACGGTTTGGACGGTGCGATGGCCGGCGAAATGCTCGAATTCCCTGGCGGGCTCTACGGTATCGCGCTCAACCTTGAAGAGGATAACGTCGGCGCTGTGTTGATGGGAGAAGACGTCGGAATTAAGGAAGGCGATCCGGTCAAGCGAACCGGGCGCATCGCGGAAATTCCGGTGGGTGAAGCACTCGTCGGTCGCGTCGTTAACGCCATCGGCCAGCCCATCGACGGCAAGGGGGCGATCAAGTCGAATCATTCATCCCGCATCGAAGTGGTGGCGCCTGGTGTGAACACCCGCCAATCGGTGCGCGAACCGCTGCAGACGGGCATCAAGGCCATCGATGCCATGATCCCCATCGGTCGCGGTCAGCGCGAGCTGATCATCGGCGACCGGCAGACCGGCAAGACCGCCATCGCCGTCGATACGATCATTAATCAGAAGGGCCTCGGTGTCTTCTGCATCTACGTCGCGGTCGGCCAAAAGCGTTCGACCGTTGCTCGTGTCGTGAAGACCCTCGAAGAGAATCATGCGATGGAATACAGCATGGTCGTGGCAGCGACGGCCAGCGATCCGGCGCCGATGCAGTTCTTGGCTCCATTCTCGGGCGCTGCGATCGGCGAATACTTCCGCGACAACGGCAAGCATGCGCTGATCGTGTACGACGACCTGTCCAAGCACGCCGTCGCCTATCGTCAGCTGTCATTGCTGCTTCGCAGACCCCCGGGCCGCGAGGCGTACCCTGGCGACGTGTTCTATCTCCACTCCCGCCTATTGGAACGTGCGGCGAAACTGAGCGATGCGCTCGGCGGCGGGAGTCTCACCGCGCTTCCCATTATTGAGACGCAAGCCGGTGACGTGTCGGCGTACATTCCGACGAACGTCATTTCGATTACCGACGGACAGATCTATCTCGGCAGCGACCTCTTTTATTCCGGGATTCGCCCCGCCATCAACGTCGGTCTGTCCGTGTCGCGGGTCGGCGGCTCGGCCCAGATCAAGACGATGAAGCAGGTGGCCGGTACGCTCCGTCTCGACCTCGCACAATAT
>CAYNLM010000177.1:0-5303 GCA_964398045.1 uncultured Nitrospira sp. | reverse complement strand
TGTGCCTGCAGAAGAGTCCCATGTGGCGCTGGTAAACTGGTATGGGGGCGCCCATTTCGCCGCCACGATCGCGATCTACGATGCTGCCAAGACAGACTTTGAGCAACTTAATCGAGATAAGAATGTGTTTCGCTCATCGGTCCTCGCTCAAGAGTTCTTCCTGGCTTCTGACGCACCGGAGCCGAGGTTTCGAGATCCGTTAGCCGTCAATCGGGCCTACCGCGACTTAAGAGACCTTCGGGTTCACTATGCACAGCTGCTGATTTATCTCCAGACGCGAGTCCTACTACCTGACATCTCTGCTGCGCGTGGACAGGAGCCGAAGGGGCGGCCGCGATGGTTTCTCCACTCATTGGATCCATCTAATCTCAAGCGACTTCGGGAACCCAAGATCTCGGATACAGAGGCCGCCCTTTTCAATGACTGGATCCACACCAGACCACTGTTAACGATCATCTTTCAGCATCTTTATGTCCTTAGCGGAGCGATCGAAGAGACGGCTGCGTCGATGGCTTCCTAAAATGACCCCAAGAATGATGGTCATGGCAAGTTTAGCGATTTCCCTGTGCGAATTGAGCCGTGACCCTCTTGGAAATAAACCGGAGAGTCTAAGTCTTGTAGAGGAGAAAAGGGGCAGGCTCACTCTTGTCAAAAAGAACGGAGTTTCAGTGTCAGAACGGAGTTTCAGTGTCTGGTCTTGCAATCACGCATCAGATGAAACTTTCTTGTTGAGCGCGAAGTCACTCGTTGTAGACCAAGCCACGTTTTCGGATGTCCTCGAGAATTCCTCTCCGCTCCTCATTGAGCCGGGTGTAGTCTGAATACGCATACATTTCGAATTCTCGGCGGGCCGGTTCGTCCGGAGCATCAAGGCATTCCCCCGTCGAGATGACCTGCATCCGCATCACGGTTGACGCTGTGCGCAAATCCACCAGATCGACATCGCGATGGAGTTGAGTGGCTAGTTCTTGGGCGAGTTCGAATCGACGCAGATTGGAGATCGGGTCGCGCGCCAACACGGCGAGATCCACGTCGCTGTTGGGACGAGCGGTTCCCTTCGCCTGCGAGCCAAAACGATAGAGGGCGATGAGGTCTGGGACCGATTGTCTGATCTGTTCGATCAGTGCGTTGTCATCCATGCCAGACACCATGTTTCGTGCCGGCTCAGGCTACTGGTTCAGTCCGATCCTGTCAATGTTGCTGGGAGGAGTAATTGGTTAGGTGTCTGATTGGGTGACGGTCAGGTGATCTCTGGTCAGGGGTATCCCACCATCAGGCCATGCAAAGATGATTTGACATGCCGGATGGGGGCGGGCTGTCTCGATGAAGGCGGGCTGGCGAGCTACGCTGCCTGTTTGGCGGCGTCGAGACATCCTTGCTGGCACGTGATGACATCGAAGTCGCCGAGCAGAGAACAATGGGCCATTCCCACGGCTTTGCCCTCCCGCACCATGATATCCACCTCGGCGTCTCGCTCCAGTGTGCTGCACCGAAGCTGCCGATGGACATGTGAGATGCCGCGTACGTTGAGGGCCCTCAGGCTGTAACCCATCCCGCCAAGCCACAAGACACACAGGATTAGTACCATCCAGCCTTCATGTGTCATCGCTGCCTCCTTGGTTCTGTTCGGTGTATTTTCTCGCTTAGGCTCAATACCAGAGTAGGCGGCGACTTCCACCTTGTCTATTGATTTGGCGTAATATGCAGATGGCTCCGCCGCTGGCGTGCGGGGCTCGTATTGCCAGTGGCAGGATCATCCCGGTTGCGGTATTGTTACGGCCTTACGGCTAGGAACGTGGCAAGGGGTGAGGGGCAAGTGGCAATGAAGAGGGAAGCTGTTCCTCTAGCCCCTTGCCTCAGACCTCTCGCCTCCACGAAGTGGCTATGATTGCCATCATCGACTACGGCATGGGGAATTTGCGCAGCGTCTCCAAGGCCTTTGAGGCCGTGGGGCATCAGGCGGTGGTCACGCGCGATGCGCGGGTGATCGGGAATGCGAGCCACGTGGTGCTGCCGGGCGTCGGCGCGTTCGGCGATTGCATGGCGAACATCGAACAGTACGGCTTGGTCGAACCGATCCGCACGGCGGTGCAATCCGGCAAACCGTTTCTTGGGATTTGTCTGGGGCTCCAAGTCTTGTTCTCTGAAAGCGAAGAGTTCGGTTGGCACAAGGGCCTCGACATTATTCCAGGAAAGGTCAAGCGATTCAGTCTCGATCCATCGTTGAAGGTGCCGCACATGGGGTGGAACGAAGTGCACTATCAGCGAGCTGCTCCGCTGTTTGAAGGCATCGCAGACGGCGCGCACTGGTATTTTGTCCATTCCTACTACGTCGAGCCGACCGACAACGCAGTCGTTGCCACGACGACCACCTATGGAACGAAGTTCGTGTCGGCGATCTGGCGTGATAATGTCGTCGCCTGCCAGTTTCATCCGGAGAAAAGCCAAGCGGTGGGATTACGATTGATGAAGAATTTCGGGGCATGGAAGTGATCAGTGTAACCGCTCTCACTCGGGCGACGTTCGTGAGTTGCATGGCTTTCGCGGCGGTCACTGTGGCCGGATGCAGCGGATCGAAGGTCACAACGAAATCGTCCGCTGAGCTGCCTCACTACACGATCCATACCATTGCGCTGGTGCCTTTTACCTCGATTGCTACGCCGCAAGTGCGCGATCAAGGCGATCCGTACTTGTCAACGCCGCAAAGTGTCCGCCGCTCTGACATCTCTGTCTCCGTGCCGTCGAATACCGAGCCGTTACCCCGTCAGACGGTGACCGTGCCGGCTTATGCGGCGGAGAAAATCACACAACTCTTCTGGAGCCGGCTTCAAAAGAGGGGGGAGGTGCGTGTGATACCGGGGGCCGAAGCCGCCAAGGCCTTGGCCGGTGAGTTGGCGAAGGCCACGCCGGAGGCGGCTGGCGCAGCAGTGGCCAAACGGCTGAAGGCTGATGCGGCGTTGATCGGGCAGGTGCTGGTCTATCAAGAACGCGTGGGAAGTCGCTTAGGGGCGAGCCCTCCTGCATCCGTCGGATTCGAGGTCAAAGTGGTGGCGGCAGATGGGCAGGTGCTCTGGGTCGGCAATTATTACGAACGGCAGCGACCCATGACCGAAGACTTCATGGGTTTTGTACATCGATGGGGCGCCTTCGTCACGGCTGAAGAATTGGCCCAATACGGTGTCGAAGAGGTGTTGAAAGAATTTCCGTTTGGAGCGGGGGGAGAGCAGTAACGTGCTTGTCATTCCAGCCATTGATTTGAAAGATGGGCGCTGCGTCCGCTTGCGCCAAGGCGACATGGCCGCTGAAACCGTGTATTCGGAGGACGTACCGGCTGTCGCTCAAAAGTGGCAGCAGGGCGGGGCGAGCGTCATTCACGTGGTCGACTTGAACGGCGCCGTCGATGGCGAACCGCGGAACCTGCCGCAAATCGAAGCCGTGATGAAGACGGTGAATGTGAAGGTTCAGGTGGGCGGCGGCATCCGAAACATGCACACCGTTCGCCGCTATCTCCATGCCGGCGTGTCCCGTGTGGTGCTGGGTACCGCGGCACTTACGGATCGAGCCTTTCTCATACGGGCCTGCCAGGAATTCCCCGGACGCATTCTGCTTGGGCTCGACGCCCGTGACGGCAAAGTCGCCGTGAAGGGCTGGACGGCGGTGTCCGAGACCAAGGCGATCGATCTTCTCAAGGACGTGTCCGGTTTGGAGATTGGCGCGGTGATTTACACAGACATCGCCCGCGATGGTATGTTGAGCGGGCCGAATATCCCGGCTTTGAAAGAAGTCGTCGAGTTTTCGTCCTTTCCAGTCATCGCCTCCGGGGGCATTACTCGCGTGGAAGATCTGCGAGCGGTCCAGTCACTCGGACCACGCGTCGAAGGTGCCATCGTGGGGAAAGCACTCTACGACGGTAAGTTGGATTATCGCGAGGCTGTCACATCGCTCGGTAAAGGGTGAAGGGTCAGGTGAAGACTAAGAAATGCTGACAAAGCGCATCATTCCCTGCCTCGATGTGAAGGATGGCCGCGTTGTGAAGGGGGTCAGTTTCGTCAACCTCCGTGACGCGGGCGATCCGGTCGACGTGGCGGCGGTCTACGATCGCGAAGGAGCGGACGAGCTGTGCTTTCTCGACATCACGGCTTCGCATGAAAATCGGAAGACCATCATCGATGTGGTCGAGCGGACGGCTGCGCGTGTGTTCATGCCGCTGACCGTGGGTGGCGGTGTGCGGACCCTTGACGACATCCGAGCGCTGCTGAATGCCGGCGCCGACAAGGTCAGCATCAATACGGCGGCGGTGCAGCGGCCTGAATTTGTGAAAGAAGCCGCCCAACGATTCGGTACGCAATGTATCGTGGTCGCGATCGATGCCAAGCGGAGTGCCACGCCCGGTCGGTGGGAAGTCTTCACCCACGGCGGACGGCACGCGACCGGGTTGGATGCCGTGGATTGGGCCAAGAGAATGGAAGCCTATGGCGCGGGTGAGATTCTGTTGACGAGCATGGATCAGGATGGCCAGCAAAGCGGCTATGATCTCGGCCTCACGGCGGCTGTGTCGGAACAGGTGTCCATTCCGGTGATCGCTTCGGGGGGCGTGGGGACGCTTGAACATCTGTATGACGGGTTCGCGAAGGGCAAAGCCGATGCCGTACTCGCCGCTTCGATATTCCACTTCCGGACCTATACGATCCCGCAAGCGAAAGCCTATCTCCGTGAGCGGGGCATTCCGATTCGGACGGAATCGACAGCGCAGGTAGTATGACCGTATGAGCCGGACCGCCAGCAATAAGTTCAAGTTCGACGACCAAGGCCTGCTGCCGGCCGTCATTCAGGATTGGCTGGACGGGACCGTGCTCATGCTGGGGTATATGAATCAAGACGCGATTGCCAAAACGCTCGAAACCAAGTCCGTTCACTTCTGGAGTCGATCGCGAAAAAAGCTCTGGGAAAAAGGCGAGACCTCCGGTCACAAACTCCATGTCAAAGAACTGTTTATCGATTGCGATCACGACACCATTTTAGTCAAGGCGCAGCCCGCCGGCCCCACCTGCCACACCGGTGAGCGCGCCTGTTTTTTCTCCAGACTCGATGACGAAGGTCAGATCGGCCGGGAGAAGACGCAGGATGCTTCCGGTGGAATTCTCGAAGGCGTGCTGCGGACGATTCACGATCGCCGCGCGAACCCGCAAGCCGGTTCCTACACCACGAAGTTGTTCGAAGGGGGCCACGACAAGATCTTGAAAAAAGTGGCGGAGGAAGCCGGGGAGGTGTTGCTGGCCTCAAAAGGCGGCAAGAGGGAAGAG
>CAYNLM010000176.1:0-5360 GCA_964398045.1 uncultured Nitrospira sp. | reverse complement strand
GCTATAATGCGCCCGTGTACGGTGTCGACCAGGAACATGCGGCCCGGCATCAAGCGGCCCTTCTGCCGGATCTTTTGCACATCCATCGGCAACACGCCCGCCTCCGACGCCAGGACGACGAGACCGTCGGTCGTCACCTGATAGCGGCAAGGCCGCAAGCCGTTGCGATCGAGGGTGGCGCCGATCAGCTTGCCGTCGGTAAAGCAGACCGCCGCCGGCCCATCCCAGGGCTCCTGCATCGCCGCGTGGTACTCGTAGAAGCCGCGACGATCGAGATCCATCTGCGGATTCGCCACCCACGGCTCCGGAATCAGCATCATCATCGCATGGGGAAGCGACCGGCCGCCCATGGTGAGAAACTCGACGGCATTGTCCAGGCAGGCCGAGTCACTTTGGTGCTCATAGACGATCGGGTAGAGCTTCGCGAGATCGTCGCCGAAGAGGTCCGAGTTCAACCGCCCTTGCCTGGCGCGCATCCAATTGACGTTGCCCTTCAGCGTGTTGATCTCTCCGTTATGGCAGATATAGCGGTAGGGGTGCGCCAACGGCCAGGTCGGAAACGTGTTGGTGCTGAACCGTGAGTGCACCAGCGCCAGTGCGCTCGTCAAGCTCGCGTCTTTGAGATCCTGGTAGTAGGCCGCCATCTGATGCGGCAGCAGCAGGCCCTTATAGACGATGGTGTTCGCCGACAGACTGGGAATGTAAAAGTACTCCCGTTCTTGAATGGCCGACTCACGAACCGCGTTTTCCACGCGCTTGCGGATGACGTAGAGCTTCCGCTCGAATTGCCCTTCGTTGAGCACGTCGCGCGCGATGAACACTTGCCGCATGAACGGCTCGGTGCGCCGCGCCACTTCGCCGATCGCATCACTCTTGACCGGCACATCCCGCCAGCCCAGCAGCCGGGCCCCTTCTTCGACGATGATCGAACCGAAGAGCTTTTCACACTGCTGCCGGGCATCCGCCAGAGGCGGCAGAAAGACCATCCCCACGCCGTACTCGCCCCCGTTCGGAAGCTGGACCCCGGCGTCGCCTGCCGCGCGCTTCAAGAAGTCATGCGGAACTTGGAGCAGAATACCGGCGCCATCACCGGTGCAGGGGTCGCAGCCCTGCGCGCCGCGGTGCGTCAGGTTTTCCAGAACTTGGAGCCCCTGTTGGACGATGGTGTGGGATTTCTGTCCCTTGATATTGGCGACAAACCCGACCCCGCACGAATCTTTTTCGTGTTGCGGGTCGTAGAGGCCTTGCTTCGGAGGAAGCCCGGGTATCAGCATCATTCAATACTCGCAATACTCGTGTAACGTGGCAGGTAACTTCGCGGTCAGAGGCCACTCATGTGAAGAGGCAAGCACGCGATAATTAGGTGTTTTCTTCGGGGTCTCCCAACGCCGCCGTGTGCCCCGCACCTTACTGGATGGGCTCCGGCCCTGTCAAGGTTCACCGTGCCTCTTGAGGCCCGATTTGCTTGACATTGTTTACTCTACTGCCCTACCATCCGCCGCATGCCGAACGGACCGATTACTTCGACTATCAATAGCATGGTGGACGTCTGGGATGCGTACCGCGAAGAACTGGACGGAGTCGAAAACCAGGTCCGAAAAAATCTCGATTCCAGCGTCACGCTCGTCAATACGGTCGCCGCCCATATCCTGAGCAGCGGCGGGAAACGTGTCCGGCCCCTCCTCTTATTACTCTCCGCCCGCGTCTGCGGCTATGGGGGGCGCGACCATCACCAGCTGGGCAGCCTCATTGAGTTCATCCACACCGCCACCCTCCTACACGACGACGTCGTCGATGAAGCGGATATCCGCCGTGGGCGACGCACCGCCAGGAAAGTCTGGGGCAACCAGGTCAGCATCCTCGTCGGCGATTACCTCTACTCGAAAGCGATGGCGCAGGTGGTCGAGTTCCGCAGCCAGGGCATCAATGAAGTTCTTGCCGAAGCCTGTACCAAGATGGCCGAGGGAGAGGTGCTCCAGCTCCATTACAACGGCAACCCGGCCATGCCGGAATCGGATTACGTGAAGATCGTCGAACACAAGACGGCCGGCCTCATCGCGGCGGCCTGCCGAATGGGCGCGATCATCGCGGAGACCTCCGAAGACAAGCAGGAGGCCCTCTTCCGGTTCGGCCAATATCTCGGCATCGCGTTCCAGGTCGCCGACGATACGTTGGATTACACGGCGAACGGGGAGCGGCTCGGCAAGACGCTGGGGCAGGACCTTCGGCAAGGCAAGGCGACGCTGCCGTTGCTCCACCTGCTGCAGCAGTGCCGCGAACATGATCGCCAGATGATCAAAGATCGGATGGAAACCCGCACGCTCAGCGAAGCCGACTTGGACCGCATTCTCTCCCTGATGGCGGAGTACGGATCGATCACCTATGCGATGGACCGGGCGCGGACCTATGTTGCTGCGGCCAAGCATGAACTCGAACTTTTTGAGGATAATACCGCGCGGCGCGCATTGGCTGTCGCCGCCGATTACATGATTACCCGCGACCGGTAGCCTTTCTCCGCCTGCACCACCGTCGGAAGAAAGTGGTCCACTCCTTCCAGTCGTTGTCACATCGACCGTCAACCGCTCAGACAGCAAGGAACCCATTCATGTCACAGATCATCCCGTTTCGCGGCACCCTGTACGATCCGGCCGTTGTCGGCGACGTCAAGCGGGTGGTGGCGCCTCCCTATGACATTATCGATGCAACCGGTCAGCGAGCGCTGCACGATCGGCATCCCCGGAACATCATTCGGTTGGAATTGGGCCTCGACCAGGCCGGCGACAGCCCCACGCACAATCGCTATACCCGCGCCGCGGCGACGCTGAAAGACTGGCTCGCGACAGGGGTGCTGAAACGGGACACGCAGCCGGCCGTTTACTATCACACGATCGAATACGAGCCGCCCTCGTCCGATCCACACACTCCCCGTAAGATCCTGCGAGGCTTCTTGGTCACGACGAAGCTCGAGCCGCTCGACTCCGGGCATATCTATCCGCATGAAAATACGCGTGCCGCCGCCAAGACCGATCGTTTGAATCTGCTGGAAGCCTGCAAGACCAACTTCAGTCCCATCTGGCTGCTCTACTCGGACCCGCAGAACGCCGTCCTCGCCTCGCTCGAAACAGCGGTGAAAGGGAAACCGGCCCGCATCGATTTCACGGACGACAGCGGATGCCGCCAGCAGCTCTGGGCTGTCACCGATCCGCTTGTGTTGAAGCACGTCGTGGATACGATGCAGAGCAAGCCGCTCTTCATCGCCGATGGTCACCACCGTTACGAAACCGCCTTGAACTATCAACGGATCAGGCGCGAACAAGCCGACTCGCCGGCGGGCTTGCAGCCGTACGATGCCGTCTTGATGCTGTTGGCGCCGCTGGAAGATCCGGGCTTGACCGTGCTGCCCACGCATCGAGTCACGACCGCGGCACTCCCGCCCTATGCACAGATCAAAACGCTGTTGGGAGAGACGTTCGATTTTCAGGAATTCCCTTTTACCCCCTCCACACAAGCCGCGACGCGGGGTCGATTCATTGCTGCGCTCCGAACGCAGGGCCGCACGGTACCGACGTTCGGCCTCGCCCTCAAGGGAGAAGACCGCTATGCGACGCTGGCGCTGAAGCCGGCCTATCGCCCATCCGCTCAAGCCTCCCCCCGCGCACGGCTGGACGTCTCGCTGTTGCAACAGCTCGTCGTGGCAAAACTCTGTCCCACGCAAGAAACGCAGGAGGCGATCCTCTACACCAAGGACGATCACGAAGCCTTGGATTGGGTCGCCCAAGACACAGGCACGGGCGCGCTCCTGCTCAATGCCACGAAGGTCAGTGAAGTCCAAGCGGTGGCGACGGCAGGCGAACGGATGCCGCATAAATCGACCTACTTCTATCCCAAGCCCCTCACCGGCCTGGTGATCAACGTCATGGAGAGCGAGTAGGTCAATGGTCAACGGTCATTAGTCAATGGCGAGGACGACGGCTCGGCTGATGCCTCCTGTCCTATTGACCAGTGACCAATGACTATTGACCGAAGGTCTTGCGCCATGAAAGCGAAAATCCTCATCGTCGACGACGACACCGACATCGTGACCCTGTTGGAGGATCGCCTGCAGGCCTCCGGCTACGGCACCGTGGTCGCGCGGGACGGACAACAGGCCCTCGAGCAAATCGAGCAGGAATCCCCCCATCTGGTGCTGCTCGATCTGGACCTTCCAAAACTCTCGGGCCTCGAGGTGCTCACACGTCTGTCGCAGATGAAGCAGGCGGAGAACCTGCCCGTCGTCGTGATGACGGCCTATGGCTCGATTCACGCCGCAGTGGAAGCCATGAAGCAAGGCGCCTACGATTTCCTCACGAAGCCGCTGGAAAAAGATCATCTGCTCATCGTCATTCGCAAGGCCCTGGAGCGGACTTCGCTGCAACGCCACGTCGATTGCCTGCGCTCGGAGGTCGCCGGACGGTATGCGTCGATCATCGGCAGCAGCCCGTCGATCCGAGCGGTGATCGAAGCGGCGCAGCGTGCGGCGAAGTCCGACGCCGGCGTGCTCTTGCTGGGCGAGAGCGGCACCGGCAAGGAACTCTTCGCCCGGTCCCTGCATCAATGGAGCCACCGGCACGCGATGCCGCTCATCGTCATCAACTGTGTCGCCTTGACGGAAACGTTGCTGGAGAACGAGCTATTCGGGCATGAGCGCGGGGCCTTTACGGGAGCCGACCGGCAACAAAAGGGCAAGTTGGAAATGGCGGACGGCGGCACGGTGTTTCTCGACGAGATCGGCGACATGTCGCTGCCCTTGCAGGCGAAGTTGTTGCGCGTCCTACAAGATAGGGAGTTCCACCGCGTGGGGGGCACGAAAACGGTGTCGGTGAACATTCGCATTATCGCCGCGACCAACAAGGATCTCCGGCACGCGGTGAAGTCCGGCTGGTTTCGCGAGGACCTCTACTTTCGGCTGAACATCATCACCCTCACACTGCCCCCGCTTCGGGAACGCCAAGGCGACATCGTGCCCCTCGCGCAGTTCTTTCTCGACCGCCACTCCAAGGATGCCAAGCGGCCTGGCATGACCCTCAGCACCGCCGCGATGGATGCCCTCACCCGTTACCCCTGGCCCGGCAACATCAGAGAGCTGGACAACGCCATCGCTCGTGCCGTCGTCTTGAGTCCCAAGGAAACCATTGAGCCGGACATGCTGGCGTTGCTTCCCGATGCCGCCTTGCTCCACGCCGGTGGCGACGGCCCTCCGCTCTATTTGACTCTTCCCTATCATGAATCGAAGGATGAACACAGCCGGCACATCCTCGCCCGCGCCCTCGAAAAAGCGGACGGGAACCAGACCAAGGGCGCACAGTTTCCCCGGCTTCAAA
>CAYNLM010000175.1:0-5421 GCA_964398045.1 uncultured Nitrospira sp. | reverse complement strand
AACCGACGATGGCTGGATTTTACGTGAAACAAAAGTTTTTCTACAGGCTCAACGTTTGAGGTAAGGGGCGCGCCGCTTGCGGCGCGTCCCGCTTGACCGCAGTGTTAGGCGAATTTCACGCCCACTTCTTGCCGAGTTCTTCTAAGCCGGCCTTTTGCAAATCCTCTGGGCTCATCAGAACGCGAAATTTACAACTGGCCTCGAAGTTGAGAAAGAAGGGTTCTGCAAAGAAAGGTATATCCGACGGAGTTTGTACGTTAATGATGAAGATTCCGCCGCGTTTCCCGTCTTGCTCTCCGAAGTAGGCCGTCTCCGGCTTGATTGTTTCGAGGATACGCCCAATGATCTCACCTGCCTTTCCACTTCTGACGAGTGAGTTGAAAGGTTCTAGTGGAAATTCGACTGTAAGTAACATTTTCATGTGATGATCTCCTTAATTGTTGCGGCATTTATAGGCGGTGCCGCATACGCCCAACAATGTTTAGGCCGATCCGCATAAGAGTTGGATCCACCGATTTCTGTCCGTATAACACGCCACTGCGGTCCGGGAACCATACGCCATGCCCGTTGTCGTTTCAATGGCTTGCGACGGTGGGGCCATTTATCACTGATTCTTATGCGGATCGGCATAACACCCGTCCTTGCATGCGTTCACATCCCATCCAGCGGGCTGCGGACACCCGCTGGCCCTCGATGAAGCTTCTTGAGGTGGTCCTGGAGCGGGGCTTTGGTTGATTCGGGAAGCATGGTGATTCGGTCTCTCGCTCCCTTGCCGTCGCGAACCAGAATCTCATTCCGAGAGAAATCGATGTCCTGCACTCGCAGCATTCCCGCCTCTCCCAGCTTGATCCGAATCGGATCGGATGGCATCCTCATCTCCTTCGCAGACAATCTTCATAAGGAATAAGAACAAAGCGCGCATATTCTTAGCCGATTCATAGATGCCGTCAAGTCTCGCCTGGTCGAAAGTGCACCAACTTCGTGCGCGTGGCGCGGGGAGCCGACTGCCAGGCCGCCACTTCCCAGCTTGACCTTCGTTTCCTCCGGCACCTATAATTACCGACTGGCGCAAGCTAACCAGCTGATTCATCGAAAGAAATGGCTGAGTTTACACACTTCAATGAGTCGGGCCGTGCTCGGATGGTCGATGTCAGCGCCAAAGACTCGACCGAACGGGTCGCGACGGCTCAGGCCACCGTCCTGATGCGGCCGGAGACGCTGGAGAAAATCCAGCGCGGCAAGATCGCCAAGGGCGATGTCCTGGCAGTAGCGCAAGTCGCGGGGGTGATGGGGGCCAAGAAGACTCCGGACCTCATTCCCATGTGCCATCCTCTCCTCATTACCAGCGTCGATATCTCCTTTAAAGAAGAATCCCAGCCTGATCCTGACGGGCGTTGTGCGATCGCGATTTTTGCGACGGTGAAGACCACAGGCCAAACCGGTGTGGAGATGGAAGCGATGACAGCCGCGTCCGTGGCGGCGCTCACCATTTACGATATGTGCAAGGCGATCGATCGCGGGATGAGTTTCAGCGATGTCTGCCTGCTCACGAAGTCCGGCGGGAAGTCGGGAACCTATACACGAGGGTGAGTGCACGATGATCACGATCAAGCTCTTCGGCATGACCAAGTCTCTGGCAGGGAATCAAGGGTCCTTCTCGCTGGCATTGACGAACGGCCGACGAGTGAAAGATTTGGTTGAACTTTTGGACGGCGGCTATCCGCAGATCGCAGAGTTGATCCATAAGAAGAAAGTCCTCGTCTCGGTCAATCAGGAAATTGCGCATGAGGAGACGGAAATTCGGGACGGTGACGAGATTGCTCTGTTGCCTCCTTTTGCCGGTGGCTCAAGCATGGAGCCTCTAGACGACGGCCAGTTTGTTCGCGTCCAACGGGAAAACTTTTCGATCGATCAGGAACTGGATCGGGTGCGCAACCGCTCGAAACGGATCGGCGGGATCGCGACGTTCCTCGGCATCGCCCGTGATCGCTCGAAGGGACGGGATGTCGATGGCATCACCTTCGAGTATTACGAAGGGATGGCGCAGAAAAAACTTCGCGAGATCAGAGAGCGGGCATTAAAAGATTTCGACATTCTCGAACTGCTGATCATCCATCGGTATGGCGACATCACGATCGGTGAAAACATCGTGTTGATCATTGCGGGGGCCGAGCATCGCGCCGAGGCCTTCCGGGCCTGTAAATGGGCGATCGACGAGTTGAAGCAGATCACGCCGATTTGGAAGCTCGAACATACACCCGAAGGGGAAGTCTGGGTTGAAGAACACCCCTAGCGCGTCACGAGTGATGCGTGAGGGGCAATGAGTAACAATGACGTCGCAATTGCCGGACAGCTATCCGCCGGTCTTCGATGCCCACGACCGTCCGCTCAAGAGCTTGCGGCTGTCGGTCACCGACCGCTGCAACCTGCGCTGTCAGTACTGCATGCCGGAAGAAGATTACGTGTGGCTTCCCCGCGAGGATGTCCTCACGTTTGAAGAGATGGCGACGCTCGCCGGATACTTCGCCGATCTTGGGGTTGATAAGGTTCGGCTGACCGGTGGTGAGCCCTTGTTGCGCCGCGACCTTCCGCGCCTGGTGCGGCTTCTGCTGCAAGATCGGCGCATTACCGAGATTGCGCTCACGACCAACGGAATTCTTCTGGCGAATCACGCGCAGGACCTCTCCCATGCGGGACTCCATCGGGTGACGGTGAGCTTGGATACGCTGAGGCCCGAGCGGTTCCGCCAGCTGACAAGACGAGACGAGTTTTCCAGAGTCATTGAAGGCATCGAGTCGGCCGGGAAAGTCGGATTCACGAACCTCAAGCTCGATACGGTGGCCATCCGCGGGTTCAACGACGATGAACTCATTCCACTGATCGAGTTCGCCAAACACTATCAAGCGGAAGTCCGGTTCATCGAGTATATGGATGTCGGCGGGGCGAACGAGTGGTCCCTGGACAAAGTGTTGTCTCGGGCCATGAT
Source organism: uncultured Nitrospira sp. (assembly GCA_964398045.1). GTDB lineage: Bacteria > Nitrospirota > Nitrospiria > Nitrospirales > Nitrospiraceae > Nitrospira_D. The sequence continues at coordinate 2,435 of CAYNLM010000175.1, read as the reverse complement.
CCTGGAGCAGTTGCGCCAGCACTATGGTCCGATCGAAGCGCTCCCTGAACGAGGCGCCGCCCCCGCGCAGCGATTTCGCTTGCCGGACGGCACGACGTTTGGGATCATTCCTTCGACCACCACGCCGTTCTGCGCACAGTGCGACCGGAGCCGCGTGACGGCGGACGGCATGTGGTACTTGTGCCTGTACGCGACCTCGGGGACCGATCTGCGGAATCCGCTTCGCGCCGGGGCGAGCGCCGAGGAGATGCGCCGGATGATCCGGGCCGGCTGGTCGGCTCGCCGAGATCGGGGCGCCGAAGAGCGCAAGGCGTTGGAACGGGTGGGGCTGCGGGACGGCGGGTTGATCGGCATCGATCGGCTGCGTGAAGATCCACACCTCGAAATGCACGCGCGCGGCGGATGATATTCGCGGCGATCGATCCCTTCTTCCAGCCTACCGGGCAGCCGCTTCAGAACAAATTTTACCGTTTCCTCAATCAGGGCCCGATGTTCTAACGCCTCCATGCCGGAGACAGACCTGCTTACAGTACTCGGCGTCGGATTCCTGCTGGGACTTCGGCATGCGCTCGATGCCGATCATCTCGCCGCCGTTTCGACGGTGCTTGCTCAACGGCCCTCGCTCCGCGCGTCCAGCGCCGTCGGGTTCTGGTGGGGAGTCGGCCATACGGTGATGCTGTTGATGGTCGGCGCCGTGGTGCTGGCCTGGGGGCTTCACATTCCTGAGCGGTTCGAACTGCTGGCTGAATCCGGCGTCGGGATTGTGCTGGTCGTCCTGGGCGGCACTCTGGCGCTGAAACTTTATCGGGAGCGATGGCATGTGCATAGTCACCACCATGACGGCGAGCGGCATGTGCACCTCCATAGCCACCAATTGCATGAGGACCATCGGCACCAGCACTGGATGACCTCGTCCCTCCGCCCCTTGTGCATCGGGATGGCGCACGGTCTGGCCGGGTCGGCGGCGGTCATGCTGATGATTGTTTCGACCACCGACCGTATGGCGCAGGGACTCTTGTCGATCGCTGTCTTCGGCATCGGATCGATTATCGGAATGATGGTCATCGGATTCACGCTCAGTTTGCCGCTGGTCTGTTCGTTGACGGTCAGCCGCCGTCTGTTCGTCGCATTGCAGGGATGTGCCAGTGCCGCCAGCCTCTGCCTGGGTGTGTGGATGTTGGCGAAGATGACCTCGGTGGCCATGGGACACTGAGCACCTCCCGCATCGTGGCCAAAGATCTCTTTGAACGTGCGCCGGTTGGTCGGCTGTGCTATTCTGCGCCAGCTTCGGCGGGGTTCTACTGCCGTGAGCGTCACGTCAGAGCGAGGGAGCGAACATGGCCTGGTTCAAAAAAGAGAAAACGTCGGAACCCGCTGCGCCGCCGCGATCGAAGGGCGGCGAGGGGATGTGGCTCAAGTGCAACCACTGCCGGGAAATCGTCTATCGCAAGGAAGTCGACCGTAACAATAAGGTCTGTCCGAAGTGCGACTATCATTTTCCCATCTCGGTCATGGAGCGGATCGGGCTGCTGGTGGATCTGGGGACGTTTAAGGAATGGGATACGGAACTGGAACCGAAGGACCCGCTGAGTTTTCACGACACGAAGTCCTACAAAGATCGGGTCAAGGCTCAGCAGGAAAAGACCGGCCGCAAAGACGCGCTGGTCATCGGCGAGGGAATGATCGGGGGGTGTCGCGTGGTGTTGTGCGTGTTCGACTTCAGTTTTATGGGCGGCAGCATGGGATCGGTCGTGGGAGAAAAGCTCTGTCGCGCGATCGACCGGGCGTTGGAGGCGAAGCTGCCCGTCATTCTGGTCACGGCGTCCGGCGGCGCCCGCATGCAGGAGGGCATTCTCTCACTCATGCAGATGGCGAAGACCTCGGCCGCGGTCGCCAAACTGGGAGAGGCCAAACTGCCGTTCATTTCGATTCTTGCCGATCCGACGTTCGGCGGAGTGACCGCGAGCGTGGCCATGCTGGGCGATGTCATCATCGCGGAGCCGAAGGCGCTGATCGGATTCGCCGGGCCTCGCGTGATTGAACAGACGATCAAGCAGCAGTTGCCCGATCAATTTCAACGAGCCGAATTTTTGCTGGAACACGGCATGATCGATATGATCGTGGAACGGAAGCAGCTCAAAGAGACGATTAGTACCCTCGTGAACCACTTTTAGTCTTCAGCATCCCACCGGCTTCCTGATGACCTACTCCGCCGCCATCGGGTATCTCTATGGGCTCCAGAAGCACGGGATCAAACTGGGGCTGGATACCATGAGCGTTATGCTGGACCGCCTCGGACATCCGGCGCGCCGGTTTCGTTACCGGCATATCGGGGGTCCGAACGGCAAAGGTTCCACCGCCGCCAGTACGACGGACGTCTTGCCGGCCTCCGGTCTGAGGGCGGGGCGCCATACACCCAGCAACCACGCCGATTT
>CAYNLM010000174.1:0-5565 GCA_964398045.1 uncultured Nitrospira sp. | reverse complement strand
GACCGGTGGAGAGAATATGCACATCGGCCGACGGGGTGCCGGGATTGAAGCTAAGATCCGGCATTTGCGCCTGCTGATGCGTATATCCGGCGCGCAGGGCGATTTCCCAGTCCGGCATCGACTCGACTTTCAACCATCGATATTCCGTTCCAACCATGGTGGCATAGGTGCTTTTCCAATCTTGCGGCTGCGGAATGACCGTCCCGTTCGCGAGCCTGACATCCAGATTTCTGACCGACTTCCAGCCCACATAGTCCACATCCAATTCCAGCTTCCACTCCCGATCGACGGTCCGGACCGGCCAGAGGGCGACGGCGCCGGAGATAATCTGTGGCAGGACCAGGGTCGACGTCGCATCCTGCACCTTGGTGCCGTTGGCTAACAATGCGCCGGCGAGATGCATTGTCGCCTGACTGCGGTAGACAATGGCGATATTCGCGGCCGGCTGGCCGTCGGTGTTGCGGAGCGCCGTGTACAACAGGCTCAGGTTGAATCCCGCCGCCGTATCTTTCCCGGACAACTCAAGCCTCGATCCAGCCGGCGCAATCCCTCCCGGCGAGACTGAATGCTGCTCCGCGTGGCCTTCACCGATGATCCCGCTGAAGGTATAGATGTCTGCGCCCAACCCGACGGAAAGGTCACGAGTCAGTTGATAAGCCACCGTCGGCTTGATGTCGAGCAGAGGCAACGTGCTGAAGGTGGTGACCGTTCGGAAGGGACCGTCTTGCGGCCAGCGGCTCAGGGATCCGAACGGGATGGTCAGACCAATTCCTGCCGTGAGATCGCCCAACGCAGTCAGTCCGATATCTTTCAGGTTGGCGACGATGTAGGCGTGTCCAGGCGGCGGCCAGGCGAGACTGCCGTTGCGATCGCCGGTGGCCTTCAATCCGGTGGGGCTGGTGAACGTCGTGGTGCCGCCGGACAACAGTCCTCCTCCCATCACTTGCACGCCGCGGAGTTGTGTCATGCCGGCTGCATTGTAATGCAGCGCGGAGGGATCGTCGGCTTGCGCGGCGAAGGCATTGCCCATTCCCGACGCCGCAGTGCCCTGCCCTTGTATGCGAGGCACTTGGCCGGACGCGGGTGGAGGCCCTGCGGCCGTCGCGAGCATGAAGGCCAACAGACAGGGACCGACTATCGCGCTCGTGACGGAAACGCGTGCCGGGTCTGCGCTGACCGAGATGAGAACGCTTCTTCCGTCCGGCTTCCGCATGCCTATTCCAGACGGAACCACGTCTTCATGGCTTGCTGAAGCTCGCCGGCTTCGAACGGCTTCAATAGATACGCCTGCGCCCCCATTCCAATTGCGCGAACGGCCAACTCCTGAGACGCGGAGGCGGTAATCATGATGACGGGAACATGCGGGTGACTCTGCCGAATGCGCTTCAAGACTTCTAAACCGTCTACCTGCCCGATGCCGATGTCGAGGATCACTCCGCCGAACTTCTCAGTACCTACCACCTCGAGCGCCTGTTGGCCGTCGACCGCGGCATGTGGCTGATAGCCCAGTGCGTGCAGGCGATCGAGCAACAGCTGGCGAATATCGGGGTCATCATCGACCACCAGAATTTTTTTGGCGGCCGCCTGCATGCCGGCATAGGGCGCGGCGGCAGTGGAAAGGACCGGCAGGGTAAAGGACATTTCCGCACCCCCCTCCGGATGGTTTCTCGCCGCCACTTCTCCGCCTTGCAGTTCGACCAGTGTTTTCACGATCGAAAGACCCAAGCCCAATCCTTTCGGTCCGCTCCGTTGCCCCTGTTGGACGCGAAAAAACGGATCGAAAATCTTTTCAAGACATTCAGCCGGAATGCCAGGGCCCGTGTCGCGGACGACGATCCGGGCCATCCGCGGACCGGCAGACTCGGCAGCCACCGTAATCAAGCCGTCGTTCGGCGTGTATTTGATGGCATTTTGAACGAGATTCACGATCACTTGGATCACGCGATCGCGGTCCGCCCAAGCCGTCAAGAAGCCGGCCGGGTAGCACACGTCCAGCCGCTGGCGTTTCACGCCGGCCAAGGGACGCAATTGCTCGATCGCATCCAGGATGCAGGACTCCACGTCCACTTCGACCGGGACCAATTCCACTCGCCCGGCCTCGAAGCTGGTGCGATCGAGCAAGTCCTCGATCATGCGAATGAGGCGGTCGGAGTTGTCCAGCATACGCGAGAGATAGCGCTGCTGCTTGTCGTTCAGCGGACCGGTCAGGCCGTCCAGCAAGTTTTGAAGAAAGCCTTTAATCGACGTGAGCGGCGTCTTCAGTTCGTGCGACACGTGCGACAAAAACTTGGAGCGTAACCGGTCCGCTTGCTCCAGCGCAGCCGTGCGCTCCCTGACTTTCAATTCCAATCCGACGTTCCACTCCTCGATTTGCTGGTAGGCCGACGCGGTATCAAGCGCAATCGCGACCTGGTTGGCTACGGTGGTCATGAGTTCCAGATCATCCTGCGTGAGGCTGTGCTCGTGGGTCCGATCCACCGTCAGCGTGCCCAAGACACGGTCTTTCGTTTTCAGCGGGACCACGATCAACGCCTTGGTCTTGCTCATGTCCACCAGCGTTTGATTCAAGGGGTGGAGCTGAGCCCACACCACCCGGATGTCTTCGATTAGGAGCGGGCGGCCTTGGAGTACCACCGTCCCTTCAGGACTGTCGGGATCCGTCACCGGAATCTGGCACGATTGGGCGAAGGTCTCCACTTCCGGCGAGACACCGATGACGCGCGCATGCTCGATGACGCTTCGCGCGGGATCAAAAAAGGACACCATGGCGCGATCGTAATGGAGATCATGCGTGAGCGTCTCCAACACGCGCTGCAGCAACGTGTGACGGTCCAGCGTGGAACTGAACAGTAATCCGGCGCGATGGAGCGCCGTCAGCTGCGTCACCTTGCGGCGGAGTTCGACCCGCGTCTGTTCCTGCTCCAAATAGGCTTCACGTAATTCCTCGTGCCGGGACTCGACGAAACTGATCTGCTCCCGGATCAAGGCCTCGCGCCGGGAGCTTTCCTTGCGCAAAGACCGATTGATCAACAAGCCCGCGGCTAGCAGCGGCAGCAACCCGACCAGCATGAGGTCGCCGAACACCACGGTGGGAGACACCGTCCTAAGCGCCAGCGCAAGGCTCAGACCGGCGAGACCGCTCCAGAGGAACCAGGCCACATGCCGCTCCGATTGGCTCTGCCACCGTAGATCCCACCCTGCGTGAGAATGAGAGGCGTGCGCGCCGGCCAGGCCAGGTTGATGCTCATGCGGAGGAAGGTCTGCCTGCGGCATTTTCTGCTGAGCCGTGATGACCGACACATGCGGCGACGCCGTCTGCCGCTTGCGTCTGACCCAGCGTTCCGGTCCATCGGCCTGCCATCGAATGACCCATCGGCACCAGTCGTCGTCGTTGGCGATACACGAGAGGTCCGTCAAGGTCGCCGGAGGAAGACCGTGCACACGAGCAGGTACCGCGGCCAGGATACCCTGCGCGGACTGGCAGATGAGATAGGCGCATCGTCTCCTGAATGGACCGAATTGGCGAAGAGTGCGATCGGAAAAGCGCATGGCGAGCGTGGCCGACGCGGGCGTGATTTCGACGACTCGGCATTCGATGGAGCCGGACGCGAACTTATTGCCGAAGTACGGAAACATGCCGTAGATCTGCTCAAGCGAAAACGGCCGAGCCAGTACCTGCATGATGGGAGAAGCCTTTTCCATTCCGCCCCGAAAAATGAAGTGGGGATCACCGGAGAGGCGCTCGCACAGCTCATAGAGATAGGCCGCGAACTCATAGGAGTAGCTGTTCCAGGCGTTCTTTAAGAATTCAGGCGTCACATGGTAAACGGGATCTTTGATGCGCTGATTCAGCAACCGACAGAGCTCTTGCGCAACTTCGCGGCCCGCCGCTTCCCCCTGCTGTTGCGCGACGGTTTTCTCCAGATAGAGGACGATCGCTCGGATGCTCATCCCGCTCAAATCTCTGATCGTGTGCCCCTGTTCGTCCAACCCAAACGGGCGAAATTCCATCACCTCCCGCTCAAGAATCGTACGATCCTTGGGCAACAGCCCAAGGCCGGACAGCGTCTTCAGCTCGAGCCCATCCATCAGGCTGTTCATGGCATCACACTCATAAGTACACACACGGCGAAAGATGAGATATTCGGAGACTCCGCATCAGCGGGCCGTCGATCCAAGAGCGGCGCACCAGATGTGCAACCATCTGTTGCATCATCACCAATCAGCGATCGATCCATGACACACCTCCAATAAGGCGGGGCCGCGGGAGCGCGTAGTATAAAGAGGAAGCCTAGTAAATTCCAGCAGAAAAACCTTAGAGATGAGGCTTTATTATGGAAGGACGGAGATAGGGATCGGGTCGGATAACGGAGAGGATCGAGGCCCCATCCAGCAGGATGATGGAGCCCATTGCACGTGCAGGCTTAGTGTTTGATCGCTCGCTTCAGCTTCTTTTCCACACTCGCGACTTTGCTCTCCAAACGCCCGGAAGGGCCCTTCCGATAATCAACCTTGATGGTGCAGGAAATGCGATTGCAGTCCTTTTTCATGCGTTCATAGCACTTCTTCACCACACCGAACACCTCGTCCCACTCACCCTCCAACACCGTTCCCATGGGATTGAGGCGATAGGCCACGCCGCTCTTATCGATGATGTCGAGCGACCGGGCCACATATTTTCCCACACTCTCCCCTTTTCCCAGGGGAGACATACTGAATTCCAACAGCACCATCGCGTTCTCCTTCTTGCGCTTCACGCTTCACGCTTCACGCCTGACGCAGCGTTTGCCCGTTCATCCAGCCAGACTTTGGGATACTGCACCTTGCCCAGCAATCGGAACCCATCCAGCGCTTCACGTAACAGCGCCCGGCGTTTCTCGGCATCCGGTTCGTTCGCCTTCGCCTGTTCCCGCAATTGTCCGAGCCATTCGACAAACGAGGCAAACTCGGCATCCAGAATGCGTTCCAAATCTTCTTTCATAAATCCGGAGAGCGCCGGGGCCACGCCGCTGGTACTGATCGCCACCCGCGCATGGCCGGACGCGACGACCGCCGGCATCGTCACGCTCGAGGCCTCCGGATAATCCACGGACCACAGGAGGAATCCTTTTTCCCGAGCCTTCCCGATCAGCATCTTGGCGAAGTCGCGGTCTCCCCGCAGGGTGTTCAACACGAGAATGGTGTGCTCCAGATCCGTCTCGCGGAAATGCCGTCCACGATGGATGATTTTCGCCGAGGCCGCCAATTGCCGCAGCGTCTCATTCAAGGTGGGACTGATCACCGTCACGCGGGCGCCGGATTCGAGCAGGCGCTGCGTTTTCTCGGCGGCCTCCTCGTCGCCGCCGATCACCAAGACCGACCAGCCTTTGACATCGAGCACCAATGGAAAACCGGGGTTCGGAGCCATAGAACATTCCTCCCTACCGCACGTCGTGTGACTGGTTCAGTATCCGGGCCCAGGGTTCGTCTCATACACTACGGCTTTCTTGACCCGCAAACGCGCTCTCCATTTTTCTTTCCCATGTCCCTATACCACCCGGCTCACCATCGTAAACAGTATATGCG
>CAYNLM010000173.1:0-5646 GCA_964398045.1 uncultured Nitrospira sp. | reverse complement strand
GAGCATCAGCCTCCGGAGCTGAGGGCCACAGGTTCAAATCCTGTCAGGCGCACCACCAGCAAGCAGGCAGGGACCACAACAGACAATATCTTCCAGACATACCGACCTAGGTGGGCCGTTAGCTCAGTTGGTAGAGCAGCTGACTCTTAATCAGCGGGCCGTAGGTTCGACCCCTACACGGCCCACCAAAAATCAACAACTTGCAAGCCTTACGTCTCCCGCCAGTGACCGGTGTAGACGCCGTGTAGACGGAAAAACAGAAAAATATTTTTTTCCTGCAGTGATCACTCAAGCCCTCTCTTACCTTGAGATTCCACAATCTGTACGTGTTCTTGCAAGCCCTGCTCGCTTTGAAAGTTTTTCCGCAATGTTTTCAAAGACAGACCGATTGGAATAGGGAGACAGCGTCGGACACAGTGTATTGAGCAGAAGTCTGCAGGCTACCCAGCGATTTTATCCAACTTCCTGGCAATTCTCGTCCGCACTGTTCCGCGCCGTCGGCCACGAGAAGCATTGCGAACCGTGACCTGTATGTCTCGGCCGAGCAGCAAGAGAAAATGGACTAGGCGTTCGATGGAAAATCCGGCCATCTGGCCGGCTAAGAGCTTAGACACTTTGGCTTGGTCAATCCCCAACTGAGCCGCGGCTTCAACTTGCTTCCATCCCCGCCCTTTGATCGTCTCTTGAAGAGCTTGCAGCAGGCTGCTTTTCAGAATCAATTCAGCGGACTTCTCTTCGGAGAATCCCAAATCCCGAAACACATTCCCGCTGCCTTTGGTAACTGTCATGCGCGTCATAGGTCTTGCTCCTTCCTCCACTTCAACAAGTCGGCATATCGGCTCTTGGCTAGGTGGATATCGCCTTTCGGAGCCTTCTGAGATTGTTTCTCGAAGACATGCAGTACGTACACCGCCTCCTCAAACTTGGCGACGTAGAGAACCCGATAGGTCCCGCTTTCCTCCCAGACGCGGATTTCCTGGACTCCCGGACCAACCGTTGGCATAGGCTTCCAATCATCCGGCTCTTTTCCTTGCTGCACTTTGAAGAGTTGATGCCCGGCCGTTTCCCTGGCATCTTCGGGAAGCTCCCGCATATCTTCCCGAGAAGACCCCACAAAATGAACCGGCTTCATTCAAGTCCTGTCGTACGGTGCCCTACCGTAGCCTACTGTACCCTACTGGTAGCCCCATGGTATGCCATAAGTGGCATATTGGCAAGAGGCCCGCTGACTTTCGGTGTTTCGATTGAAAATCGGCGGGCCTTTGCTGTGATAATTTGTGTTGGAGGGGGTCAAAATCACAGACTCTATCGACTCAATAGAATCTATCGAGAACTCGTAAGCACCTGATTTGACGAAAGAACGGGGAAACCGTTGACCGATCAAACCCTTGTAAAAATGGCCCTGAACGGCCTCTTAATCAGCGGGCCGTAGGTTCGACCCCTGCACGGCCCACCAAACCTTCCATCGACAACAAGATTTTCATTTTGGCCAGATGGCTGGCGAACGGCCTTGTCTTTCAACACAGACTCCCGACCCTTTTGTTTGCCCTCGGGAGGCGGTAGTTGACAAGGAAGTTCACATTTGGGATATTAGTTCCAAAATGCCTAGACGGCACGCCAAACCGATCATCGCCGCGCTCGCCGCGTTAATGCGCCCCCTGGTGCGCATTCTTCTGCAGCACGGGATTCCCTGCGATGTGCTGTCGGCGGTCGCTCGCCAGGTGTATGTCCGCGTGGCTGCCGAAGAGTTCATGTTGCCGGGCAAGAAACAGACAACCTCACGCATTTCGATCCTGACCGGCCTCACGCGCAAGGAGGTGCGTCGCATCATGACGACCGCGGGCGTGGAGGATCAGGAGGCCACGGACCGGTACAATCGGGCGGCTCGCGTCATCACTGGCTGGGTTCGCGACAAGGAATTCCATGACAAGACCGGGGCTCCTCTTGCCCTGCCGGTAGAGGGCAAGGCGGCGTCGTTCGGAGAATTGGTTCGGCGCTACAGCGGCGATTTGCTGGTCAGGGCGATGTTGGACGAGCTGCTTCGAGTCGGAGCCGTGCGCCGGACGAAGGATGGTCGTATCCGTCTGCAAGCCCGCTTCTACGTGCCGGAACAGAGTGAGACGGAGAAGCTGCACATTCTGGGGACAGATACGGCGGATCTCATCGCGACGATTGCGCACAATCTCAATCGGCAGGCCGCTCCACGCTACCAGCGCAAAGTCATGTACGACAACGTGCCGGTGGAAGCCGTCCGGGAATTTCAACGCCTGTCCGCCGATCAAGCCCAAGCCTTTCTGGAAAGCATCGATCGCTGGCTCTCGCGACGGGACCGGGATGTGAATCCTGCCGTGAGCGGAACCGGACGCAAACGGGTAGGGATCGGCGTCTATTATTTTGAGGATGACGTTCCGCTCACACCACAAAAGGACTAGACCATGAAACGCATACCATTCCTTGCGACGCTCGCTACCGGTTTCTGTGTGCTGACTGCCTTGGCTTGTTCCGGTGGCGGCGGAGGAGGGACTGGCGCACCCAGCGCCACGACCATGTCCTCGGTGAGTTCAGGTGTCATCACCGGATTTGGCAGCATCAAACTGAATGGGAAGGAATACCAGACTCAGAACGCGTCGTTCGTGGTCGATGGACAGCCGGGATCACAGAACGATCTCAAGGTGGGCATGGTCGTGACGGTCAATGGCTCGCTCTCCTCTACCGGCACCAGGACGGCGACAACTGTCACTCAGGAAGATGTCGTGGAGGGGGCGATTCAAACCAAACCGTCGACGAATGATCGTATTATCGTCTTAGGCCAAACCGTCCTGATCGACAACGGCACGCTGTTTGACAACAATCCTCAGAAAATCGGTGGACTCAGCGTAGGAGATCTCGTGGAAGTGAACGGTTTTGTGAAAGCCAAGGGCCGGATTATCGCCACGCTGATCGAAAAGAAAACCTCGCCGGCCACCTGCCAGGTCAAAGGCATCGTCGAAAATCACGATAGCGGCGCCCAGACCTTTACCATCGGAGGATTGACGGTGAGCTACGGCGGCGCTGCCTTCCGCGACATGCCGAATCTGAACGGGAAGGCCTGGAATGATGTGCTGGTGGAGGTGATCGGCAGTCCGTGTGATGCACTAACAACGACCATGAATGCGACCAGAGTGGACCCGGAGCGGATCGATGTGGCGAACGCCGATGAAATCGAGGTGGAAGGGGCGATCACGCTGTTTGGTTCATCCGACAGCTTTACGGTCAACGGTGTGCCCGTTGTCACGAATGCGAACACCAGGTTTGAAGGTGGTGTCGCCGGTGATTTGGCGCCGGGCGTCGAGATCCAGGTGGAAGGGTCTTTGTCCAACGGGGTTCTCACGGCCCGGGAAGTGTCGTTCAGAGATAACGTGGAACTCGAAGGCGATGTTGCCGGTGTGACGCCCCTCACCATCAAAGGATTATCCCCCATTACGGTTGATACGAATGCTCAGACTGCGTTCAAGGACGGTTCCGTCGTGGAGAATGACCATATACGGGTCCGAGGGCGTCAGACCGGGACCAACAGCGTTGTTGCTGCAGAAGTTGACAAGCTCTCGACGGACACGCGGGTTATCCTGGAGGGAGCGGTGCAATCTGCCGCAGACCCCAACGTCACCGTGCTTGGAGTTCTCATAGATACGACGCCGGTCGCGGACGATAAATTCAAGGGTCCGAACGACGGCGTGATCGGTCGAGCCGCCTTCTTCAGCACGGCCAAAGAGGGAACATTGGTCAAGGCGAAGGGCATCCGGAACGGCAGTTCGGTGGGCTGGAACGAAATCGAAATCGAGAGTGACTAGCGTACCTGCTTAGGCGAGGCGAGACGATAGTGGGCAAACGATACTTCACCGATAGCTAGCTTCTTTCTTCGGCTGAGAGTGAGTCTGGCAAGTCGTGTAGCCGGCTTGTTCGACACCGTTAATGATGTTGTGTAATACACAGGAGGTGTTCCATGAGACTCTTCGTCACGAGTAACTCGCAAGGGCGACCCGTGCTCCAGATTGGTCGAGTGCTGATCTGTAGCATGGCGCTTCTGTCTCTGATTGCGTGTAGCAGCGGGGGCAGCGGCGGCTCTGCTCCGGTGGCTTCGGCTGGAAGTAACGTAGTGACAGGGACCATGCCGACGACCGCGATGGCCTCCCGCGAACCCGTGTCCGACACGCGGTCATTTTTTGCCCGACTCTGGAACTTCCTCACCACGGAATCGCTTGCCTATGCCGGAGGCAATAAAGGGCGTGTGGAGGTGGTCGGGACCACCATCAAGGCTCTCCCGGTTGGGGGAGGACGGTTTGAGTTGATCGGCGTTCCCGACGGCCCCGTGACGATTCGATTCACGACCCCTGACGGGATCACCGGTACCTTGACGTTGAATGTGCCGCAAGGAGGCGGGGCGCTCATCGACCTCGGCACCGTGATCGTAAAGAAGGATGGGCGAGTCGAATTTCGGCCGTCGTCCATGAATGCGCGGTTCCTGAGCGTCGTCAAAGCTCGGGGGAAGGTGTCAGGCCTTGCTGCGCCGGTGTCCGCAGTGCCCAACGGCGGAAGCTGTCCGACTTTTGTGGTTGCGGGACTTACGTTTTGCTTCGACCAGAAGACCTGGTTCGATCCCCCGGTGACCGCAGCCACCCCATTCGTCAATACGGACACCGGTAATCTCGTCGTGGATGTGATCGGAGAACCCACTGCCGATCCGGCTTCGCCTGTGTTCCATGCCCGCCGCATTCAACGCAACCAGGGGGCGCCGGCTGCGGTGAACGAGAAGATCAAGGTGCTCGCTCCGATTACGAACCTTGGGCAAGATACGATCACTCTGTTTGGCGGAACCCCTGATGCGCCCGATGCCCACGCCATCACCTTCAATACCGCCTCGGCCAAGTTTGACCCCGAGGCGCTCAAGCAAAACCTGGCCAAGGGCCTGTTCGTCGAAGTGCTCGCAGGGCCGGTCAGCACCGATCAGACAGGCAGCCAATCTTCGGTGGCCGACAGGGTGAAGCTCGTGCGGGTGAAGGATGAGCGATGCTCGAAAGGTGACCTGCTTGAGGTGGCGGGCACGATCAGCAGCCTGCAACCCCAAACCAAAACGTTCGGCCTCAACAAGGACACGCTCTTTGTCCAAGCCGTGGACAATCTGACTCGATTCGACGATCCACTGATGTCCTTTGACTCGCTCAAGGTCGGCCAGTTGGTGGACGTGACGGCGCTTCCTCCGCAGACGGCCGGTGGGCCGTTACAAGCGGTGGAAGTGGACCTTGAGGATGCCCTGGACATGGCAGCGATTGAAGTCCGCGGAGCCATTGCATCCCTGGATACCACGAAGGGGACGTTCGTTGTGGCGGGGATCACCTTCTGCTATAACTGCAATACCGTGACGACCCAGTTTGAGGGGGGGCTGAGCCCTGCGACGTTGGCGAATGGCCGATTCAATGGCCGATTCGTTGAGGTGACAGGTACCGCACTCTCAAATGGAGTCTCGACGGCGCTCGAAATTGAGCTGGAGGATGACCCGCGACCGAGTTCATGTAGTGATCATGAGGGTCGCGATGACGATGAACACGAGAAAGCCGACGATCACGCCTCGTGAACGTCTTCGCAGTCAATAGGCACTGACCCTTCGAC
>CAYNLM010000172.1:0-5707 GCA_964398045.1 uncultured Nitrospira sp. | reverse complement strand
TGTAACCAAGACTCGATCGGCCACAGCCCGCCCGATGGTACTTACTTATGCCACACGAGACGATTCACGTGATCCGTGTAGATCAGGATAATGAGCACGACTTTTTGGTCACATCATGCCGCGCTAGATTCTCAAAGAACTCGCCAACCGTGGATACCAAAAAATACCCACGCAGATTGCAGAAACATTGAGACGTGATTTAGGCCCTTGTGGCTCGTACCGCCGCCGAAATGAATGATTCTCGCCGCTGGAACGTATGCGATGCGTGACACTTTCCTCGCCCTAAGGCTCAAATCAAAGTCCTCGAAGTAAAGGAAGTATTTGTCAGAGAATCCACCAAGTTGGTCTAGTACAGATCGTCGGAAGAGCATGAAGCAGCCACTCACAATCGGGACATCCATAACAACATCGTCAGCAATCACATCCCGCATCTCATAGCGAGCGAGGCGATGGCGATAAATCCATTGTAGCCACCTGGGACTGATTCCCCTCAACAGGAGATCGAGCAAGGTCGGATAACGTTTGCATATGTACTGTCGCTTTCCGTCAGGGAAAAAGGCTGCAGGGCTCATCAGACCGACATCCGGCCGCTGTTCCATGAAATCAAGCGAGTGAGCGAGCGCGTCGGGCTCCATAAGCACGTCGGGATTCAGCACAAGATGATAGTCTTCCACCGCTTCCCGGATCGCGATGTTGTTGCCCCGTCCGTAGCCGACGTTCCCATGCCCAGACAGCACACGCCTGATCGGAATAACCCTACTGGCCAGCCCTGAAACGATCAGCGCATTAAGCATACCCTCATAAATGGAACCGGGGCCGTTGTCCACGACGTATACGGACGCCGATCCGAGCGAACCTGTCGAATGAGCCTTTTCAACCGCGGCAAGAAGAGCGCGCAGGGTCTGTGACAACAGATCAGTGTCCGGCGAGTATGTGACAATCGATACGGATAAGGACTTACTCTTCACCTCTTATTCCTGGAATCCATACGATCTATGTCCAAGACAAACAGCTTCAGCACCGGTTGGCTGGCATCCTGTTTGAGTACCTTCATCATCAGAGAACACGGCATGGTGAGACAGTATGTTATGCACCACTGCTCCTCGGAACGGCGAAGGGAAGCAACCACCATGGCGAGCGCTCGCATACTTCTATCGGCACGGCATTATGCTGTTGCGACAACAATCGGGCATGCCCAGCTCATTAGCTGATGCGTCGGCTCTACGAGTCGCACATCGCGAAAGCCGTGCGCCTTCACCCGGTCCACAACGTCGAGTCCGTAGTCGCGGTACACGAGCACCTGCCCCTGTCCGCGGATGCGGTCACCATGATACTCAGGCGGCAGGAGATGGCGCAACGTTCCATGTTCCATTACCGCACGTTCCACGGTCTTAGCTGCCGATACGATTGGTACTGAGAAAATCAGGCGCCCGGCCGGCCGCAACACGCGGTGCAGTTCGGCGAATCCGCGCGAGTCGTCCGGGACGTGTTCGAATACTTCAGTTGAGGTACAGACGTCAAAGGAAGCGCTGGCGTACGTCAACCGCTGCACGTCCTGACATTTAACACCGTTCACCACCTCACCTAGTGGTACGCCCTCGAAATACTCCGAGCAGGTTAAGCGACCCGCACGGCGACGCAACCAACTGACAAGCGGCCCGCGTGAAGAGAGTTCGTACACGTGCAAAGCCCCGAGGGCCCCGACCTCCTTCTCGAGCACAGAAACGAGTGACATCGTGATGGCACTCGCTGCGCAACGCAGGCAGCGCACGCCGATCGCAGAGGCATTCAACTGGATAATCACGGACGTCCCGCACAGCGGGCAGCGGAAAAGTCGCGCGGCCAGAGTCTGCCACTCCACAAACGAAGCCGCCAGTTTGAGCTTGTGGAGGACCTCCATCGACTACACGGACCCCGGCCCAAAGAGGTTTCGATGCCGATCGAGGAAACGGGCACCGATTCGCCCTGCCGCCCCATGTCCGAAATGCCACGGACGAAGAAGCGAGAAAAACTGCTTTTGGAGCGCTCGCTCTACGGACGTTTCGCGGTAGGAACCTTCTACTCGATCGAGCATTTCCATCACAAGATCGCGCAGCTCTTCCTCGGTATTCTCGTCCACTCTCAAGCCTGCCTCGGTGAAGAGTTTCGAAAACCGGTAATCCGCTACGGGACTGCCGAAAATCTCGGAAAATGTCAAGTATCGGCTCAGTCGGTCAGACCAGATTAACTTCAGAATAGATACATCGGCAGGAGCAAACGCAAAATGCGACGAGGGAATCACGTTCGCCAGCGCGCATGGCCTACCAAATGCGGTCGCCACAAGGTATAGCCCGGAAGTGTTTCCAACAAAAAAACGTGCTTCAGCACAGAGAAAGACGTCCATCCAGTCACTTCTGGAGGGATGGACCGCATAATCCACGACCCCGTCCATCAGCGGCAATGGCCGCATTGACGGGTCCCCCATGCGAACCACCCAACCTCCCCGGTGGCGTATTTCTTGAATGGCCGGTATGAGTCTCCGGATGTCACTGTTACGGAAGCCTTGCGCAGATTCGTTTTGCACGGAAAACCCGGGTTCTCGCGCGTGAATGGCAACGAACCAGGCATCGTGAGGAACACCCATTTCGGCAAGAACTGCACGCCCTCGGGTCCGATGTGCCTCGTCGAGGGAAAGGATTGGTGGTCGATTACCCCATGCCGCGAGCACTGAATGATAGGTCGCGGTGCCTTTGTCTACCGGGGTCGGGGTGTAATGACTAATGTCGTACTCCATCAACCCGTGACGCCCCATCGCACTCAGGACCGCGCACATCCAAGGACTCTGGATAATAGAGACATGCTGTTTCCAGTAGTCGAGTAAGGAAGGGTTGGCCGCCTTACGATGCGGCGCGACGACAAACCATCTTCGCTCTGGCAGCCGGCCCAGCGCCCGTTCCTTGAGGAAACAGTCAAACTCCGAGGCGAGATGCCCAATACGCTCGACGAAGATAGAGACCCGCCGGTAGCCCGCTAGGTGCGCGATAACCGTGATCGGAAGAAGGACGACCCACATGACTTCGATTGCGATTCGGCGAGCAAGCCACCGAATAGTCCAACCGAGGCCGACGACTCGGATTTTGTTGACGTAATAATCAACCCTGACCCGTAGCACAACGGGGAGTTTTGACAGGCTCATGTTACGGGATGCCACGGAGGCTCGCATTCTGCGGTTTGCAGACTTTCTGGAATTCTGAACATGCCTTTCCTATGTGTGAATCTTGCTTGCGCAAAATGCTGCGCCATCGTCAAAACAAAGGCCACCTGCATGGAGACTCAGTGCACATCTCGACGATTTTCATGCCTCCCGCACAAACAAGCCAACTCAAAAGCGCCCTTGCAATACAGTTCCAAGCCCTGCTACTGCGCATCGTTGCAAAGAAAGCAGTTGCCAACGACCAGTCCTTCGATGTCAGTACCCATAGAAATAGCAAAAGGCACCCTGCTGGCTGCGGTAGCCGTTGTGCCCAAAATCCGTGTGTTCATGGCGTTTCACTTTTCAGGGAAAGCATAACCTCAGGGTCGCCCATGAAGAATAGATCTCTACATTTTTTTTTGATCGCCATGTGTCGTCAGACCTTTGCCGCTCATCCTGAGCATCATCGCCGCCGCGGAATACGAAAAAAGCATTTTTAGAAAACTCGATTTGCTGGCTCCATGGGGGCGCAGACGGTAGATAGCCGGAATCTCGATTATTTTGAATCCACGCCGCTGCGCAAAGTACAAAAGGCGAAAGAAGTATTCTCCATAGCCATAAAATATCTGGTCCAATGGAAGCGATAGAAGCTTCTCGCGCTTCATGATGAAGTAGCCGCCGAGATTATCCTGAAGCTGGGTGTGAAGCACTGCGCGCAGAAGCCAGTTGTAGGCCAGACTGGCCAGATAATGTTTTCTGTCCTGCATGTTACCGCCGGCACAGAACCGCGAACCGCTTACAATGTCGTAGACGCGCGCAATGTGGATCATGCGCGGAATCTCGACGGGGTCGTGCGTAAAGTCTGTGTCCATCACGATGATAAGTTCCCCCGTAGCCTGTTCAATACCTGCACGGATCGATTTCGCAAATCCACGGTCTTCCGTTCGCAGGATAATGCGCACATTGCAGTTCGCGGCGAAGGCGTTTCTTGCAACCTCGCAGGTCTTGTCTGGACTGTCATCATCTACGACAAGTATTTCAGGTTCCACATCCGACGGGAAGTTCTTGAGAATTTCCTCGACAAGACCTACGATATTGTCGGCCTCATTATATGTCGGCAGGATCACCGAAGCCTTCATACTTTCGTCAATTCCATGAAAACGAGGCCGCCGTCTCGGGTGCTATCGGCTCCTTCGAGCAGTCTATGGGCTGCCATCGCCACCGGCATCATCACCAAGCGGCGCAAGCCGGGGAAGAGTACCCAGCGATTGGTAAGTTTCTTGATGGTGAATGAGACGAGGCTGAACAGAACGAGGAAGTCGTTGAGCAGACAGATCCTCTTCGTACCGTAAGTATGAATTTCCGTCACCGTAAATCCTGTTCGCTGCGCAAGCGCTCTCCATCCTTCCGGGGTGTAGTAGTGATAATGCCGCCAGAACCGGTTGAAAAATGACCGATACCTGCCAGCTAGCTCGCGCAAGCCTAACGCACACAGTATCTGATTCAGGACGCTATACTCATCAAAGCGGTGCGACGGCACAGTCACATAGAACTTCCCGCCACGCGCTAGAAGTCGATGCACCTCGCGGATGACAGACTCGATATCGGGGATATGCTCCAGAACGCTGTTTGAGAAGGCCGTATTGTAGCGCCCATCTGGCTTGTCGATTGCATCGCCATTGCATTCGATCAGCTCCTCGTAGGCATCGAGGACACGCGCTCTCGCAAGCTCGCGCGGATTTGGGTCAATGCCGGTATCGATCTTTTCGCCAAAAACGACCTTAACAAACAGCCCTTCACCGCAGCCAATATCAAGAATTGGTCTTTGAAAGCGATGGCGCTGATGGATGCGGGCCTCGAGAAAGCGCTCGAATGCCAGTGGGATAGGAGCCAAGCTGAGGTAGCGCTCCAGGATATCTTCATTGAACTTCATTTCTGCAATGCAATCAGTTTGGAAGTGACGTAATCTATTTGCCCGTCATCCAGGGAAGGGAAGGTCGGGAGGCTAATGACGTTATTTGCCAGCCGCTCACAGTTCGGAAGTGGTGCACGATCGAGATAAATGGGAAGTTGGCTGGCCGCGTAGAAGCCGTTCCGCGTCTCAATTCCCTCGACCGCAAGCTGCTCGATCACCTTGTCGCGTCCTTGGGGATATGCGGCGGGATCGATCTCCAGAGCAAAGGCCCAGAGGACCGGATCGACTTCAGGGCGGAATGCCTGCAGGCGCACCCCTTCGACAGCCTTCAACGCCGCTGTATACATTCGATGGACACGCTTTCGCTCCCTGATAATGGAGTCGAGCCGCTTGAGCTGTGCGCAACCGAGCGCCGCTTGCAGATTGGTGAGCCGGAAGTTGTGACCCGGCAGTTCGTGCCAGTAGCGACGGCCCAATACGCCGTGACTTCGATAAAGCATCATCTTCCGTGCTATCTCTTCATCTTCGGTCACGACCATGCCACCTTCACCAGTCGTGACTGTCTTTGTGGCCTGAAAACTATAGGTACCGAGTTGAGCAATCGCTCCAGACTGCTGTCC
>CAYNLM010000171.1:0-5768 GCA_964398045.1 uncultured Nitrospira sp. | reverse complement strand
TGCTCGCCGGCGCGCGCCGCTTCAATCGCGGCGTTCAGGGCCAGCAGGTTGGTCTGATAAGCGATCTCCTCAATAATCGAAATCTTCTCCGCGATGGCCTTCATGGCCTCGACGGTTTCTTTCACCGCCTGACCGCTCTCTTCCGCATCTTTGATGACCTTGAGAGCCATCTGCTCGGTCTGGCGGCTGTTCTCGGCGTTCTGAGTGATGGACGCGTTCATCTCTTCCAGGCTGGAGGTCGTTTCCTCCACCGACGCGGCCTGTTCGCTGGTGCCGCTGGAAAGCTGCTGGGCCGACGCGTTCACCTGTGAAGAACCGGACGCCACCACGTTGGCGGATTCGCGAACCTCCGAAATGATCTGCCGCAACTTGGAAGTCATGGTCGAAAACGCATTGCCCAGGACGTCCTTGTCGGATTGCGCCTTGACGTTGACGCTCAGGTCGCCGGTCGCGATGCTTTCCGCCAGCTTGGCGACTTCACGCAGTGAGTGAACCATCGTCTGGTTGGCCTTCAGCAGTTTTCCAACTTCGTCACGGCGATCCACTTCCACTTCATGGCCCAATTCTCCCGCGGCCACGCGGTTGGCAACCTCCATCGCCTTCCCGAGCGGCCGCACGATGCTCCGGCTCAACAAAACGGAGATCAGCAGGCTGATCGCGACGGCGGCAAAAAGGCAGATTCCCAGCAGGAACATGATCTTCTTTTCCACCCCGCCGACAACCTTGTCCTTGCCGTGCATCCGCTCAATGTTTTCCGTCGCAAACGCCTCGGAGGTGTCCTCCATCTGGCGGATCGCGTCCTGGTACTTTGAGACGTAGTGATTGGATATTTGCGAAGAGCGTAACTCGCCGCTTTCGACGCGGCTCTTCATGTCATTGTAGCCGTTGACGTAGATCGCGAGTTCGGCGCGCATTGCCTCAGCCAGCGCCTTGTCGTCGCCCGTCAGAGAGTGCTTGTCCATTTCATCGAGTTGGACCTGGACATCGTCATAGGCCTTCGACCATCGCTCCTCGTCAGAGGCCTGCGCCGCCTTGTCACCCATATTGAGCTGGAAGTCTTTTTCGTAGCGCAGCATGTTGAGGATGTCAATGCGCGCGTGGAGGGCATCTTCCGACAACCTGGCGTCGTCTTCCAAAATCACTCGAACCGCGTCGTGGATTGTGCCCAGTCCCCAATATCCTGAGCCGGCCACCACAACCATCAGGGCGACCACCGCGCCCAGGCCAAGGGCTAATCTCTTTGCAATCCCTACGTTCTTCATTCCTCCCACTCCTTTTCTCT
The DNA here is from genome assembly GCA_964398045.1 of uncultured Nitrospira sp. Taxonomy (GTDB): domain Bacteria; phylum Nitrospirota; class Nitrospiria; order Nitrospirales; family Nitrospiraceae; genus Nitrospira_D. Next base: position 4,486 of record CAYNLM010000171.1, on the reverse strand, counting down.
TCTCGGTTGCTCGCTCGATCCCTTGTTGAATGCCGCACTCTCGACATGGGTGCAGCCATCAATCGGCGAGTCAAAACTACGCCCACGACCGTGGAAGCACGGCAGGTACCAGATTGAGGAGCGGCTCCACAGGGCATCAATTCAATGCTTTCTTCCATCGTTGCATGCAGTTAGCCTTACGTCCCCCGTCCGGCTCCTCTGACCGACTGTGCGCCGGCTGTCCACGCAGCGGACATACCGTATCCATCTTTGAGACTCATGGCTTCTGGCCTTTCGGCGGTTGGATTTCAATCGAAGCTGGCGGCATCCAGGCGTCTCTAAACGCATTATTTGCGACTGCCGCGCTGTCCACCGGTCGGACGGCCGATATCCACGGGCGAGAACGGAACACGCCTTTGGACCTGTCTGAAGCGATATCTGTCAATGTAATCAACAAGATAGTTGGATGCGAGTTTGGCAACCACGGTGCGTTACATGCTCATGGGGGACAGCCGACCGCCCAACGGTGGCTGGCTGCTGCCCGCCGGGGAACGGGCATTCGTCCCGCATTGCGGGATGGATCCCCCCACGGATTATGGAAACTCGCGCATGGCACTTCGAAAGACCCTGTTGAAGTCATGAGCGATCAATCAATGAAGGAGAATAAGGATGCGAATTCGCAAGCTGTCGGTTCTGTTTCTGATGCTGATGCTGGTGGGATTCTGGCTGCCGGCGTCAACCGTGCATGCTACGGAGTCACGGCAGATCAAGAAGATAGTTCAACCCACCTACCCTGAGACCGCGCGTCAAATGAAGGTGGAAGGCACCGTGAGGCTCCAGGTGGTCGTGGATCGCGACGGAAACGTTGAAAACGTGATCGTCGTCAGCGGCCACGCGCTGCTGAAGCCCGCCGCCGTCGAGTGCGTCAAGAAGTGGAAGTATGAGCCTGCGGGCGACCTGTCACTGATTCCGGTGGACGTCGTCTTTCGGCTCGACAACTAAAGCCGCCTCGGCCTGTGGACGGGTGGCTCTCATCTGTTCTCGGACGGAAGAAGCGGCTGCGGTCTAACGGCTATAAAGGGGCTCGGAAAGACACTCGTCTGCCGGGCCCCTTTTGTTTTTTGCACCTGCCTGCGTTAATCAAAGCTCGGCGACCCGCACTTCATCGCCCTGGTAAGGTGCGCGGTTGCGGGCTGGGCGACCCTTGACAGTTTATCTCGCATATGATAGGCTACTAACATAGGCCTACAGATGGCGTGCGTGATGGCGACCCTCGAACTTCCATTCCCGCTGATTCTTCGCAGCGCGAGGCCCGGCGGCCTCAATTGCCGCGAACCCGCGTCCTGCCCATCCCACGCGCTCCGCGCGCGCGGAGAAGGGAAAATTAAACAATCCTTTTTTGCACCCGGAGCCGTCAAACCATTGAAAATACAGGAGAGAGTGCGGAAACGAATCCACGCCGATACAGAAACGAACTGGCGGGAAAATCGGGACAAACGGGCCAATTAGGCGGCGCCGTTTGCACCCACGGAAGAGGGCTCTGCGGAACGATGCGAGACTTCCCGGACGATGGCGGGTACATCGAGGATCAGCGCCACGTGACCGTTGCCGAGAATGGTCGAGCCGCTCACTCCCGGCAATTGCTGAAAGACTTTGCCGAGCGGCTTGATGACGGTTTGATTTTCTCCGAAGAGCGAATCCACCACCAACCCGGCGCGCAAATCATGATGCTCGACAACGACGATGTGCTCGCGCGGGGCGGCCTTGTATGCGGCATCTTGCCTGCGGCTCCCCGTTGCTCCCAGGACCTGGCTAACGCGATCCTGAAACCAGTTCCGCAAGCGTATGTAAGGCAGGGTTCGCCCCCGCAGGTTGACAATTCCCTGTGCCGTTCCGGCTTCCCGCTCGCCAGCGGGCATTTCGACGCACTCGACCACCACGCCGAGCGGAAGAACGTAAGTTTCGCTGTCCACTCCCACCAGAAAGCCCTCGATAATCGCCAGCGTCAGCGGCAACCTGACAATAAACTTCGTGCCCGAGCCTTCCTGGCTTTCAACCGTCACAGTTCCCCGAAGCGCCTCGATATTGCGGCGCACCACGTCCATGCCGACGCCGCGCCCCGACACGTCGGTGATCTTTTCGGCCGTCGAAAATCCCGGCTCGAAGATAAGCCGGAACAATTCGGCTTCAGTCATTTTCTCGGGATTTGCGACCAGGCCGCGGCTGCGCGCGCGCTCCGCGATGCGCTTGCGGCTCAACCCGCCGCCGTCGTCGCTGAGTTCGATGACGATGTAACCGGTCTCATGAGAAGCGCGAAGCCGGATGACGCCGCACGGATCCTTGCCGGCCGCGCGGCGATGCTCGGCGGACTCCAACCCGTGATCTACGGCGTTGCGCAACATGTGGGTCAGCGGGTCGCGGATCAGGTTGACGACCGTGGTGTCCACCTCAACGTCTTCGCCCTCAATTTCGAGCCGCGCGAGTTTCCCGGAAGAAGTTGCAAGGTCCCTGACGGTCCGGATGTGCTGGCGGAAGGTTGGGCCGATCGGCACCATGCGGATTTTCATCACCAGTTCCTGAAGGTCGAGGAAGAGCCGGTCGGAATCACGATGAACTTCCAGCACGCTCTCGGCGTTCTGCCCCGTCTGCTCATCCAGCAACTGCCGCATGCGCCCGCGGGCAATGGCGATTTCCCCGGTGAGGTTGAGCATGCGATCGAGTTTCTCGATGTCAACGCGAAGCGTGTGCGTGCGTTCGTCCCAGCCCTTGCCGTCCTCCGTCCGCCTGCCCGCAGAACTTCTTCGTTCGGTGGTTTGTGGCGCAGGTTCCGCCTTCTGGGACGCCGCCTGGGGGGAATTGAATTCCGCGGCGACTCTTTCCAAAACCTCACGGTGGCTGTCCTGAATGTCGAGACCGCCGGCAAGCGATGCCTCCAGGAGTTCGCGCAACACGTCCACGGAAGCGAGCAGGGCCGTGATCAGCCCGGTGCTGGCCGAGCCGGGTCCCTTCAACAACTTGTCGAGCGAGTCTTCCAGCTTGTGCGCAAACTCGGTCAGTCCCGTAAAGCCGAGGGCCGCCGCATTTCCCTTGAGGGTGTGCGCAGCCCTGAAGATCCGTTGCAGAAGCTCGCGGTCCTCTCCGGAGCTTTCGAGAGCGACCAGCGCCTCTTCCATCCGGCAGAGGTTCTCTTCGGATTCGGCCTTGAACGTCTGTACGAGGGCGTCGAAATCAATCTCCACGCTGATACCTCAAAGCAATTTGACCCGTGCACTGCCGTCGTGCGGATGAAAGATCAGCTTGCGTCCCCGGTCGCCGCCCACATCCGAAGCGACCACAGGGATTCCCGTCTCCGCCAGGAATCTCCTGGCCACCTCGACGTTCTTTCCTCCCAGGTGATCTTCCTTACCGCGCATGGCGTCGAGGACGCACGCTCCGCCGAACACCTTGGCCAGGAGTTGCGGCCGATGCGCGCCGGCGCGCTCCAGCTTGGCCAGCAACTGTTCCGTCGCCACATTTCCATATCGCAACCCTGTGGACGAGTTTCTCAAGCCGTTGGGAAGCAGGTAGTGATTGATTCCGCCGATTCCAAGCACCGTATCCCATGCGCAAACGGCCACGCACGATCCCAGGATTGTGGTGACGATGGTGGGCGTCGTCGCTACGAACAGCTGACCGGGGTGCAGATACACGCTGGGCAGAGAGGGATCCGGCATCGCATAGCTGAAGAACCGTTCAGCGCTCCGGTCCGCTGCCGGGCAGGGCAACTCTGTCTTCACGCGCCATCTCCATTCGAAAGGCATGCCGCTTGCGCAAGCTCGCTGTGATACAAAGCCGTGGCCAGGTGAGTTTCGAGCAACTGAAACAGCTCTCGATCGAGGGGTTGCAGCCCCGATTTCTGCGGAAGAAGACGAAACAGGGCTATGGCGCCGGTCACGGTGGCGTTCCGCTTCAACGGAATGCAGGCGGTGAGATTGCGGTCAATCGAGGTCGCGGCGCTGCTGTCGCCTTCGCCGGCAATATAGGTCTCTCCCGTTTCAATGGAGCGACCGATCAGTCCGTGACCGGGCAGAACTCTTTGGTAAAGTTCGGGCGCCACTCCGGCCGAATCCAGGCGGCGAAGCCAGCCGTCGCCTGCCAACGTGAAAAGCACATATTCTTCACAACCGACCAGGTTGGCGACGATCTCTCGCGTCGTGGCCAGGACTTCGCCCCAGCTCAATTCGCTGTGCAGCCTCTGGCACGCCACATAAATCGTCGTCAGAGCGCTGTTTTGCTCTTCCAGATTGATGCAGCGTTCAAGCAGTTGACGCTGTTCGGCCTCGAGCTCGGTGACGCGCTTCAGAAGATCGCTGCGGCGCGAATCGCGCGCGTCGGCGGTCTCCTTGGCGGGTTGAATGACCGTCGCATTTCCGGCAGCCGATTCACGGTCGCGGCCCGGGCAAACACGCTGTTGATCGGGTATCTGAAGACTCATCCCAGCACCTCAGCGGTCGCGCCCAGGAAATCC
>CAYNLM010000170.1:0-5877 GCA_964398045.1 uncultured Nitrospira sp. | reverse complement strand
ACGCATTGCGGTGCAGCCCGACCAGTTTGCGCTCGCTAAGCTGTCGCGCCAGGTCCGGCTGCTCCTCGAGGGCCAGTGCATACACTGTGGCATAGAGCGGGAGGCCTTCGATCGATGACCGAGCCCTTCCGTCGACTGAGTAGCGGTCGAAGAATCGACCCTGCGCCCGCCATTCGCGTTCGAAAAAGGCGAGCATGCTCCGGCGCAGCGAGCCTTCCGCTCGACCGAACCAGGCGGCGTCCAGGGCGAGACGCCAAAAGATGGGAAAGGCGTCGTAGCTGAATCCCGACGAGGCCCCGGTTTTCGGATGGCGAATGGTCGGTGTGGCTCCGGTCGCATCCCAATAAATGATTTCCGGCGGCAAGGCGACCCGTTCTTCGTCGTACAGCCAATGCAGGAGGCTGTAGGCGTCCTCGATGACCAGGTTCCATGGGTGTTGTCGATCAACGGCGGCGAACACTTCATAGGCGTAAGGAGCGAGATAGGCCACATGAATCACGGGGAAGTCTTCGTAGAGCGCCCAGTTTCCCGCCGTGACATACACGTGAGTTCCGACGTGCAGCAGCTCCAGATCCCAGATGGAGGTCAGGATAGCCAGCGCCTCCTGTTCATAGGCGGGATAGTCAAAGCGCCGCGCGGCGAGGATCAGCGCCAGGGCGATGTCCTGATCGGCATCGGTGGCAGAATTGCTTGAAAGGACCTTGTCTTTCCATTTCCAGGCAAAGAGTTTGTCATTGCGGACTTGCAGATGTTCTTTGGTCCACGTCCAGGTGCGATCAAATGTGGCACGATCGCCGGACCAGACCGCACGCAGCATCGCATAACCCTGGCCCTCTGAAGTCGTAATGCCCTGCTCGTCCCAGCTGACGACCCGGCCGTTGACGATGTACTTCTGCTTGTAGAGGCTCCACAGCGCCGAAAGGTCGTCAAGCTGGCGGATGTAGCGGTCGCTCGACCGTTCGGTCGTCTTAAGGGAAGCCGGCGCCGGCGAGGCTCCCAGGAGGAGCCACCAGAAAACGAGACAGGCGCTCAGCCAGATCCACGGTCCAGGGAGAGTGGAAGCTTTGATGGGTCTGAAGGGATAAGACACAAAGCAGATCTGGGCCAACGTGGTACTCAAGGCCGTGAAGAAGCCGTCAATGTCGGCGCAAAGATACCGGCGTCTCGCAAACCCTGTCAATGGAGTGTCATTGCGCCGGGCATCATGGAACGGCCGAGTGCAGGAACGATTTCAAATGGATGGAACAGACTCGGTCAGTTGAGCGAAACCAGCCTATGAGGCCGCCGCCCTTGACAGATCCCGGGCATTTATTTGACAACCGTCCACAACCGGTCGATTGAAAGACACGCATGGCACTGTTGACACATCGCTATCAGCGCATTCTGTTGCTTGGTTTGACCATTGTCGTGAGCCTCTATCTGCTTCTACCCCTGGCTGCCTCCTACTTCCTGGCCAAGGGTCTGCGTGAGCACGGATACAAGAACGTCATCATCCAACTCGGCTATCCGGGGTGGCGCGGCATGCGCGTTCCGGTCGTATCCTTTCAACAGGATTTGGGCCACGAGAGCTTGATGGTGTCGCTCACCGACGCGGAACTGCACTATCGCCCAAGAGAGCTTCTGCACGGGCATGTGGACCGGGTCTCGCTTCCCTATGTTGCCGTCCAGATTCTCAATACGGCGGCGGCAGGAACCGGCGAGGCAGGCGCGGGACCAAGACAGGAAGACGATGAAGGATCGCCCTGGAGCTTGCTGACGGCCGGCGATCTCTTGCGCCGCCTGCCCATTCTACCCTTCGACGAGCTGCGGTTGGGACGGGTGAATATTTTTCGTGAACAGGCCACGGGTCCTTTGCGGAAGCTCACCATCTCCGGCGTGCTGCTGCAGCAGGACAGCGAGCTGGGAGGGCATCTCACATTCCAAGGCCAGGACACGGCCTCGTATGCTCTGACCGTGGCGGGACATTCGGCGAGCACCTGGTCGGCGACCTTGGCCTCTCAGCGGCCGCAGGCGGCGCCGATCGTGTCCTGGCAGTCCCATGCCCATCCCAACGGATCGCAAATTCAGATGGAGGGACGGCTGGAAGTCAATGTCCGGGAGCTGGCGCCGTTCATCGCGCTGCTGGTGCCGATCGGCCCGGAGTTGGGAAGGGTCACGGGGCAGGTCGCGATGAGTTGGGTCGGGACGGCGGCAGCCGACGCGACACTGTTGTCCATCTGGGAGGACCCCCGCACGCAAGTGGACGGCCAGGTCCGCGTCGCCATGACCTTGCCCGCGCTCCAGGGCGTGGCCAAAGATATCGCCCTTTTGTGCGAAGCCCGGTTCACGGGTACGACGACGCAGGTGGCTTGGACACTCAATCCGGGCGTGCTGCTCACGGCGACCGTGAATGCGCAGCCCCAGATTATTCCAGAAACCGTCCGCATGATTCTGCCTCGCGGCGATCAACCGGTGCGGATCGAGCAGACGAAGCCGGTCCGGGGACAGTTGTTTTGGGCGGACGCGCCGGTTCGCTTGGCGGTTGAAGGCCCGCTGCACGTCACCTATGGGAGGACGCCTGGTCCTTTGGTGGTGGAATTCGAGACGGCGCGCGCCGAGGGGGTGGGGCGCGAGTTGGTGGGGGTGGAAGGAACCTTTCGCGTCGAAGGCGAGCTGTCCAAAGTCGTGACTGACAAGCTGTTCGCCAAAGAGGCCATGGGCGGATTTCATGGAATCGTGACCCTCGCGCGGAGCCAGGTGCGGGCGACGGTGCTGCCTTCCTCCTTGGTGACCGTCAAACATATTGAGCAGGGAGCGGTCTCAATCCCTCGCGCGACGTTGCAGTTGACCGACGCGCTGCCCGTGCAGTGCGAGTTGGCTCAGGGCCGCTGCAGTGCCGGTCCTGCGTCGATGGCGGTCCGCGTGCCGGCTGCTCATGTGATGGGCCGCGACCTCCGCATGGGGCAGAGCACGCTCACGCTCCAACAAGCGGAGGCCGCCGGGACGTCCTGGAATGTGCAAGCCGCTCTCCGTGCGGGCGGCGTGACGGTCGATCTTCCTCAGGGGGGTCTGGCGGCGAGCGATTGGAACGTGAAACTGGCGGCGAATCAATCCGGGCTCAAGGCCGATGTACGTGCCGAGACACCGGCCCACGAGGGGCTCTTTACGGCCAAGATCGAACAACCGTTCGGCCCTGCGCAGGGATCGCTGCATGGAAAACTAGGACCGGTCCTCTTTGATGCGGGCAGGGGGCGGCTCAGTCACCTGGTCACGGGATTGCCTGTTCCCGTGGATCTGACCGACGGACGGCTGACGATAGTGATTGACGCCTCCTGGTCCATGGGATTGGGAGCGCCGGGGCGAGGATTCGAGATGATTTCCGGCGCCGCAACGGTGACGGCCGAGAAGCTGTCGGGGCGCTATGAGGACTATCAGCTGAATGGCCTGAGCACGACCATGACTCTGCGCAGCGAGGGAACGGAATCCATCGCGATGGTACAGCCGGCGGCGGTAACGGTGGCGTCGGTCCACACCGGTGTCGAGGTGACCAATTTGGCGATGTCGGTGCTGGCAACATGGAAATGGTCCGATCGCCTGCCTATCATAGAACTGAAAGATGTGCAGTGCGACGTATTCGGCGGGGCGGCCACGAGTCTCGGCGCGCGTCTCGACTGGGCCAAGCCGCCTCATCACATAACGTTTTCTCTGCGCAAACTTGATCTGGCCAAGGTCCTGAGCGTCGAGCAACAACGGGGTCTTCAGGGGACGGGCATTTTGAACGGAACGGTGCCGGTCACGATGACGCCCGCCGGCGTGACGGTGGAAGGCGGCACCTTGGAAGCGCAAGCGCCGGGAGGGGTTATTCGCTACGCCTCGATGCCGGAATCATCCAAGCTGATCACGGAATCCGACAGCCATCTCCATCTGGTGGCCCAAGCCCTCGACAATTTTCACTACACCGTGCTGCGCGTTGCTGTAGAGTATGCCGACACGGGAATACTGGACCTGGGGATTCGACTGGAGGGTAAGAATCCGGATCTCAAGAAAAGTCCGCCGATTCATTTTAATCTTGCCGTGCAGGAGCATGTGCCGACGCTGTTGAAAAGTCTTCGTCTGGTTCAGGACCTTGAGGATGCGGTGCAGAAGAAGTATAAACGCCCAGGCGTTTCATAAGGAGGACAGGCAGCTCATGGATCGTCTGACCATCGCAAGCGGCGTCGACGGTGTCATCGCCTGGGCCATTGCAGTGCTGCTGCTTTCCATCGGCGCCTGCACGCCACGCGTCGAGGTGGCCGCCCCCGACAAACCGATCACGATCAACCTCAACGTGAAGATCGATCATGAAATCCGGGTCAAGGTCGATAAGGACTTGGATCAGGTCCTGTCGAGCAACAGCGGGTTATTTTAGGCAGGATGGTGAAAAAGACGTCAGGAGGAAGACGGCGATGACACAGTCAAGAGTCGCGATTCTCGTAGCGGTGCTTTTTTTGATCGGTGGGGCACTTCCAGCCTTTGCCCTCACATTGGAGGAGGCAAAATCGAAGGGCCTGGTGGGAGAAAAAACGAACGGCTATCTGGGTCTCGTGCATGCTTCCGATGGCGAAGCGCAGGCGCTCGTCAATGACGTGAACCAGAAACGACGCCAGGCCTATGAGGACATCGCGCGCCGCAACGGCACCAAAATGAGCGAAGTGGAAACCTTGGCGGGGGAAAAGGCGATTCAGAACACCAAGCCCGGCCATTTCATTGAAGGCCCAGGCGGGTGGGTGAAGAAATAGTTACGTGGACGGTTCATGGGCCGCCAATCGTCGCGATGAAGCATTGCAGGAAGCCTCTCCCGTACTGAATCCGGCTCTACCGTAATAATCCATCCATAGATCTTACTTTGTCAGCTTTCGGCTGAAGCAGCCAATACACTCCTAACAAATTGACCTAGTGCCGTCTTGGATCGATTACCTGGCGTATCAGCCAGGTGACTTCTCTAAGTCTCGCCGCGTACAAGGTTTGTCCATGCGAGCGATCCGAACAGTTAGGAGGCATGGTCAATGGTGCATCAATTGAAGGGTTGGCGAAGACGGGCCTTCATTGCGACGGTACTTGGCTTCCTTTTCGCGATAATCATGCCGCTCGTTGCCGCCGACATCAGTTATGTCTATGACAGCCTCGGGCGGCTCATCGCCGTCATTGATCCGGCGACGGACACCGCGGTGTATTCCTACGATGCCGTCGGCAATCTCACGGGCATCACGAGGCAAACATCGTCGACGCTCGCCATTTTTCAGTTCACGCCGTCTGGAGGAACTGTTGGGACGGCTGTGACGATTTATGGAACGGGTTTTAGTTCAACCCCGGCGTCAAATACCGTGCAATTCAATGGGACAGCGGCCACAGTGCTGACGGCTTCGACCACCGTTTTGACGGTGAATGTGCCGGCGGGTGCAACCACCGGTCCGATCAGTGTGACGGTGGCCGGGAACACCGTCACTAGTAGCGCCAATTTTACCGTGGGGACGGGAGGAGCGCCGACGCTGTCGAGTTTCAGCCCAGCTGTCGCTGGATATGGCGACACTGTCACCCTCACCGGTACCAATTACGACACGACGCCCCTCAATAACCGCGTGACCTTTACGGCAGCCATGGGTTCCGTGAACACGGCCACGAGCACCAGTCTCACCGTGCCGGTGCCCAGTACGGCGCAAACGGGCAAGATCTCGGTATCAACTCCGCAGGGCCAAGCCACCAGCGTCCAGGAATTCTTTGTCGCTCCGCCGGGTGTGGTGGCCGCGGATATTCAATACACCAGCCGCATCACCGTGAATGGTGCGACCGTGATTGCCTCGATCACGACGGCGAATAAGAACGGATTGATGGTCTTCGACGGCATCGCCGGCCAGCGCA
>CAYNLM010000169.1:0-5894 GCA_964398045.1 uncultured Nitrospira sp. | reverse complement strand
GTCTAGGCCTTACGCCGACTCCCCATCGCCGCGCCGGATGAGGTGTGCGAAGGCCGGGACCAGCCGCCCCAGTCCATACCCAAGCGGGATGAGGACGAGGAGGACATAAGGGAGAAAGAAGTAGACCAGCGCCCCTTGGGCGTCCGGATACAGGAGGGCGCTCAAGTGCGTCCAGAAATTGACGCCGAACATGAGGATGAGGCTGCCGAGGATACCGGCCATTCGACGCGAGTACTGCGCGGCTTCGAGCCGATCGTTCCATCCCAGATGAAACAGGAGGAAGACGGCGCATACCACGAACGGCGCAGCACTGAGCAGCCCGACAAGATAATAGTTATAGCCCGGGGCAAAAAAATGCAGGCTCACATGTTTGACGGCTTCGGCCACCGTGCGGCGATGCGCGGACACTTCAAAGAGCGCCAGCAGTCCCCAGGGAAGCGTCAGGCTGAGAAGAATACTGCCCCAAAAAAGAGAAAGGATCAGCACCGTCGGGCGAGATGGCGTCGTGTCGGTCATGACGCCTTGTCTTTGCGCAGAGGCTCAAGAGCCTTGAGCGCGTCCGCCGTGCCGATGGCTTCGAGCGCCTCGGCAGCACTTTCCGTGACGATGGGATCGGGATCGTGAAGCGCGGTGATCAACTCGGGCACGGCCTCTTCTGCCGCCGGTCCGATGGCTCGGAGCGCTTCGGCGGCCAGATAGCGATTCAAAGCGAGGGAATCTTTCAGCACCGAGATCAACACCGGCGCGGCATCCGCGGCGTCCGGCCCCAGTTGCGCGAGTTGCTGAAGCGCGTAATCTTTTTCGCCGGGGCGTTCGAGGAGCGCGACAAGGTTCGCAACATCCTGCCGAGTATTTTGGCCGGCATGCTCCAAGGCTACTTCAGCCATCGACGCGACGGATTTGTCCTTGTCGTCGCGCAACTCCACCAGGGATGCGACGGCCGTCACGGTGACAGGAATATGAAAGGCGAACTGAGCAGCCGCCCGATAGCGGACGGTTGACGCGGGGTCGTGAAGAGCTTTCGTCAATGCGGCGACGATCTCGGTCTGGGGAATGCCGATGGTGCCCAATGCGCCCACGGCCCGCTCGCGGACCAGCTCATCGGTATCGTCGAGCATCGTAATCAGCGAAGCGACGGCCGGTTTGGCGACCGGGCCGAGACTGCCGAGGACCACGCAGGCTTTGCGCCGAACTTTAGGGTTCGCATCCCAGAGCGCCGGCAGGTAGCCGGCGACCACATCGCGGGCCGCCTGTAGATCCAGCGTCCGTATGGCGCCGGCTGCCGCCGCGCTGGTGTTCTGATTGGGATCATGCAAAGCCAAATCGACGAGCGCCGGCAAGGCCTCCTTTGCGTCCGGCCCCAACTTCGCCAGCCATTGTGCGGCGAGAATGCGTGCCGTCGTGTCCTCATCCTTCAACTGTTCAATCAATCGAGGCACGGCGCGAGGGCCTGTATGGAGCCAATAGGTGAGAGCGAGGAGGAGGATCAATGCTCCAAGCCCGGCTAGATTTAGGAAGATGGTTTTTCTTGTCAATATGCAAGCTGCCTTTTCAACGGGAAAGAACGTACTAGGTCGGTTCAATTGGTGCTGAGTTGACGCATGAAAAAAAGTGCCTTACAGTGTTGTCAGCCATGGCTACTGGAACGGTCAAACAGAAGATCCTTCAGATCGTCGAGGGCCTTCCTGACACTGCCACGCTCGAAGATGCGATCGAACGGCTCTGTTTCCTGGCAAAAGTCGAAGAGGGCCTCCGCCAGTCCGATGCTGGTGAGACGGTGCCTCATGATGAGGCTAAGCGCCAGCTCCTCAGATGACTCCGCTGATCTGGACTCGTCGAGCAATCGAAGATGTCCAGTCAGTGCGACGGTTCATTGAGCAGGACTCTCCCCACTACGCTCAACTTGTCGTCCAACGACTGATCGTTTCTGTAGAACGATTGCCTGCCTTCCCTCAGTCCGGGCGTATGGTTCCAGAGGTGAACGATCCCGCCATTCGAGAAGTGATTCAAGGTTCCTACAGAATTGTCTATCGGCTCATTCATGGTGAGATCCATATCCTGACGGTTCACCACACCGCTCGCGTTCTTCATCTCGAACCGTGACCGCTTCAAACCTTAAGTCGAATCTCCGTAAGGAACTATTGCCTCGATTTAGGCCATGTGAAGGAATGATGCGTGCTGATTTCCTTATGCTCTGAATTTGAGCAATTGGTTTTCCAAATCGAGTTTATCGAGCGAGTAAGCAGGGAGCTTAGTGCCTAAGTCTCTACAAGTGAGATCATGAGGAATTCCTCGTGCAATCTGTGACAAGTGTGAACCAAACGAAGATGACAAACCATTCATTGCTTCTTCAGCTTCCTTGCTGCTTTTTCCTGAACGAAACATTGCATATTCGATATTTCTGTTGCTGAGAGATTCGACATCGATTCCTCTGGAGGACGTTATGCCTGAACCGATTTGGTCAGTGGCTTTGAACTTGCCAAGGTCTTCATGAAGGATCAGGTCAAGGCAATAAACTAAGGAATCAGTTACTCTGTTCCGCGTTTGATCTCCATACATTTCGCAGCTATATCTGTCAATAAAGTGCATAAATACGAAGAGGAATTCACGAACAACTTGGCCAAATCGTTCTGAATCTAATATGTGGCCACAATTCTTTTCAAAATATTCAGAGCATCCCATCGCCGTATGAAGCAACAAGGTGGCCAGATTGATAAGTGGATCATCTTCTTCATTCGCCATGGTGGGCCCCATTCCTCAGACTGAAAGGTAGAGCAAAAATCTCGAAGCCTGTTTACAGGGGAGCTGATGATGAAGGCTTCTTCCATCCGTTGCTTCTCTTCTTTCCCGGCCGTCCTGGCCCAGTGATCTATCTTCTTGCGCATCCACCGTTGCTCTTCGGCGAATTCGGGGATAGATGAGAAAGGAACAGGCGCTAGAGAGGTGTGGGAGGATGTCAGAAGGGTGGACTCAAAACACAAGGCAGTCGTTGGAGTCAGCATGTCGGATACGGTCGGCAACCTTGATCTTGATATGAGGCCGCATGCGGTCACAGGGTCATCCAGCCATGAGGCTCAGTTCTTCGATACGCGAATGGGCTGGCGCCAGCTTTTGTATCGTCACGTAGAGAAGAGGCTGATCCGGGGCCGCTTGTTCTTTGCCGATGCGCACACTCCACGTATTGAACTCCTCGTCTCCTTCGAGAAGAAGGATGATCTGAGCGTTATCGGGAATTTTGTCACTAAATTTCAGATGCTCACGCACGTATCGGTCGAACTCAAATCTCAAGAGACCGTTACGTTTTTCAAAGATAGTCAGGAGAACTCTCCGTTTTTATCGCGCAGGTGCTGCCATGGTTTCAAAACTGACCAGCGGCATTTCCTTCCCCGAGGGAACGAAGTTTAACTTTTCGAAACCGATGACCTGTCCCTTGCGATCCTTCATGAGGATGACGTCGTCCCCGGTTTCCTCGCACAGATGTTCCTGATCGGGGTCTCCAAACCACACCGTCAGTGTGTTTCCGACAGGATCGAAGAACAATCTTATTTTTGTTTCCATATCTCCGCCCGCTTCTTGTGGCTGAGGCTGAGGTAGTCGAACAATGGAGATCATCGCTTGATATGAGTGCAGAACTCTTTCCGGCGTTCAGCCAAACGAAGCCACTGCAACCGGACGTTGATGGGCGACACGCTTGCGCTGAAGCTTGATGCGCTCAATCTCATGCAATGCGTTTGCCGTAAGGTAGCTTTCCCCGCAATTTGGGCAGGTCACAACCGGTACGTTTTCGATCACCAGGAGTTTCCGGCCTTTGCCATAACTCCTGGTAACCTTCCGGATCACTGCGTCCTTACCTCCACAGATATCGCAAATCATGATAAGCCTCGTTAGGTGCGTTAAGGGGCATAGACTGTAATAATCACAAGCTTTCCTGTCGGGCTCAGCTTGGTTAATATCTCAATTGAATCGCCCGCGACGGTTTTCCCTCGTACGCGATATTTTGACTCACGACTGGCTGAATCTCTTTGCCGTTCTAGGACGCTTCCCGTTAGAACGCCTCGTTCGACATCATAGATGGTAAAGCCATCCTCGGTCATTTCCTCTTCCGCATGAATTGTCATTACGTACTCACGCGATCTGATCTTTTCACGAAATCGCTTCAGCAATCGCTCGTACACGAATTACCGCTCATCTCACAACCATGTGCGTATCAGCTGGAGGTGAAAAGTGTACCCTCTCCCGTAAAGAGAAGTCTATGCTGTGACGATGACTGTCTGTATCCCTTACACCGGCCACTCTTCCTCGTTCCACGCCATCTCCCAGAACATCCACTCGTAGCGTGAGCTGATGATGAAGGATTCTTCCATCCGCTGCCGTTCCTCTTTGCCGGCGGTCTTCGACCACTGATCAACTTTCTTGCGCATCCACTGCTGCACCTCGGCGAATTCCGGAGAGGCATAGAGCATGAGCCAGTCGCGGTAGGGATGATTTTTCGACGGAGGGCCTTTCTTCAAGAGATGCCGGCCGACGACGCAGTAAATCCAGGCACAGGGGAGGGCGACGACGGTGATTTCCGCGGCTGATCCGCTCTGCGCCACGGACAGCATGTGCCTCGTGTAGGCGTAGTTCGTCGGCGCCATCGGCACGCCGGTCATCTGCTGCGGGGTCATTTTCCAGCGCTTGCCGTAGTTCTCGTGCAGGCTGCGCTCGACGGTGATGGTTTCTTCCGCCAGTTTCGCAAACCGCAGGGCGCTGTCGGAATCGGGAGCTTTCACGGCGCCGGCGGCGAAGACACGTGAGAGGTCGCCGAGAAAGCGGGCGTCCTGGAGGATGTAGTACTTGAACTTCCGTTCAGGCAGCGTGCCGTTCCCCAGCGCGACGACGAAGGGGTGGGTGAGCTGGGCGTCCCAGCTTGATTTGGCCAGCTGCCGTAAGCGATTCGAGAACGACATAGAACCTCTAAGAGAAGTACGATTTGGTGATGTGGTGAGTTGGTGAAGTCCTAATTCTTAAATCACACAATCACCGAGTCACTCAATCGTACTTTTTGATCCATGCGGCGGCCATGGTCTGGGTAGGCGGTTGATGCCGTCCAGCGCGGCGACTTTATAACATTCCGCGAGCGTTGGATAGTTGAAGACGGTGTCGATGAAGTAGTCGACCTTTCCATGGTAGGCCATGACGGCTTGCCCGATGTGGATCAGTTCGGTCGCCCCTTCCCCGACGGCGTGGACGCCCAAGACCTCGAGCGTCTGCCGATGGAATAACAACTTGAGCATGCCGGTCTCATCACCGATGAGCTGGCCTCGCGCGATCTCGCGATAGCGGGCGATGCCGACGCCGAAGGGAATGCCGGCTTTGGTGAGCTCCTCCTCGTTGCGGCCGACCATCGAAATTTCGGGAATGGAATAAATCCCGTAGGGGAGCAGGGCGGTGTCGGTTCGGTCCGGCTGGCCGAAGGCATGACAGGCGGCATGCCGGCCCTGCTGCATCGACGTCGAAGCCAGGGCGGGAAATCCGATGATGTCGCCGGCGGCGTAAATGTGCGGTACCGCCGTTTGAAAGTGTTCGTTGACGGCCAGGCGTCCCCGCTCGTCCGCTGTGAGTCCGACCCGGTCGAGCTGCAGCCCCTTGCTCGCTCCGATGCGACCGATCGCATACATAAGCGTGTCGGCCGTGATCGGCTTCGCCTGTTGCAGGCTCACATGGACCTGGCCGTCCGCGCTCTTCTTGACGGCGACCACTTCTTCATCGTGATACAGCGTGACCCCGATCTCTTTCATCTGATGCTGGAGCGCGTCGATGATCTCCGCATCGACGAATTCCAACAGCCGCGGCCGCTTGTCGATCAGAACAACCGGGATCCCCATGGCGGCGAGGATCGAGGCGTACTCGGT
>CAYNLM010000168.1:0-6132 GCA_964398045.1 uncultured Nitrospira sp. | reverse complement strand
GGCTTGTCCCCCCTGTCCATCTAATGGTTTTTCTTTTTGATATGCGGGAGCTTCTGGAGGATACAGTTCCCTGTCCGCCAGGTCATCGCCTTTTTGGGTACGGACTCGACGATGTGCTATTGGCGGCAGACTCCAACCTACAGGAAGTCGAAGCAATGATTCGATCAGTCTTAACGGCCCGCGCCAATGAGCTGAATTCAATGGGACCAAGCGTACAAATCGTATTTCGTGCTCATTTGCATCGTGCGGACGATTTCTGGCTGGAGGCAGGGATTAAGAGACGTCTCAGCTTGCGTCGAATCTTTGGAACGCCTAGCAGACAGTCAGGACCGAATGGCACAGAATTCTTCTATGTGGGATTCAATCTGACATGAGCGAACAATTGACGACATACAAGGCTACTCTGGCCCCGAACGACAAAGTCCGGGTACCGTCTCATCCGGAACTGGGCGTGGGAGAAGTGCTCAGAGTGGCAGAGGCGGCTGGATTCTATCAGGCCGATGTGGTGTTTGATACACCGTCTGGCCGCCGTTTGGAGGTCTTTCCCCTCGAGCTATTGGAGAAAACCGGAGATCTGTGGCAGCGGCTGCAACAAGGTGCCTTTGACGATCCCATACTGTATCAGGTGAAGCAAATTGCCTTGGACCTCGTGCACGCGAATTCCGGTGGCGAGCTTTCGTCGAGTCGGGTGAATCTCCTGCCGCATCAGATCTTGCTGGTCCATGATCTCGTGGCGAAAAGCGAACGGCGGATCCTAGTGGCGGATGAAGTGGGCCTTGGCAAGACCATCGAGACCGGCATGTTACTGAGAGAGCTGCATGCTCGGCACGAGGCTGAACGTGTGCTGATCGTCACACCGGCTGGACTTGTGAAGAATTGGCAGAACGAATTGCGGGAGTGTTTCCGCCTGCACTTCTCGATTCTCGGTCACGACTTCCAGGACCACGGGACTGCTTCGTGGGAAACGCATGCATGGGTGATTGCCTCCATTGATACTCTCAAGCAACCTCGGCGAATTCAACGCCTCTTGGGTGCTCCTTCCTGGGACGTGATCGTGTTTGATGAAGCGCATCATTTATCTCGGACTCGATCTGGCAAAAAGACGGTGACTACGCAAAACTTTCGGCTGGCCGAGGCTCTACGGAGTCACACACGTGATTGCATCTTTCTGTCGGCCACCCCGCATCAAGGAAACCCTTATCAGTTTTGGTCATTGCTTCAACTGCTGAATGACCAATTGTTTTCCACTCCGGAAGATCTCGCAGATCATCGCGGCATGCTTTCCCGGGTGATGATCCGACGCACAAAGCGGGAAGTGACCGATGCTGCGGGACAACCCATTTTTCGTCGCCGGCAGGTCCATACAGAGAACTTTGCCCTGGCGCCACGGGAGCGTGAATTCTACGAGCGACTGAGCGACTACCTGCGTGAGGGCTACACCGCGGCGGGCATTCATGAGCCGCGCACCACTCGACAACAGAGGGCGATCGGCTTTGTAATGGCAACGTTCCAGAAGATCATGTCGTCGAGTCCTCGAGCGATTCGGCAGGCACTCCGTCGTCGTCTCCTTGTGCTCTTGGCGCGAAAACAGCTCGCGCAGGAAGCTCGCCGGCGGTCTGGTGCGGCCATCAGCGAGGCCATCCTCAAAATTCAGGACGAAATGCTCGCCGTCGCCCGCGCAATTCTGGGAGGGCAGCGAGCAGAGTCCAGCGACGTCGAAGCCTATGTCCTCCGAGTGCGCCGGCGGTTGATGAAACGATTAGAGGAAGAATACGACTCCACGGAATGGTCGCTGGATGGCGATGAGGAAGCGGAAGAAGGCGTGTATGCCGAGGCTGACATTCCGCAAGAAATTGAAAAGGTTCGCGAGTTGATCTCGCTGGTACCGGAAGGTTCAGACCGGCGTTTCGATACCCTGCTTCGCGCATTGAGCGAGTTGTCCCATAACAATGCAGAAGAGCGATTCGTAATTTTCACCCAATACCGTGACACCCTGGAGTTTCTCACGGAGGAGCTGGGGAAAATCTACGGTATCGGCCGGATTGCGAGAATCGTAGGTGGTCCCCTCGACGACAAAATTGCGGCGATGGAGGCTTTCTGGAAACCGAACGGGGCGAAGTTCCTGATCTGTACGTCGGCCGGCGGTGAAGGAATCAATCTTCAAATCGGACGCATCTTGTTTAACTATGATCTCCCTTGGAACCCGATGGCCGTGGAGCAGCGAATTGGTCGTATCCATCGCTATGGTCAGCAGGAAACAGTGCAGGTGTACAACCTCTTGGCGGAAGATACGGTGGAGGAGCAGATTTATGGTTTGTTGGAACACAAGCTCTATGAAATCGCTCGCTCCATAGGAAAATCTGATGAGCAGGGAGGGTTATTAGAAGATTTTCGGACTGACATTCTCGGCTACTTGGGCAGCAGACCGGACTACCAGGACCTCTATAAGCGGGCGCTGGTGGATCGAGACTATCGACGGACCGATGTAGAACTCCAGCAGATGATTCAGGAGGCGATTCGAGCTCGCGAAGCCTTGGACCACTTGGCACAAGATCTAGGGCATTTCAATCTCGAGAATTATCGCAATCTCGAAGGGCGGTATACCCTCGCAGAGCTTGGCGAGTGGGTCCGGAAAACCATCTTGAAGTTGGGTGGCGGCGCCATGCCTGCCGGAGATTTTTGGACATTTATCTGCCCTGAGGCCCTGCAGCGTAAGTATCGGCTCTTCCCGTGGTACGACCGGATGTGCTTCGATCGACCTTTAGCCCTCCGGACGCGAGGGTGCGAACTAGGTGGCATCGGACATCCACTCATTGATGCTTTGCTGGAGGAAGCACGATCCCCCACGGTGCAAGGCGATGTGGTTAATCTTGGCACAGGTTCGTTGTGTGCCCGCTACTTAGTGCGGCGACGTGACGAGCGCGGAATGATTCACAGTCGGATTCTGACGTTGCTCTATAACGCCCAGGCAAAGGAAGTAAAAAGCCTCTCGCATTTCCTGGCGAGTGAAAGCCAGACAACAGATGCTGTCGCATTTGATATAGGCGAAGCGCGGGCCGCTATTGAAAGTTCCTTAGAGGCGGAAATAAATTCCTTGATTCCAAGTCGTCAGGGTCGAATTGGGTTGAATATCTCACTCGTGGGACTGCATCGCTGATAAATCAGAAAATGAAATCTATTACTGCGATACAAGTCCAGGCACGGAGGCGCATTGGCGATGATGGCCGAGTTCGACGCCGCCAACGCTCGACGAATCGGCCGAGGGGTTGTCGTGTCGAGTTGAAGCAGCAGTGTCTGTAGCCGACGCCGGGCCTATCGAAGGTCGATGAGAGGCCAATTCTGTTGACGAGGCCCGCTGATCTGACGTAAGGTGAACCACGTTGTATTCGCAGCCGTGGGTGCGCCTCACGCACCGACTCATGTGAAGGAGCTACGTCGAACATGAAGATATATCTCGCTAATCCTCGGGGTTTTTGCGCCGGTGTGGACCGGGCGATCGATATCGTCGATCTCTCGCTGAAGAAGTACGGCGCTCCGATCTATGTCCGCCACGAGATCGTCCATAGCCGCCATGTGGTGAACGCCCTCCGGCAAAAAGGGGCGGTGTTTGTGGAAGAACTCAGCGAGGTGCCTGAAGGTTCGGTGGTGATATTCAGCGCGCACGGCGTGGCCAAATCCGTGTGGGAGGAAGCCAACCGCCGTCGTCTGCATGTGATCGACGCCACGTGCCCGCTTGTGATCAAGGTCCATAACGAAGTGAACCGCGACTACACGCAGGGCTATGAGCTGATTCTGATCGGGCACGCGGGACATCCGGAAGTGATCGGAACGCTCGGCCAGATCCCCGATAAGTTCCATCTCGTCTCGTCCGTCGAGGATGTCGAGAAACTGCATGTGGACAATACGTTGAATCTCTCCTACGTGACGCAAACGACGCTCAGCGTCGATGAATGCCGCGACATCGTGGGGGCGCTGCACCGCCGGTTCCCGAATATCAAAGGTCCGCACCAGGAAGATATCTGCTATGCCACGCAAAATCGGCAGAATGCCGTCAAGGAACTGTCGCGATTGGTCGATGTGATCCTCGTTATTGGATCGCCGAACAGTTCCAATTCCAACCGCCTGAGGGAATTAGGGGAACAGTGCGGCATTCCCTCTTATTTGATCGATTCCGCCAATGATATCGATGCGGCTTGGTTGAAGGACGCGAAGGCTGTCGGCATTGCCGCCGGAGCCTCGGCTCCGGAAGTGCTCGTGACAGAAGTGGTGGCCTTTCTCAAGGATGCCGGGCCGTCCGATGTGGAAGAGCTGACCGTCATTGAGGAAGATGTGGAGTTTCTCCTGCCGAAAGAACTCGTTCAAATTGAGTCATCCAGTAAGCCGGCAGCCAGCTTGGCCGGCTAGTTCTTCCCTCCTTCTGAAATAACTTCTCGTAATCCCTACATCTTGTAGGGATTACTGTGTTCATCCACTATCTGCTGTATTTTATTTTGATTTCTCTTTTTCTCTGTGCTACAACCGCCCAGCCGTTCCTGGATCTCTTCAACCCAATCTGCCGCGCGCGCAAAAGGTGAACTGATGCACTTGAAATCATTGGACATGTTGGGCTTCAAGTCGTTTGCCGAGGCCAAGATCGAGTTCCCCGAGGGGGTTACGGCGATCGTCGGTCCGAATGGGAGCGGGAAGAGCAACGTGGTGGACGCCATCCTCTGGGTGCTGGGTGAGCAAAGCACCAAGACACTCCGCAGCGAAAAGATGGAAGACGTCATTTTCAACGGAACGGAACTCCGCAAACCGCTGGGCATGGCGGAGGTCTCGCTGATCATCGGCGGGCTTGATCAGGCTTCGATGAAACTCGAAGGCGGCGCAGGACTTCCCGGCCAGCTGACCGAGTTTCAAGAGCTGATGATCACGCGGCGGCTCTACCGCAACGGAGACAGCGAATATCTCATCAATAAGACGGCCTGCCGATTGAAGGATATCCGAAGTCTGCTGCTGGACACCCGCGCCGGAAGCAAAGGGCACACGGTCATTGCGCAAGGCCAGATCGATCAGATTCTGAACGCGTCTCCACAGGACCGCCGTGAACTGATCGAAGAAACCGCCGGGATTATTCGCTACAAGAAACAGAAGGCCGAGGCGCTACGGAAGCTGGATGCCACGCAACAGAATCTCCTGCGCGTCCGCGACATCATCGCCGAGGTAAAAAAGCAGCTCAATTCGCTTGAACGCCAGGCTCGGCAGGCAAGGACCTATCAGACGCTGCAGCAAGAGGCGCGAGGCGTCGAGGTCGAATTGCTCACGAGGGAATTCCGGGCTTTACGGAATGGATTGAAAGAGGTCGAGGCAGAAGCGCTCAGTTTGGATCAGCAGGAAGCCGGCAAAGCGGCGGATCAGGCCCGCCTGACGACGGATCTGGAACAGGCCCGTCTCAAAACGATTGCCATGGGCGACGCGATCGGCAAGATTCGAGAAGAATTATCCCGCGTGGAACAGCAACAGGCGCAGGCCCTCACGGCGGCGGAAGTCGAGCGCAACCGGAGCCAGTTATTTGAGCAACAGCAAACACAAGAGTCGGTTGAATTGGACGAGCTGGTGCGCTCGCAAGACGAGCTCGTCACGGCGCTCGCCGCCATCGACGCCTCGTTGGCTTCCGTCGAAGAGGAGATGGAAACGCGTGAACGCGTGTTGGGTGAACTGGATCAGGAGATGGAACGTCTGATCCATCAGCGGGCTTCGGCGGTGGCGGAGGAAGAGCGTGGTCGCCAGGACATTCTTCAACTGGCGGTGCTGGTCGCCAACACTGAGCAGGGGATCGCCCAGCTGACGGTCAGAATGAAAGAGATTGCCGAACGAGGCGACCGCTTGTCGGCGGAGCAGCAGGAGCTCGAAGCCCAGCGAATCGCTGCGGTCACCAGGCATGACGTTTTACGGCAGGAGTACGGAGCAGCCGATCAGCTGGTCGGCAGCCTTCGAGCCCGAACGCAATCGGTTCAAGAAGAAGCGTCCCGTGTCGCCGTCCAGAGCCAGGCACTGAATCAACTGATTCTTCGGCGGTCGGAAGAGCTGGCCGGTGTGGACTCCCGGCTTCAGGCCCTGCAAGGGGTGGTGCGTGAAGAGATGGGCTATGGC
>CAYNLM010000167.1:0-6167 GCA_964398045.1 uncultured Nitrospira sp. | reverse complement strand
AAGCCTTGTTTGTTTCCCGGTCCAGTCCACGTTTTCTGGTATAGACACCCTTCTTCCCGAGGAACCCATAAAGCCGGCGCGAGAGGATGTGACGGGTTCCCCTTCCTCGTCCGGTCAACTCGATAAGTCCTCGGTCCCTCAGAGGCGGCAGTCGTCCTCGAAGCTCGGATGGAACGGACTCCTCGCGATGGATGTAATCCAGAACCAGCAAGTCCTGAGTTGTAAAGGAAGCGAGGGTCTCCTGACCGACCTGCTGAAAGAACCTCAGGAAGCGGGGATCTTGGACCTCCCCGTGTAATGTCAATGAGACCTGATAATCGTCGGTACGGGAGAAGTCAGGACGAAGCTTGCTCTCTTTGATGGACTCCTCGAACATCCGATCGGCACCCTGACCCGATCGTTCCACAAGCCCGCACTTGGCAAAGACCTCGGCAATGCGCCTGTTACGGGGAAACTGCTTCCAGAGAATATTCTCAGGGCTGATGCCAGGAGGAAACCCGCCGGGACTGACAATCTCGATCTTTTTCGGGAACTGCCGCACAAAGACCGACCCAGCCAAGCGATAATCACGATGGCTGACCGCATTAGGGATGGCCTCACGGACCACCGTCTCGTTGAAAGTGGGAATGTCCCAGACAAAGAGCCCCTCTTGGTAATGCTGGACATCATTGCGCAGGTTGATGGTGCTCCACAGGTCATTGTCAAAAAGGAAGAAGGCGACGCGATATTCCTTCCGCTGCTGGAAAGGAATGGAGGCTTCGCTGGACCGGTACTCGAAGATCACTTCTGCCTGAGCCAAGTATTTTCCGAGCGCCTGCGCGGTTCCGAATAGGATCAAAGCCGCATAGGTAACTCCGCTTGCTGTGAGAAGTTCGGCATCGGTAAGAAGCTGGGCGTCCGAAAGGCGATCCAGTGCTGCGTTGCCGGATTTCCGCCGCCACATTTGGCGAAAGCGTTGAACCGCGGAGGGGTCAAGGTCAGCGAGTGTGGCACTTGGGCAGATTTCAGCAGAAAAGTCTGGCCCGGCTTCGTCGAAGATTCGTCTTAGATAGTCCGGGGTCATCGGCACAAGGGATTCGCCGCTCCGCATCCAGTAGGCTCCCTTGTAGGGAATTGGCATGCCGATAGGGCGGGAAGGCACCGAAATCACAAGGACCCGGCCGTCAGGATGGGCAACTTCCTCCGCGTCAACCCGCAAGTGGAGCCGTTCGACCAGCCCGGCCTTGGTACGTTCAAGATTCTCAAAAGCTCGCGTGCCCACAACTCGCCTCGGCCTCGAGTTGGTGACTCCAAGAATGATCCGTCCGCTGCCTTCATTGGCGAGAGCGGCGCAATACTTGATCAACTCTTCAAACTCAAAATGATTCTTCGCCTCCTTAAACTCGAGGTGTTCGTCCTCCTTCCCCTCCATCCATGTCTGCAGTTGGTCAACCGATGCGCTCACAAGCTAAACCATTCGGGCTTAAACGTGATTCACCACGCTCACATCACAGACCAAGCGCCCATAGATATCTCGCGTGTGCACAGTCAGACGAACGGATTTTCCACTAATCCGACGCTCCAATTGCTGTTTGGCTGAGAAGCCCAGCAGGCCAGTCAACTCCGGGGCGTTCGCAGATGCCAGCCGTACGCGCTCAATGTTGTTGTACCGAATTCGATTCTGCGGACTGTAGTGCGTCACCCGCACATCAAATGTGTCGCCATCGACAACTCGAATCACATCGCCCCAAATTGTGTCAGGCATGGGCGAACTCCTTTGTTAGAGCGACCGCGAGGTTATTGACTCGCACCTGCCCGGTCATTAGTAGGCTGAACCCTAAATGAATAAGCGGTAATCGTACGTTTCCGGTCCAAACCTGGAAAGTAGCTGGCCAACGCGAGCTATTGCACTCGAACTCTCAAGTGTTGCCGGCATCGGACTGTACAGGTCGCAACTATTCCAGTGCATCTTCGACAAACCTAAGATCTCATTCCCAATTCGCTCGACTGGTGAGTGGCCGACAAATCTGGTGATCTTAAGAGGCGCAGGAATCCTGGATTTCCCCTGGTAGTAAGTCTTGTTATTTTCGATGAGGCAACGAACTGAACCATGGACCCATAACAAGCATTGATTCGGTCCCGCAACGAGAAGTGTCCCTCGCTTCACAGGGAAGAGATCCGTACAGTTCTTCCACTTGTTGTAAGCGATGAAACGCCAGGCGTCTTCGAACTCAATAGTCAGCATCTCAAGTTCGCTCACGCCTCTGAGGGCTTGGGAGAACCCCTCTCTCTCACTCTTCAAGAACGGTGTCCGCTTGTGAATCACGACGCGGCGAGGCAGCCTTTGGTATGTCTCGTAAAATAACTGCCTCGCCTGCAAACCAACCCGAATCGCATCATCCTTCTTGAGGAACGGATTTCTGTTGCGCCAAACTGGATCATGAATCCGGCTCAATTGGTAACGCAGCCCTTGACCAGCCGCGTCGTACATATGGCAACACCCTAGAACAACACCGCCCTCTTCTAGGTTTCTGGGAAAGCCGTATCCGATTCCAACGAAGATCGTGTCCAGATCATCGGTATCCAGGACAAATGGCGTTCTCGGTGACTTAACGTAAATGGCTTGGGCGAGCCACCAGAGCACCTCGCACTGGTGTCGTTTTTGAAGCGTATCTTCTCGCAGCAATTGAGTGCGCAACCCCTTCTGAGCGCCATAAGCCTTGAGGAAATCATGAAGGTCAAGTCGCATTTTCTCGTCTTCGACAATCTCAAAGGCTCGCCATGCAGTGGGTACAAACACGAGAACCACGTCAATCGACGCGACCTCTACGAGGCTATCGATCTGCCGTATGATTGCCCCTGCGATCTCCCTCTGACCAGAAAGGCAATCTGACTCATAAAGATTCAGCTTTGGTAAGGATCGCCACTCCTTATCGGTCGGATTAGGTATTCTCAAGGGAATACGATAGGCTTGTTGAAACCCCGGATAGGCGACGAGGTATTCCGCTTTCGTCTCCACACTTGGATGAGCGACGGTAAGATTGCTTAGATACCGGGAGAGCGTGTATTCATGTCCCTGTGGGCAAACGACACCCAGGCGCACTTCTTTGGCGAGCCCGGCTTGGGTGAGCTCTAGGTCGTATGGCCCGTCGTTCACCAAGCCACGGAGAGGATGCACGTCCTTGGGGCGCACGCCTCCACGCGCAGAGCCGAAGACGAGCTGAGGTTCCACAAGCGTAACCGCTTGGAAGACCTCACCAGGCTTGTTGGTGAGAGCTCTGCGTGACGATTGTGTGCGCAAGAGTATGCGTGCCAATACAGGCGGCTGTGAGAGTTTGAAAACGAATCCGTTCTGGGATCCGGGTGGGTAGGAGAAACTTTTTGAACTAAGGGTACCCAGAAACCGGTTGCGCCAGGATTCAAGTGCGTCTTCGTAGTTCTTATTCCATTGTCTGCCAAGAATTTGGCGCTTAAGTTCCTTGGCAGTCTCCGTGTGAGCTTCGGCTCCATCCTCACCTGTCACATGGAGGCTCGGAATCAGGTTAAGAAAGTGCACGCCCTTTGCGCGGTTTAAGGATAGCCTTACCACCTCATAGGTCCTGTAGCGACGGCCGCCATGAGTGACAGTCTGGTATTTGGCCCGATCCCACAGCAGGGCTTTGCCTTTCGGCTCCAGGCCCGTTGCTTGTGCTACGGACTGTTGAAGCGCCTGCAAGAGTAGGGAAACCACGACAGTATCGGAACTGAATAGGTCACGTTCATCCAAAGGGACTCTTTCAACCTTTGACTTGATCCGCCCATTGAAGACCTCCGTTATTTTCTCCAGCTCTCCGATTGCCAGTACCTTTCCTTTGAGGAGGCCTGCAACGATCGGCGCACATGTCACAGCTTCACGCAGTTCTTTCCAGGACGTAATCCCATCGACCTCTAGTTGGAATAGATCACGCGGAAGCTCGATGGGGTAGCCGTTGCTTTTGATCCAGTCATTGTCAGGATGAAAACCGACCAACGCGAAGGGAGACCTTTCAGGGGCCTCTGCACTGAGAAGACTTTCGACTTCGGCAGCTTCTGGGGCTGACCGGAAAATGAACCTTGCGAGGCGGACAAAGAAATTGTCAAAGCCATCAATTGGGACAATGTGCGCCTCGTAACCGCTTGATTTTGCTTTCTCGACCAGTGCCGCGGCCCGTGGTGGGATCTGATTGTCGCGGAGCACGCACCAGTAGAGTTCCCCTCCTTGAGCCTTTTCGTTAGCCGCAGTCTCCAATGCCTTCATCACACTTTCGTCACGGCCGCCATAGCCGATTATGATCAAAGGCTGGTGTCGTACTTGGTCAATGAATCTTTCGCGCAACGTAGTATCAAGGGCATTAGTTTCCACCTCCGTATTCTGAAGACGATCGTAGCGGTAATCCCCATGCAGACATACCACATAAGCGCACTCGTCCCCGGCACGGAGGTCCTGGACACGAAATGAGGTATCAAGGCCGATCTCTTTCAGCGGGCGAGTATGATGTGGTTGTCGTGCCTGCTTGACTAAGCCATCGAAGTTGGTTGTCCAGATCCATTGGAAGTAAAGTGAGTTCTGAAGGATTGCGAGGAGCTGGTAGCCTGCTTGTGGAACTGCGCCAGAAAATCTTGTTTCGAAGAGGACACGCCTGTCGTCCTGCTTCGGGTAGGCGTGTTCAATGTAAAAGCTATACTCTTGTGGATCATTCGCAGGAGGAAATGTTCTCTGCTGATCGAGCCACTTTTGGATCTTGTCCTGGACGCTCGGCAAAGAGACGTCGGCGAGCAGGGAAGGAGAAAGATGGGGATTGCCGGACAGGTAGATTTCTCGCTTCCATTCCCAAATACATTGGCTCGATGTCGGAATCCCAGAGCTGGCTGATGCGCCAGCACCGAGGAGCAGAACATATTTCCCTCGCGGCGATACCGATATTGACCTTATCAGTGCTTCTTGGTCGAACTGCATGTCCATCTATCTTCGCCCCTGCTTATTCCCGTTCGCGAAACTTCTCTACGTTATACGGGCCGTCTGCATGAATTCGAGATGGCTGACTCGCACCTGCCCAGTCATCAGCAGGTGGAGCATGGAGGAGAAAAGAGATTTCAGTGCTTGCCGACGAGCTTCTTCGGCTTTGATCCTAATCCCGAGTCTGCCAAGGATCGTAGCGATCTGCCGTTGTTCCTCAAGAGATGGGATCGGGGCCGCGTAGTCTTTAAGGAATCCGCACGTCAAAGCACCCTTCGTACTGCCTCCAGACTGGCTTACTTGCCGAAATTCGCCGTACTTTCCCTGCAGAAAATACAACATGAACTCAGGAACGACTTTGTCGGTCTGAAACTGGATAAAGGCAAGATGCTGGCTCACGCATGTATCAAACGTGACCATTGCCACGTTTCCGAGCGTCTTACCTTGGCCGGTTATGGCGACAACGAGGCTATCTTTTCTCACGAGCGGGAGGTGACACTCTTTTCGTGCGATTTCTGTGACAAACTCATCCGCCGATTCAATGATGGCTTCATGAACCTTGGCACTTGTTAACCAAGAAATGTTTCCGTTCGCCCAATAGGTGAGATTGTCTCGCTTAGGCGTTGAGCCGTTGCCGATTTGTGCGATTTTCCCAAGCCGCACCACTTCCCAGCTCTCCGGAATCTCCCCAACCTCGGTCAGCTTGACCGGGCGTAGCCGTCTGGCGAACAGATCGGCAGTATTAATCGATTCCCCACCGGCTCCTCTCACCCTCTCGCGAAGGTCCCTATCGTTGGTGACGAGGACTAATCCTTCCTTGATCGCTGTCTCCGCGATCAACGCATCTTTCGTGTGATTCTTTGTATTTCCGCCAACGTTATTGAACAGTTCGCCTCCCCCCCAACTCGATTCCCCCCAATTGGAGATCCCCCATACAGCGCTGGCCGTTCGAAGCATCTCACCCGATACCAGTGCGAAGCTTTCCATAAGCTTCTTCCTGCGTTCAAGATTCGGGCAGGCCTGGATCTCGTCCTGTTGGATATGGGTGACGAAAATCTTCACGCTTATCGGCAGGGAAGCGATATCTAGGCGACCATCAACCAGATCGTCAAAGACATTGGTATCGAACATCAGTCCCTTGATAATGCCATCGCGAAAGAGCTTGGCCATGGTCGCGGCCTTGAGTTCCTTCAGCGTGGCGACGAGGTTGTCC
>CAYNLM010000166.1:0-6271 GCA_964398045.1 uncultured Nitrospira sp. | reverse complement strand
CCCCGGCATAACCAAGTCCGGTCGTAGCGGGCAGGCCGCAAGGTCGCCCTGCGCGATGCCTCTCAGACGTTAGGATTTGCCGAGACTCTGGAGGCGACGGGGACAGCCGCAAGCCCGGGCCGCATCGCCGAGGTCAAAAAGGCCTCGCCGAGTCTGGGGCTGCTACGGCCTGAGTTTGCGGACAAGTTCGACCATCTGGCTATCGCAAGGAGTTATCAGGAGCACGGAGCATCGGCGGTTTCCGTCTTGACGGACCAGGAGTTCTTTCAAGGCGATCTGAAGTATCTGGCCGACATTAAGAAGGCGCTGCCCATTCCCGCGTTGAACAAAGAATTCATGGTGGGGGAGATTCAGTTTTACGAAGCCCGCGCCCATGGAGCTGATGCGGTGCTGGTGATCGTCGCGGCCTCGGAACGGCGGCAATTGATCGATTTTCATGCCCTCGCCAAGGAACTCGGCATGGATACCCTCTTTGAAACGCATGATGAACGGGAACTCGATATCGTGCTCGAATGGATTCCTGACGCCCGCCTGATCGGCATCAACAATCGCGATCTCCAGACATTCAGGACCGATCTCAATGTCACGTTTCGACTCGCGAAGCGCATTCCGCCCGACAAGTTGATCGTCAGCGAAAGCGGCATTCACACGCGCGCCGATGTGGTGCGTCTCGTCGAAGCAGGGATCCATGCCATGTTGATCGGGGAGTCATTGATCAAGGCGGACGATATCGGAGCGAAGGCGGCTGATCTGCTCGGTCGTGTTTCCAGCACACCAATCACTTGAGGGGGCGGCTATGTGTCTACGCATGCACTGTATTGTCCTGTTGAGCGTTCTGACGATCGGATGTGCAAACACGATGTATGATACTGCGGCGGCATCCTGGGACACATGGATTGGAGTCAGCAAGGATGACCGTGTGAGAGAGATGGGCATCCCCACACGATGCCATACGTTTAAGTCTGGAGGCGAGTCCTGCGAATGGCCCATTCGCTGGAATGCAGAAACCAACGGGAGCATGACCGTGCAGTTTGACTCCAGAGGGAACGCCTGCCAGTGGACCTATCGGGATCTCTATGAGGAGCGCCGAAGTCGCCACCAATGTTCTTGACGCGGCCGTCGATCGCAATGAAAGTCAAGATTTGTGGAATTACCAATGCCGAGGATGCCGCCCTCGCGGTCGGAGCAGGCGCAGACGCGCTCGGGTTCATTCTCTATTGCAAGAGTCCCCGCTTTGTGGAACCCACAGTGGTGCGGACGATTGTTGCCGGGCTTCCGCCGTTTGTCCTTCCCATCGGAGTGTTCGTCAACGAAGAGGCGGTTGCTGTTCGAACTCTCATGGATGAATGCGGATTGGCGTTGGCTCAGCTTCATGGTGACGAAAGCGCAGCCTACTGCCGGACCCTTGGCCGCCCGGTACTCAAAGCGCTGCGGCTGAAGGACCGTAGCGCGTTCCTGGCTCTCGCAGAATTTCAGGGCAGGGCGAACGTCCGTGGATTCGTGGTCGATGCCTTCTCCGATCAGGCCTACGGCGGGACCGGGCAAACGGTCGATTGGGCGCTTGCGGCGGAGGCGGCGCGTGCGGCTCCCGTTCTTCTGGCAGGCGGCCTCACGCCGGCGAATGTCTCGCAAGCCATTCAAGCGGTGCGGCCCTATGGAGTCGATGTGAGCAGTGGAGTCGAAGCGAGGCCCGGCAAAAAAGATCCGGCCAAAGTGAAGGCCTTCATTGAGGCAGCCCGACTTGTGTCGGTGTAATCCCGCCCATTATACTCGTGCCAGGCGATTTCGAAAGGACCTGATTGGGTATGGCACATCTTCCTGACAACCATGGCCGGTTCGGTCCCTATGGGGGCCGCTATGTGCCTGAGACGCTGATGCCGGCGCTCCTTGAACTGGAGCAGGAATATGCGGCGGCGAAAAAGGACCGCCGGTTTCAGAAAGAACTGGCCTACTACCTCAAACAATATGTGGGACGTCCAACCAGTTTGTATCGCGCCGACCGACTGAGCAAACGGCTCGGCGGGGCGAAGATTTATCTCAAGCGGGAAGACCTCTGCCATACCGGCGCCCACAAGATCAACAACGCGATCGGGCAAGTGCTCCTCGCCATGCGGATGAAGAAGCCGCGGATCATCGCCGAAACCGGCGCCGGCCAGCATGGCGTCGCCACGGCGACCGCCGCCGCCATGTTCGGCCTCCAATGCGAAATTTACATGGGCACCGAAGACATGCAGCGGCAGGCCTTGAACGTCTTTCGCATGCGTCTCCTCGGCGCGAAAGTGACGGGCGTGGATGCCGGCAGCCGCACGTTGAAAGATGCCATCAGCGAAGCCATGCGTGATTGGACCACGAATGTCCGTACCACGCATTACATCCTGGGATCGGTTCTCGGCGCGCATCCCTATCCGATGATGATCCGCGATTTCCAGGCCATCATCGGGCAGGAAGCTCGGCGGCAGATCCTCTCAGTGGAAGGAAGGCTGCCCGACTATCTCGTGGCTTGCGTGGGCGGCGGCAGCAATTCGATCGGCCTCTTCCATGCGTTTCTCCGCGACAAGAAGGTCAAGATGGTGGGTGTGGAGGCGGGGGGACTCGGCATCGCGAGCGGCAAGCATGCGGCGCGGTTCTCGGGCGGCAAGCCCGGCGTGCTGCAGGGCACGATGACCTACCTGCTGCAGGACGACAACGGACAGATCAATCTGACTCATTCCGTCTCGGCGGGGCTGGACTATGCGGCGGTGGGGCCGGAGCACAGTCTCTATCACGACGCAGGCCGTATCGAATATACCTACGCCACCGACGATGAAGCCATGTCCGCCTTTGATCTGTTGGCTCACGAAGAAGGCATCGTTCCGGCGTTGGAGAGCGCCCATGCCATCGCGCATGTTGCGAAGCTTGCCCCGAGACTGAAAAAGTCGCAGATCATCATAGCGAATCTTTCCGGCCGCGGCGATAAGGACGTGCAGCAAGTCGCGCGCATGCGGGGAGTCACATTATGACCGGACGGCTGGAGTCGACGTTTGAACAGCTGCGTGGCCGCGGCGAGAAAGCCCTCATCGCCTATTTGATGGCCGGGGACCCGGGTCTCGCCGAAACCGAGCAACTAGTCCTGGCGCTTGAACAGGCGGGCGCCGACATCATTGAACTGGGCGTGCCGTTCTCGGACCCCATTGCCGACGGACCGGTCATTCAGCAGGCGGCTGAACGCGCGCTCCGCAACGGCACGTCCCTCAGACAGATTCTGGCTTCCGTCAAATCGATCCGCCGGCGCACGCAAATTCCGCTCGTGCTGATGGTCTATTACAATTCCATTCATGCCATGGGGCTGGAGTCCTTCTGCAAGGCGGCGAAGGACGCGGGCGTGGACGGGCTGATCGTGCCGGACATGCCGCCGGACGAGGCCGGTCCCCTCAAAGGTCCGGCTGCGGCAGCCGGTTTACGCCTCGTGTTTCTCTTGGCTCCCACGAGCACAACTGCAAGGCGCAGCTACGTCGCAAAAGAGTCGCAGGGGTTTGTGTATTACGTGTCGCTCACCGGCATTACCGGTGCCAAGATCCAGAACATGTCCGAGGTGGGCAAGAACGTCGAAAAGATCCGAAAGGTCACCAAGACGCCCATTGCGGTCGGCTTCGGCGTCTCGACTCCGGAAGATGCCGAGAAGGTCGCCGCGATGGCCGACGGTGTCATCGTCGGCAGCGCGATCGTCAAGCAGATTGCCGCCCACCAGCAAAATCCCGACATGGTCCCAACCGTGGCTGGCTTTGTCGGATCCTTAAAACAGGCGATTCGACAAGCGTCCACCGCGCACGTCTAGTTCACGCCCGTCACAATCAACGAACCTTTCCATTCAACGGCGCCGGAAGAGAGTAGGGGTGAGAGGCTATCGCTTGCCCGAGTTTTTGGCAGGGGGCATGTACTTGATCATTTCGTCGGTCAATTCGGCGGCGACGTCTTTGAGGTTGGGTTTGAAGAACATGTAGCTGCTGGCCTTTTCATGGCGGGCTTTCCAGATGGTGGCTCCAGTCGTAGCATCCACCAGCCGCATCGTGAGTCCCACGCGGCCGACGTTGTCGCCTTCTTTGCGCGCATACTCCCAGGCGTTGATCCGTAGGATGAGAAAAGACTCGACGTTGAGCGCCTTCCCCAACTTGATCGCCGAATCCTTGTCGGACTGTCCGGTCATTTCCAGGCGGGAGAAATAAAACACCAGCGAGTCGAACGCCTCCTTCGAGCTCTGAAAGATGTCGGTCACTTGTTCGGCCGGGACCACTCGTTCGATCCGTCCCGCTTTGCTCAAGGAGTTGGCAAGCACTTCCTGGATGTCCTCGCGCGCGCTGTCGTATTGACTCGCCATCGGAGGCAGTACGGCGATCGACTGAGGGCGGAAGACGCGCGCGCCTGGGCCTTCCCACATTTCCTGCAGCCCGCCGCATCCGGCAAGGGCGAGAAACAGAAGGGCATAGACTACCCAGAACTTCTTAGGAATCACGTTTGTCATTGGATGTGAGTATACCATTAGAACGTCAAAGATACAGAGCCGGAAGCCAGCGCACCACGTTGACGGAAATCGTAGCCTCCTCCCACATCGACACGAAGGGCGAAGATCCGTAGGCCAAACCCTGCAGTAGGGGTGAAGGGAGAAGCGGCGTCCTGTACATTCTTGAATCCTCCGACTCGGAGAGAGAGGAATTCGGAGAGAATCGTTTGTTCAGCCCCTAGACTGAGCACCTGGCTTTTCTGGCCAGGCACAAACGTTTTATTGGAAGTCGCGTCCATATCTGCAGTCAACGTCAGAGTCGACCAGGGGTTGACCGCCATTCCGCCTCGGATTTGCGGGTTGAGTTTGTACTTGCTCCCGTCTGGCGCATCAAACTCCGGCTGATTGAGATCCTTGGCGACGACGCCGAAACGGAGCCAGGAGGATGGACGGTAAATTGCCCCGACATCGATGCCATAGGTGGTTGTCAGCTTAGCTTTGCCGAAGTTGTCCGTCAGAGTGACGTCCTGCCCGCCTTGAACCGCGACAGATCCCATATAAGCCGCGCCCTGAATGATCTTCCCGGTCACACCGATTGAAAACATTTTGTCGGCAAACGCGTAGGCATACGAGAACGCTGCCTGACGGGCTTCGAGCCCGCGCAAGAGAAATGCGCCCCGCACGTTGCCGCTCTGTCCACTAAACCGGTTGCTGGGATCCACAAACGCGCCGGAGGTCGCCACGTCTGAGACATTGAATCCGAAGGCATGCTCACCGAAATGGCCCTTCACGTACAAACCACCAGCTGCAATACCCGACACAGTCCCACCATTAATGCGATTCGCCAACGCCTGAGCGGCAATAGGATCTGGAGTAGTAGTATTAAAGTTCTTGATGTCGTGCAACGTTTCGCGAACGCCCATCCGATCGATGGCCTGTCCCGTCCCTTGAATCCGGATATCCACGGTCTGCGTCATGGCTAAACCGGCCGGATTCCAATAGGTGGCCAAGGCATCCGTCGTCACCGCCACACCAGCGCCGCCCATGCCGGCGGCCCTCGGACCAACCACGGCAAATTCTACTGCCAGGGCATGAACGGGCAGCAAGCCTGCGAGTGAAGCAAGAAGAACGCCTTTCAGAGTGCGCATCATAGTGATCCCCCTAGAGCTAGCGCAGTCTAGTAATCTATATTGCGTCCGTCAAGGATTAGACGATCAGACCGTCCTGCATATGCACGATGTGATCACATTGAGCGGAGAGCTTGTCGTTATGGGTGACGATGATGAAGGTGGTGTGGCGGGACTTATTCAACTCGCGCATCAGGCTGAACAGGCCCTCGCCGGTATGGGTATCGAGGTTCCCGGTCGGTTCATCGGCTAAGACGACGTCCGGCTTTTGCATCAGCGCTCGGGCCATGGCGACGCGTTGCTGTTCGCCGCCGGACAGCTCGCCCGGCTTATGATGCAGGCGCTCAGCCAAGCCAACCTCGGTCAGGAGCGCGGTGGCTTCCGATTCCACGGCCTGCGGATCGCGCCGCTGGACGAGCGCCGGCATGCAGGTATTCTCCAGTGCCGTGAATTCCGGCAGGAGATGATGGAATTGAAAGACGAAACCCATGCGGCGGTTGCGAAACTCGGCCTGTTGGACTTCCGACAATTGAAATAGATCCTGGCCGTCACAGGTCACCGTTCCGCCCGTGGGCCGGTCGAGCGTCCCGATTCTGTGCAGCAGCGTGCTCTTCCCGGCCCCGGAAGCGCCCACACTTGACACCAACTCCCCGCGCTGCATCTCCAG
>CAYNLM010000165.1:0-6412 GCA_964398045.1 uncultured Nitrospira sp. | reverse complement strand
CTGATTGCGCATTTGGCAAATATAACGGCGTGATATTGCTATTCTGAAAGGAATTACACCGAGGGCGCATCCGCAATTCGTGCTCGCGGCGAAGCCCGGGTCGGGGCCGGGCGCGGTTCTCCCGAGTCCCCGCGGGCCACGGAGCTACGTGGCTCAGGGAATCCCTTCACGGGAGATTGCATGCAATTGTGGAATCCAGGCCTTCTAGGCGGGCGAAACTAAGCGGCGGTCCGTAGCTGAGTCCGACCACAGTTCGGCCCATGGATGGGAAGCCTGGGGATTTGAACCGGATTCGACATTCCCCCCTGCAGATCCAGGGTTAACTCCACCTGTGTGGGAATCCCCATCCCCGAATCGTCGCCGCAATCATGTTCGTCAACCTGCATGATCTGCCGGCCGGCGACCTCGCCCGCCGCTGATTGGGTGGGCGTGCCGATTACCCCGCCCCGGGAATTCGCGCTGTGCCTGGAGAGTGCTTTCCCGCCATAGCCCATGTCCGAATACAGGCCTGACCCGACCATGGGATGCGCTGCCAGCACGGCTTCGCGCCCGGGCAGCTTCCCACTTTCCCGAAGGCTGACGACCAAGTCACTATGCGCTACCGCAGTCGCTTCCTCTTTAGTCACTGGTTCGTTAAGTATCGCGGGGTGTGCATTCAGTTCTATGTCATCCTGTGACGTCTGTGGCGAGGACCTCAAGGAAGGTGAAACCGTCCGAGACAAGGGGCTCCTCCTATGTCGTTCGTGCTCGGCCGAGGCGGACGCGGCCGAGGGCTGCTGCGGGCCGTCCCGGACGCCTGTCCGTTGAGCATGGGGCGATTTCGTGATTTCTCCGACCGCGGTGGCAGCCCGTCGAAGCCGTTCGGTTCGATTCGACGAGGAGCACAGAGTGTCATTTTCCCCGAGCGAGCCATTCTCGGTCGTAACTTGGGAGCCGGTGGACCTGAGGCAGGCCCTCATGGTGGTCGGGTTCCCTGGAATCGGGCTCGTCGGGAGCATCGCCACGGCCTATCTGCAGCGGTCGCTCCACCTGCGGGAAGTCGGCTCCGTAGTTTCCTCCGCATTCCCTCCGGCCGCCGTTGTCTCCGATGGCGTCTGCACCTCTCCGGTTCGCATATTCTTGGGGGACGTCGTGTGCGGACAGGATGGCGGCTGCGAGCAACTTTGCGTCGTGCATTCCGACATCGCTCCGAAGAGCGGGGCCGTTGCGGGCCTGGCCCACGCAATCGTGTCATGGGCGAAGGAGCGGGGCGCGCGACAATTGGTCTGCCTGGAGGGTTTCAAGACGGACGGGCCTCGCGCTGAGGAAGTTCGCGTTTTCGGAACGGTCAACGACCCAGGTGGTCGTAAGTTCCTGGCTCAGCTCGGTGTTTCGTCCATGGAAGACGGCCTGTTCACCGGGATCGGAGGCGTCGCACTCTATGCGGCACGGGCTGTGGGTCTCCCCGCCTTGTGTCTCCTCGCCGAGTCCCGCGAGGATTTCCCTGACGCGCGTGGATCGGCCAAGCTCCTAGAGCTACTCCATCCCCTCGTCCCCTTGGTTCCCATCGACGAAAGGCCTCTCTACGTCCAAGCTCAGGCGTTCGAGGCGGCCTTCTCGGAACAGATCGATCGGTCGAACCGGGCGGCGCGGGACATGTCCCGCCGCGCGGACATGATGTTCGGATGAGGAGGACGCGAACGATGACATCCGGTTTGCGGTTCGGGGACGGGCAAACGCGGCATGCCTCGTCCTCGGATAGGTTCCCGTTCGGTTTCCGTAACCGAGGGAAACGGATGAGACGGCGAGTGACAAAGAGGTGAAGGAACATGGGGAAGCGGGCAATAGCATCTGGGATCGGGGTGTTGATTGTGGGATTGATCGTCGCGATCGCGGGAGGCATCGCCTATCGGGATGCGTCACAGAGGGCGACCGTCGGGATCGGCGCCGTTCTCGTCGTGATCGGCATCGTCGTGGCCGCAGCCGGTGCTCGACGTCCTCGGGCCGCGGCGCGCGCAGCCCACTCGATCGGGGCGCCGACGGGGATGGGTGAGGACATGGGCGAGATGGTCGCGACGATTGCGAGCCTTCCCGAGGACCAACGCCGGACGATGTTGCGGACGCGGCTCGAGGAGTTCTCAAGGATGGACAACGCCGCCCGGAAGTCTGCGATGCGCATGATGCTTTCCGCATCCCTAGACCTCCCCGAGGCGAGCTATCGGAACATCGCGAAGACCCGGACGCAGCTCCTCATGACGTTCCCGGAAGGCACGCAGATGAAACTCATGCAAACGCACATCGCCGCCCTGCAAGAGCTGCCCGAGGCGAAGCGGATGAAGGAAATGGGCGTCGTCAAGTCGATCCTCATGGAGCTGCCCGAGGAAAAGCGGATCATGATGATGGGCATGATGGAACGCCTCGGCATGCGCATGCCGATGTGAGGGTTGTGGAGAGCTTCACATCGACCCGCATTGAGGATGCCAGGGATGCCGTGCCCGGGTGACCCTATCGCATGTGGATCTGGGCCGTCGCTCCGTGTCACGCGTGCCTTGAGGATCCTCTAGGGGTTCGAACCGGGTGATGGGGAGATGATTATAACCCTCACAGGGATGGAGCTCGACTCCTTCGAGGCCTTCGGGATTGCCTTGAAGACGCCGGTGAGTCGGCAGAAATCCTTGGGGTCCCAGAGATGTTCCAGGTCGTCTTTACGAAAATGGGTCCGCTTCGGGAATATCGTGACCTCTCACATGCGAATCTACATCGTTACGCACGGTGGCAGTTTGGGCTCCTTGGCCGAGGAGTCATGATCGATGAGGACAACTTGGAATGTTGGTTCATCTCCGCAGCACACGGCCACGAAGACTTGGACGCCACCCTAGAGGCGGCATCAGAATCGCTTCCTGCGTTCTGACCTGTACTCCGGAGTTGTGAGCGCAGGCTGATCACGCGCCGGGGAAGCTCGAAAGAGCCTTGGAAACAGGCGTATCTGTCTTGGTCATTGCAGTGTCAGGATCGCACGGGTCCTCGTTGCGGACGCCGATCCAGTCACCGAGTCACCTCGGCGCCGGCCCGAACATCGACATGCAGCACCTGCTCTTCGGGGACGGCTACCTGGCGAGCGATGGAACCGACTTTCCGCGAGTCTCAAAATCGATGGACCACTGAAGGAAGGGGAGCAAGGCTTTGCGCATCCTCCTCCCTTCATCCGTTAGCTCGTACTCGACCCGTAGCGGGACCTCGGCGAAGGCCGTTCGCCGGACCAGGCCCGATTCCTTGAGTTCCTTGAGGCGGTCCGTGAGGGTGCGGGGGCTGATGCCCTTTAGCTGGCGCAATAGATCGTTAAACCGCGTCCGAGTATCGTTTCCCAACACCGCGATGACAAACAGTGCCCACTTCTTCCCGAGGACGGCCATCAGGTCGTCCAGAGGATAAATGCAATACTCTCTGTCCCCTTCGCGAATGACGCATGCACGATCAAGATCAAGGGCACGTGTAACTTTGCGACTGCGCAGTGGCTTCACATCTAGTCACCAATCGGCTAAGTACTGCGCATCGTATATTTGCTTTTGGAAGTGCAGTAAACGTTCCCGGAAATGCCCGTCGGCACGTCGGATGACATCGCTGGCGTGAGACGAGGGACGCCCTTCGGGTTGGGCATCATCCCGGTATACGCCCTCGTCTTGGCCTCTTTGGTGAGCTGGTGGTGGACGATGTCCCTCCTGTTCGTGAACCAAGAGGCCCTGGCCGCCACCGTAGTCGCCTACGCCCTCCCTGGTCTCGTTACGGCCGTGAGCCTGTTCGGCTCGCTCCGCCGGAAGCGGGGCAGGGCGTGGACCGCGGCGCCCTTCGGAACGATGGCGTTCCTCGCCGCCGTGTTCGCAGCCTTCGATGTCGGCTATTCCTACGGTAACGCGCTGCGGCCAGACCTCGATGCGCCGGCGTTCCTTGGGATCGCGTTCATTTCGGGCGCGGTTTCGCTCATGTTGTACCCGCTCGCGGGCCTGCGGTCCTACTACGAGTACAAAGACCCCCGTTTCATCGGCGGCGTCATGTTCATGCCCCTTTTCATCTACCTGTCTGTCGTCTTTCAAGCCTCTGTCGAGTGGGATGTCCGGACGGCCCTTACCATCGTCGGCTTCGCGGGTTTTTGGCTGTCGGGCGCGTGGCTTGCATCCCGCCAGGTGCAGGGGGTTTACGTCCCTGGCCTCGAAATCCGACCGACGATCGCATTCCGCCCGGACGCCATCCTGCCGGGCGGCGTCCTCCTCGTCAAGGGGATCGTGTTGACCGGGGTCGGTCTCCTGCTAACTTTCCAGCCCCTGCTCGCTTTCCCGAAGTGGAACTGGTGGGGTTTTGTCCTGGCCTTCTGGGGCATCATCGCCATCATTCCACTTCGCGGGATCTACAAGTTAGTCGTCGGTCGTCGACGGCGACTCCTCGGCATTGGAGGAACGAGTCACGCGTTCACGTGGGCGAAGGAATCTCTGCTCTTCCTCGGGCTTCTCCTCCTCCTCTATGGCTTTATCAATGCATTCATGGGAACCGTCCCATTCCTGCGCCTCGGGCCCCAAGCGGAGACGTTCTGGCCGGGCTCCGTTCTCTTCCTCCTTTCCTTCCTTGTTATCGTGCCACTCCGCGGCTATTTGAAGGCACGGGTGCCGGAGGGGACGGAGACGTACGAGTTCCTCGTGGGCAAGGCCATCCTCCTGTACCTCGGCATTCTGCTCCTGATGTACTCCTTCATCACATGGTTCATGGGCGCCTTTTTGGCTCCGCAGTTCTACAGCAATCCGATCGGAACCGCCCTTGGCCTTGGCCTGCTCTTCTTGGGAAGCTTCCTCATCGTGGTCCTCCGACCCAGGGCCCTACAGAACGAGTTCCGCGCGACCATGCAGATCATGGTCGGGATGCTCGCGGATGCGCCGGACGCCGTCCGCGAGAATCTGATGCAGAAGCGGCTTCGGTTCCTGGCCCGGTGCCCGGAGGGACAGCGGAGCAGGCAGGTGGCCATCATGCTAGCGAGCCTCCGCCTCCTGCCGGAGGACAAGCGGAGCCGGGTCATGTCCACCCAAGTCAAGCTCCTCGCGGCAATGCCGTCGAACAGTCGCGGAAAGCTCATGGGCGCCATGGACGCCGCGATGACGGGGGAACAGGGATGAGCCGACCACGACTCCAGTCAGACTTCCGCCGACGCTTTTGTCGGAGGAGACACGTACAGAGCCGACGAGAGTGCTCGAATGAAGACCCGAGGTGAAAAAGCAGATGGAGGAGATGGTGAAAGTTCTGGCAATGCTGCCTGAAGCGCAACGAGAGGCCATGATGACCACTCGCATGCAAATGTTCGCGGCAGCCCAGGAAGAAGAGCGAAGGAAGGGCATGGCGGCCATGGTCCGCGCGGTACATCAACTCCCTGAGACGGAGAGACGGACCCTGATCCTCACGAGGACCAAGGTGGTTGCGAGCCTCCCGGCGGAGGCTCGGGATAGGATCGTCCGTTCCCGCGCCGCAATCGCGGAGCAGCTTCCCGCCGACGTGCACGGGCCGGACATACAACTGACCATGGAGGCTCTGGTTCAGCTGCCGCCGGATCGTCAAGCCGCCCTGCGGGAGTCGATGGCCAGGGCGGGATTCGCGTTGCCCTAGCTCCAGGCGCGCGGGACAGGGAGGTGACAAAGAGATGACACTTCAGGATACAGAGTGCGACGTCTGCGGGATCAAGATTCCCCCGAAGAAGGAAGAATCTCAGACGGGGCTGAATCTGTGTGACGAGTGCGCCGTGGACTTCGGAACGTCCACGGTCGCCGGTTGCTGCTAAGGGGTCTGCCTCGTGAACTGGATCCTCTGGGCCGCGGCGTTCTTCCTCTTAGGCGCACCGACGGCGATGCTGATGCTCGACCGGCTCGCCGGGCTGTCGGCGAAGCGGTTCTTCCGGACGCAAGGATTTCCCGCACTGGTCGCTTTCGTCGCGGTGAGCCTTTACGCCTTCGCCTCGAACGATCCGCTGTTCGAACTGATCTGGTGGGGCTTCGTCGGCGGGATTGTCGCAACCGTCGCTCTGGACGCCGTTCGTCTCCTCGGCGTGAGGGCGGGCGCGTTCCCGATGGACATGCCCATGATGTTCGGAGCGATGGTCCTGGGAATCGCACCTGTCGTCCAGCGGAAAATCGTCGCACAGGTCGTCGCAGACATCGCGGCGCTGCCCCAGGAGGCTCGGGAGCGGGAGATGCGGGCTCGAATGACGTACCTCGCGGTCGCGCCCACATGGCGACGCCGCCTGCTGATGTCGGGAATGCTGGAAGGATTGCGGGGACTCCCCCAGGAGAAAGCGGACGCGATGCGGAAGTCGCAAATGGAAATCCTGACCGCTCTGCCGGAGAAACAAAGGGTGGCGATGATGAAGGCGATGGACGAGCTCATGATGGGGCTCCCGCCC
>CAYNLM010000164.1:0-6483 GCA_964398045.1 uncultured Nitrospira sp. | reverse complement strand
CCCATGGTCCAAGGCAGCGTGGAAGCCTATGCGCGCAAACAGGGTTTCAAGACCATCACGCTCCAAGTGATGGACGATTCAAAAAACGATTCGCCGAACGGCCTGACCTGGTCCCGCGAAGCGGAGCAGCGGCTGGAGAACATCCCCGACTTCATTCGCCCCATGGCGCGAAAGGAAATTGAGCGGCTGGCGAAGGAGCGCGGCGTGGCCACCATCACCGCAGAGGTGATGGACGATGCGAAAGATAAGTTCATGAAGTTCATGTAGCGCGGATTGCGCGAAGCGAGATGCAGGTGAATTCACCAAGGCCCATCCGGTCGTCCGGATGGGCCTTTCGATTGTCAGATCACTTCCAGGGGGCGAGTGCGGGGGCTCTCCCATGGTGTTCAGTCGGGTGCCTTGCGCTCCTTGTCTTGCTGGAGGTCACGCAGGTGAATCAGACGCACGCTCAGAATGGGATGGCCGAGCATGACGCGGTCCATAACTCCTCTTCGGGCCATGAGCATCAGGGCGCCGGCACGCTCGGCGGGTGGGAGGGTTCCCCTGCGGGGATTGCCTACTCGGAATTCAACCACCATGTGGCCGGCTTGCTGCTCCTGGTGATCGGATGCGCTGAGTTGAGCCAAGCCCTCCGCTCTTCCTCTCCCTTGTGGGCCCGCCTGTTGCTGCCCGGCGCATTAGGATTGACGGGATTGTTTCTATTGATCTGGAGCGACCATGAAGCCTGGCCGATCGGCTCGCTGAGCCTCTACCAAACGCTATACGGAGGCGATTATGAAATTCTTCAGCACAAGCTCTACGGTGTGTTGGCCTTGTTCACCGCGTCCATCGAGATTCTTCGGCGGGTCGGGTGGTTCAGCCACGCCGGCTGGATGGTCCCGCTTCCTGCCTTTGCCATCATCGGAGGCTGGATGCTGTTCAGTCACTCGCATGGGGCTCATCCCGCCGCACAAAAAATTGCCTGGCATCATGCCGTCATGGGCACTCTGGCGATTACAGCCGGTTCTTCCAGGCTTGTTTCGGCATGGAAGGCGCGGTCCGCGCTCACGGCCCAGTCATGGTGGGAACTGTTGTGGGCCGGTCTCATTCTCCTCGTCGGTGTTCAGCTCATGTTCTATTCCGAGTAGCGCCTCCCCGTGATTGACACTCTTCCGAGGCCTGTGCTAGGTCTAAACTCTTGTTACATGAATTCACGTGCGTTGCTGATCTCTAGTCAGCGGCTTTCCGCCGGCGTAGAGGAGGAATCCATGGGCGGACATAGTCACTGGGCTACAATCAAACGCCATAAATCCGCGCAAGATGCCAAGCGCGGGAAGATATTCACGCGGATCATTCGAGAGCTCACGATCGCGGCTCGTTCCGGCGGCGATCCGGATGGAAATCCACGGCTCCGTCTCGCGATTGTCAAGGCCAAGGAAGCCAACATGCCGGGCGATACGATGAAGAAGGCGATTCAGCGCGGGACCGGCGAGCTTCCCGGCGTCACCTACGAAGAATTTTCGCTGGAAGGGTATGGCCCGGGCGGCACGGCGGTGCTTCTGGAAATCACCAGTGATAACCGCAACCGGACCGTCGCTGAAATTCGTAGCCTCTTTACCAAGAACCACGGCAACATGGCCGAAGCCGGCGCCGTGTCCTGGCAGTTTCATAAGAAGGGCCTCATTACGATCGAAAAGGGCAAGGTGGACGAGGATACGTTGCTCACCCTCGCGCTCGACGCCGGCGCGGAAGATGTCAAGGTCGGCGACAAGAGTTATGAAGTCGTCACCGATCCCCACGATTTTGAAGCGGTGAAGAAGGCGCTGATCGATGCCAAAATCGAAACGACGTTGGCGGAAATCACCTATATTCCCCAGAACACAATTCGGTTAGAAGAAAAAGCTGCGGAACAAATGCTCAAGCTCATGGAAGTCATGTATGAGCATGACGATGTGCAAAAAGTTCACGCGAACTTCGACATTCCTGCCGAAGTGATGGAGAAGGTGGCAGCCGCCGCGGCGGGGTAAGGACCGTCCCACCATGGCTCCATCCGGCACACCTCAAGCGAACTGGATGAGATGATCGCCTTTCTCACGGGGCGGTTGGCGTTCAAGGCACCCACCCACCTCACGCTCGACGTGCAGGGAGTCGGGTACGAAGTGTTTATCCCTCTCAGCACCTATTATGCCCTTCCTGGTTTGGACGAAGTCACCGCGCTCAATATTCATACGCATCTTCGGGAAGACGCCATTCAACTGTTCGGGTTCTTGTCGCAGGCGGAAAAGGATTCGTTCCTCTTGCTCACCACCGTGTCGGGTATCGGCCCCAAGCTGGCATTGAGCGTCCTCTCCAGCCTTTCCATCACCGATCTTGTATCGGCCATACAGTCGGAGGACGTCGACAAACTGTCCACCGTCCCAGGAATCGGGAAAAAGTCCGCGGGCCGCATTACTCTCGAACTCAAGGACAAAGTCGCCAAAATTCATGTGCCTGGTGTCCATCTTGCCGTTACGGACAAATCTGATTTGGGTGGCCCCTATGAAGATGCCTTGTCGGCCCTCGTGAATCTCGGCTATCGGTCCCAAGACGTGAAAGAGGCGTTGAAGAGAGTCTCGAAGATGACGGCCGGTCCGGTCGTGCTCAAAGAGCTCATC
This sequence comes from uncultured Nitrospira sp., assembly GCA_964398045.1. Classification (GTDB taxonomy): domain Bacteria; phylum Nitrospirota; class Nitrospiria; order Nitrospirales; family Nitrospiraceae; genus Nitrospira_D. Next base: position 3,850 of record CAYNLM010000164.1, on the reverse strand, counting down.
CGTGAAGGGCTCAAAGAGCTTGCAAGGGGGTAAGGTATGTCTCGCTGCGCCTGGATCATCATGAAGCTCGGTCGTTTTCTCATGGAGATGGCGGCGCTGCTTGCGCTGGCGGGAACTCCGTTCGGAGCCCTGGCGGAAGAAGCCGGCGAGCCCAAAAGCATCAGGATGACCTGCGGGACCTGTCCTGATGGCTACGTGACGACCGGTGTCACGCAATCTCCGGAAGTGTGTAAAGAGGGCGATCCCACCCTCGTCCAATGCGTCCCCACTGGGGCCAACCTGTTGCCGGTCTGTGGCTCTTGCCCGGAAGGCTACAGCGAGATCGGCAGTTCGTCCGTACCGGCCCGCTGCGGCAGCAAGGACGGTGGACGGCTGACGCAATGTCAGCTGCGTAAAATGGAGCAGACCATGCCGGATCCGACCCAAGGATTCAAACGCTGCCCGCCGGATTGCGGAAGCACGGCTACGCCGGGCCAGGGAGCCTTGCCCCCGCCCCCGAAATATCAGCCGGCGCCGGACAACAAGTAGAAAGCGGGACACTCGCATGACCGAGCGGCTCATGACCAATCGTGTGACGGAGGAAGAGCGCAGCCTCGAAAACGCGCTGCGTCCTCAGACGCTCGATGACTATGTCGGTCAGGCCAAAATGAAGGAGTCGCTGCGGATTTGCATCGAGGCGGCGAAGCAGCGAGGGGAAGCGCTCGATCACGCCATTTTTTACGGCCCGCCGGGGTTGGGAAAAACGACGATTGCGCACATCATCGCCAAGGAGATGGGGGCTGCGTTGCGGTCTACGTCAGGCCTGGTCTTGACGCACGCCGGTGATCTGGCCGCGATCTTGACGAACCTTCAAGAGTACGACGTCCTCTTTATCGATGAAATCCATCGGCTGCCCGCGTCCGTCGAAGAAGCGCTGTACCCGGCCATGGAGGACTATCAACTCGACCTGGTGATTGGACAGGGACCGGCGACCAGGACCGTGAAGCTGGATCTACCCCGCTTTACCCTCGTTGGCGCAACAACAAGAGCCGGCGCGTTGACGTCACCGCTCAGGGACCGCTTTGGATTGGTGTACCGCCTCGAATTTTATTCTCCGACAGAGCTGGAAGCCATCGTTGTGCGGTCGGCCGGCGTGTTAGGGATCGGCATTGAACGCGACGGGGCGGCTGAAATCGCGCGGCGGGCGCGAGGAACGCCACGGATCGTCAATCGGCTCATCAAACGCGTCCGCGACTACGCACAGATTAAAGCCGATGGCCGCATTACTCGTCAGGTGGCAGAGGAAGGTTTGGCCTGGCTGGGGATTGATCAGGCTGGATTCGACGACATGGATCGTAAGATCCTCCTCACGGTTATCGAGAAGTTCAACGGAGGTCCGGTCGGGATCGAATCTCTCGCAGCGGCCGTCCAGGAAGACAAGGGGACCCTTGAGGATGTCTACGAGCCCTATCTGATCCAGGCTGGGTTTCTCGAACGGACCGGCCGCGGACGGCAGGTCACTCGTCTGGCGTTCGACCACTTCCAAAGGCCATCGACGCTCCTCATCTAGCGCGTCATTTCCTCTCCAGGCGGTTCACGAGAAGTCTCCAAACTTTTTGAAAGTACAGGACTATCCTTGCAATAGATTCCTCCCTTCCTGTAAGATTCACCACTTGTCCAAGCGGGGTTATTGCGTCTTGAGGGAGATTGGAAGATCTCTCAATCCAGCAGTCCGAGGCTCGGTCCCCATGCCCAAAGATCTGTCCGAATACCGTCGCGAAATCGATCGGATCGATGACGAAATCCTTCGTCTCCTGAACGAGCGTTCCAAGAGCGTCGTTGAGATCGGCAAGCTGAAGAAGGAAAAGGATGCGGAGGCCAATCTCCACACGCCGGGGCGGGAAGCGGCGATCATCGAACGGTTGACGAAGCAGAATACCGGCCCCTTTCCGACCGACGCCATCCGGTCTGTCTACCGCGAAATCATGTCGGCGTCGCTCTCCTTGGAAGGTCCTCAAAAGGTCGCCTATTTGGGCCCGCGGGCCACCTTTACGCACATGGCCTGCATGCAGAAGTTCGGCTCTTCGGCTCAATATGTGCCGGTCCACAGCATCAAGGAAGTCTTCAGCGAAGTCGAACGGGGGCGGGCCAACTTCGGCGTCGTACCGATCGAGAACACGACCGAAGGAGTGGTGAACCACACCCTGGACATGTTTATCGATTCCAATCTCCTGATCTATGGAGAAATCCTGCAGGAAGTGTCACATCATCTCTTGTCGAAGTCCGGCCTGATGGGAGACGTGAAGAAGATCTATTCCCATCCCCATGCCATTGCGCAATGCCGCAATTGGCTGGAAACGAATCTTCCGCACGTGCCGGTCGCCGAAGTGGCCAGTACGGCCGCTGCGGCAGAATTGTGCATGGAAGAGCCTTCCTCGGCGGCCATCGCTTCTGAATTGGCCGGGCAATTGTATGGACTGAAAGTCATTAAGGCGCGCATTGAAGACAATTTGAACAACTTCACCCGCTTTCTGATGCTGTCGCAAAAGCCACCCGAGCGGACGGGCAAGGACAAGACCTCATTGATGCTGTCCGTCAAGGACAAAGTCGGGGCGCTCTACGATCTGCTCCGTCCGTTCGCCTCCCACGGCATCAGCATGACGAAGATCGAATCCAGGCCCTCGCGGCGCAAAGCCTGGGAATACATCTTCTTCGTCGATGTCGAAGGCCATATCGAAGAGGAGCGAGTCCATAAAGCGGTGGAAGAGATTAAAGGACGCTGTCTCTTCATGAAGATCCTGGGATCATATCCGGCGCACAGTTAAACACATGACACTTCACGTCCACCCCGATATTCAATCTCTCAGCCCATACGTGCCCGGCAAGCCGATCGAGGAACTGCAACGTGAACTGGGACTCAGCCACGTGATCAAGCTGGCGTCGAATGAAAATCCGCTGGGGCCGTCTCCGAAGGCGGTCGCCGCCTTGGCTGCCGGGAGCGAAACCTTGCATCGCTATCCCGACGGCGGAGCGTATCGGCTGAGACAAGCCATTGCGGATCGGTGGAAAGTGACGAGCGACCACGTCATTCTCGGCAACGGCTCCGACGAAATCCTGGGTCTCTTGGCGCGCACCTTTCTCGCTCCAGGCGACGAGGCGGTGATGGCCGATCACACCTTCGTCATCTACAAGATGGAAGTGACCGCGGCCCATGGCAAGCCGGTGGTGGTTCCGCTGACCAACTGGACGCACGATCTGGACGCCATGGCTCGGGCGGTCACGCCGCGGACCAGGCTGGTGTTTCTCTGCAACCCCAACAATCCGACCGGCACGATGGTCTCAGCCGATGCGGTGCATCGTCTCATGGCTCAGGTCCCCCACGAGGTCATCGTGGTCTTCGACGAGGCGTACATAGAATATGTCCGCGATCCGCAATTCCCCGACACGATCGCCTATGTGAAGCAAGGACGCAACGCGATCGTCTTGCGGACCTTTTCAAAAATTTACGGATTGGCAGGCCTGCGGATCGGGTACGGCATCACCACGCCGGAGATCAATAACTTTCTGAATCGAGTCCGCCCACCGTTTAACGCCAACAGCCTGGCCCAGCGAGCGGCCTTGGCGGCGTTGGAGGACGACGAGCACGTGGCGAAGAGCAGGGCGGCCAACGCCGCAGGGATGGAGCAGATCGTGACCGGGCTCCGCGCTCTTGGTTTTGCGCCTGTTCCGAGCGAAGCCAATTTTGTGTACTTCGACGTCAAACGAGATGGGCGGAGGGCATTGATTGATTTGCTGGGGGGGGGATTCACCGTAGGGCATATCGAGGGAACCAGGTTGCGGGCCCCATCCGGCAAACCCGAGGAGAAACCGG
>CAYNLM010000163.1:0-6571 GCA_964398045.1 uncultured Nitrospira sp. | reverse complement strand
GAGATCCTTTAATGTGTGCACCGTTGCCGACGCGCAAGAGAATTGACCGGAGGAACTGGTTCCTACTAAGGGCATGGGCGCACCGGGTACCTGAAACAATTTCCTGTGTGAGATCTAACATAGCTTGAAAAAGTCCGTCAAGGCAGCTGTATCAACCAGGGAGTTCTCATGGCCGACATCACGATCTATCACAAGCCGACTTGCACAACATGCCGCCAGGCAGTGCAATTGCTCAAGGAAAGCGGCAAGCCGTTCACGGCGATTAACTATTATGAGCGCTCGTTTACGAAAGGGCAGTTGAAGAGCCTGCTGAAAAAAGCGGGACTCTCACCCAAGGAGGTGCTCAGGACCAAAGAGGAGATCTACAAAGAATTGGGACTGGCGAAGAAAAGTCTCTCAGACGACGACCTGCTGGATCTCATGGTGAAGCATCCCGACCTGATTCAACGCCCGATCGTGGAGAAAGGCGAGAAAGCTCTTCTTGCCAGGCCGGCGGAGTCGGTGAAGAAACTGCTGTGACGCTGCTCACTGTTCGAATTCGCTGTAGGCGACGATCCGCCCCATCTCGGCATGAGCCGGCCTGGGAGCCTCCGAGATCACACTTCCTCGTTTGACCAGATTGCCTCCCTCCCCTTTGGCCTCGTACAGCGCGCGGTAGGCGGCTTTCGTCACCAGACCAAGGGATGAGGCTCCTGCTCCCGCCTCGGCTACACCGATGCTGGCGGTGAGGGCCAGTTCTTCGCCGCCGGGCCGTGAGGCGCGGCGGCTTTCCCATACACGATCGCGTCCTCGCAGGTATATCCTGCACTGTTCCACTGCTTTTCGAATCGCCTCCAGCGTGACCAGGGTTTCCATCGCTGTCCTTCGAGGAAACAGGATGGTGAACTCCTCACCGGCCAGTCGATACACCTGGCCGCGCCCGGCTGCGGCTTGAATTTTCGGCGCTACCAGACGAAGCAGTTGCTCACGGACCGGTTTGCCGTGCTGGTTGCCGTATTGCTTCAGTTGATCGATTCCCACGACGGCGACCACATACTTCCCTGCGAGGGTTGCCGTCGCTTCTTCATGGGCTTGCTTGCCCAGCATGCCGGTGAGCGCGTCACGATAGGTGCGTTGATGAGAAGCCTGCACCAACGTCAAGAATAAGATGAGCCCGGCGGCCGACAGGAAATTCGTGGGAGCCCAGCCGTGACTGAGCCCCTGAAAGGCCGTGAAGGAAGCGATCAACGCCCAGAGCGCCCCTGCGTCGAGCGGATTCTGTTCCAACGCAAATCGGACGCCGAGCATGAGTACGGCTCCAACAAAGGCCAGCAATGCCGGTTGTGTCAATGTCGACCACTCCGTCAGGACAATGGGAAGGAGAGGGCGTTGCAGTGAGCGCGCAAAGTCGGCCTGATCCGGCAAGGACAGCCACAGCACGAGAAACGGTTGGCCCAGCACCAGCAGTAAGCGGACGACGCCGCGCCAGGTCGAGATGGCTTCCTCTTTGACGAGCGAAAGCGCCAGGAGGTTCAAGGGAAGCAGAAACGAAGTCGCCGCCAACATCGTCGGTCCCATGGAGGCTGGATCGAGATCAGTGGGAGGAAACAGCAGGACGGCACGCTCAGCCAGCGCGAGAACCAGGATCGAGAGAATCAATCGGCTGCTCGACAGATACCATCCAAAGATGAGACCGAACCCGAGGACGATGTAAGGAAATGCGCCGACCGGAGTCTGGGTCCATAGAGGGAGACCATGGGGGCGCAGGAAGCCAATGGCGGCGAAGAAGATCAGACCGCCGGGAATGAGGAGCGCACGTAGCGTTTTCAGCATGACGAGATCATCGGTTCGGGCTGTAGGCCGTCGATTGTAGCGAGGAGCGAGAAGCGTACCAGATGGAAGATCCGTCCGGGGTAAGCCGGCTCAAAAAACCGGCGGAGTCTAAAGAGCTTATGGTCTTGTCGGCGCGCCGCTGCTGAAGCACCTGAAGTGAGAAAAGGTCCGAGTGTCCTGTTTTGAACGGATTTGGCTGAGCTGGCTTGGCTAGTTTGAACGGCGTGCCAGGACCAATGTTCCCGAGGAGGGGGCGATCGTAACGGCCAGTTTGCCGTCAAGCACGTCCAGTAACGTGTTCCCCAGCAGTTCTCGGCGCCACCCTCTCAGGAGCGGCAAGTCCAACCCCGTCCGGTGTTTGGCGTCCACCAACGCTTGAAGATCCGCGGTGGTGGCCAACAATGTGGGAGCGATCTCTTCTTCCAGCGCCCGTGCTTTCATCACCGCTTGCAGCAACTCGACCAGGCCGGCGGATTCCGGCTCAGGCTTGCGTTCTTTGGGGACTTCCGGCCAAGCCGAAGGAGGAAGCGCCAGCGCGGCCTGAATCGTGGCAAGAATCATCTCGCCGTTTCGATCGGCCTCCGATCCATGGAGACCGCGGACGGCGCGCAGCTCTTGGAGATGGCGCGGCGGATGGCGTGCGAGTTGTAATAAGACTTCGTCCCGCATGACGCGGCCGCGGGGGACATTGCGCCGTTTGGCCTCCCCTTCCCGCCACGCCGCCAATTCGCGGAGGACCGCCGCCGACTTTGGTTTGAGCGTGTCCCAGCCGCGCACACGCTGGTAGCGCTCCTGCGGCTCGCGGCGTGTGTCTCCCACCGCGCCTTCCAAGCGGGAAAATTCTTCATCGGCCCAATCCAGCCGCCCCAGCTTGGAGAGACGACCGTGCAAGTGGTCATGGATGGCCAGCAGGAACGTGACGTCTTCCAATGCATAGGCCAGCTGATCCGGGGACAGCGGACGGGCGCTCCAGTTGGTAAACGTGTGGGCCTTGGCCAGCTTCGTTCCGTGGACTCGTTGCACCAGATTGGAATAGGCCACCTGCGCGCCGAAGCCCACCATGGCGGCGGCAATCTGTGTGTCAAAAAACGGCTTGGGAATTTGTCCCGCATGGACCGAGAAGAGATCCAAATCCTGCCGTCCGGCATGGACCACTTTTTGAATCGATGGATTGCAGACGACGTCCCACAAGACATCGAGGGACCCGTTCGCCTGCACCGCGGGGAAGTCGATCACGGCCGCAGCCGACTCCGTGGCCACCTGGATCAGTTCCAGTTTGGGTACAAAACTGTCTTCGCCCACGAACTCGGTATCCAACGCCAGGCGCGAACTATCTTTGACACGCCCGCAAAATTCCTCGAGGGCGTCGGTGTTGGTGATGTATTGGTGCTGTGAAGATGTATTCACGAGGCGCTCATTCGGCCGGACTGTAGGGTCTATCAGGAGGCCGCATCGGTTCGGTGTTGCTCAGACTCAGGTATTCCTTCAGAAATTGATAGGCCTCCAGCATGCGGCGCAGTTCCGGCTCGGAACTGCGGTCGCCGTTATTGGCGTCCGGATGCAGTTGCTTGGCCTTGTGCCGGAACGCGGTGGTGATATCGGAGAGGGAACTGCCGAATTCCACCCCCATGATCGCATAGGCGTCCACAGCATTATTGACCCCGCTGGCGCCTTGCGAAAGGTCACCGCTTCCACTAGCCGCTTTGAGCATGTCGGCCAGGCTGATTTTCTTCCGGCGCCGCCTGGGCCGCTCGCGAATCTCGCTGTCGAATTCATCCCAGCGATCTTCGACGAACTCCAGCCTGGATTCCAGGCGCATGGCACCGGAGAGATCCCGCACGATTCCTAACTCTTCCTCAATTTCGATCAACGACCTGATGACTTCCTCCAAGCCCTGTTCGACCCGGAAAAAGCTGTCCACCCGCTCTTCCATCATGGTGTCGACCGCAAGTTCCAGGCTGTCTTCAGTCTTCGAACGCAACGAATCGATCCGTTTCCTCATCCCACCTTGGAACTTCATGAACTTGCTTGTGGAAAAAGGCATGGGCCGTGGCACTCCAGGTCAGGCGGCATTGTAGCACAGGACAATTCGAGGCCTGAAGGGCTCAGAGGCGAAAAATCGGCGACACAGCGGACGATTCACTACCCGATCGGGTGGTCGGCGGATTTATCGCGTCTTTGCGCGACGCCGCTGTCGCGCGCGGCGGCGGCCACGGCACGGGCGACGCGTGGGACCACTTCTTTGTCAAAGAGGCTGGGAATAATGTAATCCTCGCTTAAGGCGCCGGGAGGAATGGTATGCGCGATGGCCTGCGCGGCGGCAAGCTTCATGGCCTCGTTGATCTCACGGGCCTGCACGTCCAGTGCGCCGCGGAAGATGCCGGGGAAAGCCAGCGCATTATTGATCTGGTTCGGATAATCGGAACGTCCGGTAGCAAAGATGCGACAATGTGAGACGGCCAGATCCGGCGACACCTCGGGATCCGGGTTCGCCATGGCGAAGACAATCCGATCCGGAGCCATCAGATCCAAGTCATCGGCGGTCACAATATTCCCGACCGATAGGCCGATGAAGACATCGGCGCCTTTCAACGCATCACGCAAGGTCCCGGAGGGTTGACCCCGTGTCAGACAGGAATTCAGGTTTGTCCGGCAGGCCCGCAGCTGCTCGGTTTCTCCGGACAAAATGATCCCCTCTTTATCGCAGCCGAGCAGATGCGAGACCCCGGCTGCCAGCAGCATGCGGCAACAGGCTGTGCCGGCCGCCCCCAGACCGTTCACGACGACTCGAACGTGTTGCAGATCCTTTCCGGTCACCCGGAGCGCATTCGTCAGCGCGGCCAGCATGACGACAGCGGTGCCGTGTTGATCGTCGTGCATCACCGGCAGGTCGAGTGATGCTTTCAAGCGCCGCTCAATTTCGAAACAGCGCGGCGCGCCGATGTCTTCCAGATTGACGGCGCCGAATCCCGGCGCGATGCCTTGCACGATCCGCACAATTTCATCGGGATCTTGTGTATCGAGGCATATGGGCCAGGCATCGATCCCCGCCAACTCCTTGAAGAGCATGACCTTCCCTTCCATCACCGGGAGCGCGGCTTCAGGGCCCAGGTTGCCGAGCCCCAATACGGCGGATCCGTCGGTCACGACCGCCACACTATTGCTCTTGCTCGTGAAGGCATACACTTTCGATTTGTCTTTGGCGATGGCTTGAGAGACCCGGCCGACGCCGGGCGTGTACACCATCGAGAGGACGTTCCGCGTACTGATGGGAAACTTGCCCTGGACGCTGATTTTTCCCCCGAGGTGGAGCAGGAAAATGCGGTCGGACGCCGAGAGGACGGTCACATCGGGGAGGTCGTTCAGGCGGGCCAGCACGCGTTCGCCGTGCGCCTCATCCTGAACGTCGAACGTCACGTCGCGGACCATGCGGGTCTTTGTCGCCGACACGATATCGACGGCTCCCAGATTGGCTCGCTCATCGGCCAAGACCGCCGCCACACGGGCGAACATCCCCGGTTTGTTCGCCAGTTCCAGTCTGACGGTCAAACGATAATTGGAGTAGGGGCCGATTTCCATGCTCATGCTGTCCTGACGCTCATGCGTAACCTATCATATGATGAAATTAGGGTCTGAACCAGCCATGAGCCGGCAAATCACCTGCTTCGAAAAGTTTTTGTACCTGAAAACGGCTGAAACTCGGTTGACTTTTGCCGGTATTCTTAGCTAATCTCCCTCCCTCATTTGCCTTGAGTCTACGGGCACACATTTCAACCTAAAGGGAGGTGAACCAGTATGAAGCGCATGTTGATGGCAATCATGGCAGTCGCAGTTGCGGTGACGTTCAGCGCGCCTTCTTTCGCCGGTGAAGAAAAGAAGGACAAGAAGGATGAGAAGAAGGGCGGCCACGTCCTCGTGTACGGTGAAGAAAAGAAGGACAAGAAGGACGAGAAGAAGGGCGGCCACGCCGACACGTTCGGCGAGAAGAAAGACGAGAAGAAGAAGGACGAGAAGGGCAAGTAGTTGCGACGCCCGTCGTTTGTCTGATCAGACAAACGCGACTTCGATGCTAGAAAGGCCTATGATCCTCGGATCGTAGGCCTTTTGTTTTCCGGCACATTGACCGTCTTTCAATGCCGGTGTTACCGTGAGCCCATGTCTTCATCACCCTCAAATCGTCGTCCCAATCGGCTTGCCCACGAAACGAGTCCCTACCTCCTGCAGCACGCCTACAACCCGGTGGATTGGTATCCCTGGGGCGAAGAAGCGCTCCAGGCGGCGAAGTCGGCCGATAAACCGATCCTCCTCTCGATCGGGTATTCCTCCTGCCACTGGTGCCATGTGATGGAGCGGGAGTCGTTTGAGAGCGAGGCCATCGCCGCGATCATGAATCGCCATTTCATCTGCATCAAAGTGGACCGGGAGGAACGCCCGGATCTCGATGAGATTTACATGGCGGCCACGGTGGCGATGAATCACGGCCAGGGCGGCTGGCCGATGACCGTGTTTCTTACCCCGGATCAGAAACCCTTTTTCGCGGGCACCTACTTTCCTGCCGAAGACCGGTGGGGCAGGCCCGGCTTCGGCACGTTGCTGAAGAAAATCGCCGACTATTGGGAAAAGGACGCGGCGGGTGTCAGGACGCAAGGGAAGGAGATTGCGGAGCGGTTGAAGGGCGAAGGCCGTATCCCCTCCCCTGTTTCCGTAAGTGCATCAGTGCTTGATGAGTGCGGCGCGCAATGCAAGGAGGACTTCGATT
>CAYNLM010000162.1:0-6606 GCA_964398045.1 uncultured Nitrospira sp. | reverse complement strand
GACACGAGGGGGGAGGGGGAGTGGAGGGCCGGACAGGATTGTAACCGGTAACCCCCCGAGCCGTGGTCGGGGGCGCTAGCCATTGGGCTACGGGGGCATGAGAACCGGTGCTTCGCTCCGACCCGGGCGCTGCATCCTGTGAAGGAGTCGCGGAGGGGTATGGGAGGCTGTATCGTAGCAGGGGAGGTTATACAGTTGTCGGGGAGAGGGGGTCAAGAGAAGAACGCGCGAGGACGCCGGCACCGGCTTCATCGCCGGTGCCGGCGTATCACGTGTAACGGAGGTTAGAAGATACTCTTGCTCACTTCATTTGAGAATGCACTTTCATTTCCTGCCGTATCATAGGCCGTGATGACGAAGAAGTACGTCGTACCGGTTTGCAGGCCGCTTGCCACATAGCTGGTGGTCGTCTTGTTTAAGGTGGCAAGAGGTGCGCCGTAGCCGCCTGACGTCGTGGCCCGATAGACTTTGTATCCCGCGAGATCGGAATCGCTGGTTGCATTCCATGACAACGTGGCGGTGCCGGCCGATGGTGTGGACAGAGTCAGCGATACCGGGATAGTCCGTGGACTGTTGCCGGCTCCGGACGCGGCAATGGTAATGGTGCCATTGTATGTTCCGGCGGCCAGGCCGCTGAGATTCACGGAAGCGGTGATTGCGCCGCTGTTCGTGCCGGAGGTCGGGCTCAATGTGAGCCAGGCAGCATTATCGCTGGCCGTCCACGTGAGTGTGCCGCCACCGGTGTTTGTGACCGACAATGTCTGAGAGGCCGGATTAGACCCGCCGACCATGCCGCTGAAGGAAAGACTTGCGGGGCTTGATCCGATTGACGGGGTCGTGGAGGCAGCCGTGACTGTCAGAGACACCGGCACCGTCTTGGTGGTTGCTCCCGTCGCCGCCAGGGTAACGGTCGCATTATAGGTTCCCGCCGCAAGCCCCGCCGTGTTGACGCTCAGGGTGATCGTGCCGGCATTCGCGCCGCTTTGTGGGCTCAGCGTCAGCCAGGCGGCATTGTCGCTTGCGTTCCAACTGAGCGTGCCTCCGCCTGTGTTTGACACGCCGATGGTTTGCGCGGCCGGATTTGTCCCACCCACAGTCGCGTTAAAGCTCAGGGCCGTAGGGGTGAAGCCGATCACCGGCATGGTCGTGCCCGTAGTGACCGTCATGGAGATCGGTACCTGCTTGGTAATGCCTGCCCCCGTAATAGTGGCGGTTCCGGTATACGTGCCCGTCGTGAGGCCTGTCGGCGAAGCGGTATGGTTGATAACGGCCGATCCACCCGGGGGCATGGTCACAGTGTCGCCGGAGGTAGCCACCAGCCAGTTGATATTGTCGAACCAAGTAACCGTCAATGAGGCGGAACTGGTATTGGTGATCGTCACGCCGGCTACCTGATTGGGACCGTTGACCGCGGTTGTATAGCTCAGACTCCGGGGAGTGATTGTAAAGCCGCCCGTGGTTGTCGTTGAACTGACGGTGAGGGTAACCGGCACTGCGGTTTTCCTGATTCTGCCGTCGGTGCTCGTGGTTGTTATCATCAAACTCGTCGAATAAGACCCGGACGCCAATCCACCGGGGTTCACCATGACCTGTACCTGATCTCGTTCAGTCGTAATAGATCCTGACGAAGGGGTTGCCGAAATCCAGGGGACGCCGGCAGTCACCGTCCAAGTTTTTGTCACCGTATTCGACTTCCAAATGGTGAGGGTCTGGGCTGCGGGTGCTCCGCTGCCCTGTGTTGCCGTGAAGGTCAACGCGCTGGGATTGACTTGCAGCGCGAGGACATGAGCGGGCTGTACGGCCTCACTGAACAACAGGCCAAGCATGAGAATCGGAAATACATAACGCGAGAGATGGTTGTCGCTTCTCGGATTCAAGCAGATCCGCGCCATGTGATGCTCCTTCGTGGTTGTCGTACCCGCCGCACGTCTCAAGCCAATGAGCAACCCTTGTGCCGGTGTCTTTAACGAAAGCCCCTGCACCTATTCACGCGGCATTCGCATAGAACCGCACCGCACTGTCTGCGCAGGCCTGCACGACGCTGCCCGTACATTTGTAGGGAGAGGCCTGCAAAGCCGCCTCTGGAGCGCGTAAAGGGGATGTAAGGCGTGGGTAAGCTCTGGGCGAAGCAACACGAGGGATGCATGGTCTGCTCAAGCAGACGACATGTCTCAGTCCGATTCGATCGACAAATTTCTATGGAAGCACGTATGGTTCCTGTAGAATTGAACCGGTAACAATGTCGTCGTCTGAGCAGATCTATTTATTAAGACGGAAAAGGTTGCGATGCAGAATTTGCGAGCGATAGAAGACACGGAATCGAAGGCTCTATCGGGGTCGAGTCGATCGTCGTGGCCGTCGATCTGGCCATGGATTGCAGGGACAGTCCTTGCGGTGCTGGTCGGGTCCTGGTTGATTTGGCTGTCCGCTTTTCTCCAACGGAAGTTTGCGGAAGAGGACATTCGTGCGGCCTGTCACCATGTCATGCCGGAAACGGCCGACCGGTGTTTCGACACGGTCGTCATCCAGCGGGGAGGCATCAGGCGATGAGAGGCTGGTGGCGGTGGTGGATACTGATTCTTTGCATCGGTGTGTCGACGCCGTCATTGGCCGCTGACGTAGGCGAAGGGGAGGTAGAAAAAAGACCGCGCGTGGAGCTTTCTCTTCGCTCGTGGATGCTCACGAGTGGAGAGACCAAGTGGAGTCATAACGCTTCGGGACTCGATGCCACACTGGGTAACCCGACCTCGAAGCTGATATATAAGGATAACAATACCCAGATCATGGAACTGGGTGCACAGGTGAATCTCACACGTCGGTGGTATCTGCGTGCCGATCTCGGTTTCTCAGTGGATTTTAATCGCGGGACGTTGACCGATGACGACTATCTGGCAGGGCAGCGATTGTTCTCACGCACCAGCAGTCCCATTACAGGAGATGGAACTTGGTATGTGAATGGAGATGTCGGCTTCCGGGCCGTTGAGTTTCGAAATGGCCGTGGCTATCTGGACGTCTTCGGCGGCTTTCAATATTGGAAAACCAAATATGAGGCGACCGGATTTACGCGGGACTTTTGCGACCCCAGCGTGACGACTTGTACGCCTTCGAGGTCGACGGCCTTGGCCATCACGAACACGACTCATTGGATTACACCGCTGCATGTCGGGATAGACACCGAATATCGAGTCACCCGCAGAGTCAGCCTGGATTTCAAGGGCGCTATCAGTCCCGTGAGCGTGATGTACAACGAGGACGTCCATCATTTGCGCGGCGACCTTCAGCAAAATCCAAGTTTCTCCATGTGGGGAGTCGGAGTGAGCGCCAATGCCGAAGCCGGACTCAAGTTCATGCTGACGCGAGCGCTTGCACTGACCGGTGGGTATCGAATCTGGTGGAACCGGACTTATACCGGCACTTGGGAGAACCACCCGATCGGCTCACCATCTTATACGGCACCTCTCACGGAATTCCAAACCCTCCGTCACGGAGCGACAATCGGCCTCACGGCCTTGTTTTGACATCACGCGTCACAGCACACCAGTATCAGCGCCGCTGCCGGCCCGACGGCAGCGTTTCCTCTTCGTATTCAAAGAAAAGCCGCTTCGCCTCGGGATGGAGTTGGTTGGGATGGCCGTAGGGAATCCCGACGGTCTTGAAGAGCGGTGTGAGTTTGCCGTTCGGATGGAGATAGCCCGCTCTGAGGGGGACGGTGCGTTTGCTGTGACGGACCAGCCGGCAGGCGGTCGGCCGGATCGATGTCAGCCAGTCGGCGATGTCTTGAGGATTTCCGATGGACGCCGACAGCAGCAGCAGCTTGGCTTGTGACGGACAAAAGATGATCGTTTCCTCCCAGACGACCCCCCGCTCAGGATCCGCGATATATTGCGATTCATCCAGGATGACCAGTCCCAGCGTGTCGAGACGCAGATCGATTTCCCCGCCGGCCGCATCATAGAGCAGATTGCGAAGGATCTCCGTCGTCATGATGAGGAGGGGGGCTTCGCCGTTGTCCTGCCGGTCCCCGGTCAGGATGCCGACCCGCTCGGCGCCGAAGATGCACGAGAACTCCGTGTACTTCGTATTGGACAGCGCCTTCAGCGGCGACGTGTAGATCACCGTACGGTTGTCCTCCATGGCGCGCCGGGCGGCTTCCACGGCCACATAGGTTTTGCCGCTTCCGGTCGGGACGCTGACCACCACATCCGTCTCACTCAAGGCAGCCAGCGCTTCCTCCTGCCAGGGATCCGGCACGAACGGCTGCGGTGCCGGAACGCCGATGCCTTCCAACCATGTGGCGAGTGATACGGCCGGGCCGGAGGTATCGGGCTCGGCTGCTTTGCCCGGTGCTTTTCTCGGAGGAGGAGCGCCGTGCCGACGAGTCGGTTGAACGGAGGGAACGGGCGGCTGGGCCTGTGTTCGGCGATCTTCGATGAGTGTCCGCAAATCGGATTCGAGCCCGGCTAAATTCTGGCTGGAATGTTGGAGCAACAATTCGATGAGCCGGCGTTTACCGGCTCGGAAATGTCGGTGTACGCGCCCGCGCGCCAGACGATGCAGCACGGCCACCGGTTGCTGAGCAAGCAGTTGTTCAAGTTCGTCGGTGGTCATCGCAAGAACCGTAATAGGTGATGCGTCATGCGTGATGGGTGCGGATGGAATTCATGTGGTTCTCCGGTTGTTGCGCTTTCCGCATCACCTATTACGCATAACGCTTCACGCCTCATGGCAGTTCCTCCAGCACGCCGCGCCGGATGAGCGCGATCGCCTTGGAGGCCGATTCGGCCAGGCTGGGATGGGTGGCCCGCAAAGTATGAAGCTGCGAAAGAAACTCCAAGGTTCTGGCCAACAGCCGATAGATATCGCCTTCGGCCATGGTGGTCAGGCGGCAGAGGCCGATCCACGTCAGCGTCGGTTCGGCAATCCACCGTTCCGCCAAGGCCGCCACATCCGCCCGTAACAACGGCGGGTCTTCGTAGGCCGACAAGCTTTCGCCGAGCTTACGGACCTGGCCCAAGAGCGAACTCAACCCCATACTGATCCGGGGAAAGGCGCCGGGACGATCATCGTCATGGGCAATGCTTGCCATCACGCCCGTCAGGACGGCCGGGTCTGCAGCGGAAAAGGCCTCGGCGCGAATGAGTTCGGTGATCAGGAGCGAGTGATCGATGCGAATCAGCCTGGCCCACTCTCCTTCCGGGGTCAGTTGCCCCTGCGGCGTGAGATAGCCGAATGTCTGCAAGACTTCCACGCGGTCCTGGAACCGGTGCCACAAGCTGGTCTTGAGCGCTTGAATGGATTTGAGATGCCGCTGTTGTTCCTGACGCAGCCGCGATGCCATGCTGAAGTCCTTCTGGCAGGCCGGCCGCGACGGGCAGGTGGGGCAGGGAAAGTCGCCCAGCGACTGCACGACGGCATCGGGCAGCGGCTCGTCTTTCGAGACGAGGATCGGCAGCGCCGGCAACCGCGTCGGCAATTCCGCCAGTTGATGGGACAACTCATCGAACGTGTCCGAGGAGCACCAGGGATAGGTGTCGGTTTCATGGCAATCAAAGAGCCGGTCATACACCTCCGTCACGATGGTGGCGGGACATTCGGTGACGGCGCCATCCGGGCGAAGCACGGTGACCATCGGGTTTTTCTGCCCCTTGCTCCTGTATTGGCGGAGCACGATTCCACGGCCTCTCGTGAGACCGACCACACGGCCGGGCGTCAGGAAATGAAACCGCGTCGAAACCTCCGGGGTCTCTTGCCTTCTGGTTTGATGGCGGGGCGATTTTTGCCGGCGGGCCTGGTCGAATGTCTGCCATTGGGTAATCCAATCGGTGCAGACGCGCGGGCCGTAGGGTTCCAGTTGTGTATGGAGGTCGTCGAGCTTCCGTTCCAGGACTTCGGCGCGCTGGTTGAGTTGGAATTGCGCGAAGCTCTTGGCCAGAATGGCCTGGATCTGCTCATGGGGATGCGCCTTCAGCAAGTTCAGCACCATGGGATAGGTGATCGTGAATTGGCTGTCGATGGCCTCCGGATGTCCGGTGAGTCCCTTGGTGAGCACACTCAAGTCGATGTAGGGTGAGGGCGTGACGATGGCAAACCCGACCTGGTCTTTCCCCCGCCGGCCGGCGCGTCCCGCGATCTGCTGCACTTCCCCGATGGTCAGATCCGTGAAGTCCCGCGATTTGCGGATGCTGGATTGCGTAATGACGACGGTGCGCGCCGGGAAGTCCACGCCGGCGGCCAGCGTCGTGGTCGCAAACACGGCGTCGAGACAACCTTGGCGCATGAGTTCTTCCACGGCGATCTTCCACGAGGGGAGGTGGCCGGCGTGATGCGCCGCGACGCCGATGCGGGTGACCGTGTGAATGAGCGGGTGCTCGGCGATGCTGGGATACTGGGCGATGACGCGTTCCAACGCGGCCGCGATCTGCTCCTGCCGAACGGGCGGAAGCACGATTTCGGCATGGTCGAAGGATTCCATTGCCTCGTCGCAGGCGCGGCGCGAAGTGAGAAACACGATGGCGGGCGTAAGGTGCTTCTGACGAAGAGCGGCGATGAGATCAACCGGATGAATCGACGGCGGCATGCAGCTTCATTCCCTTTGAGATTACGACA
>CAYNLM010000161.1:0-6691 GCA_964398045.1 uncultured Nitrospira sp. | reverse complement strand
TCACGTCCGGTTCTGGGAGGGCCTGGCGGTGAGATTCCGCTGGGCTACTCAACTTTCTTGACACGCCTGGCGGCTTCAGATAGAAGAGGCCCATGCCCCGCCGTCTTCGCCTCGCGGCTGGAGACCTCGCGTATCATGTCCTCAACCGCCGCGTCGGTCGGCTCCCCCTGGTGGACAAGCCTGCGGCCTACGCCGCGTTTGAAAAGATTCTCGCGGAGGCCCTGAGCGGACGCGGGTGCGCATGATGGCGTATTGCCTCATGCCGAACCATTGGCATCTGCTGCGTTGGCCCCGCCGAGACGGCGAGCTGTCGGAGGTGCTCCGATGGATCACCGCGACGCATACCCAACGCCGGCATGCCCAGCACAAGACGGCGGGGACCGGTCCGGTCTACCAGGGCCGCTTCAAGTCCTTTCCCGTGCAGACCGACGACCATGTGCTCACGGTGGCCCGCTATGGCGCGCGCAATGCCTTGCGCGCGAAACTGGTGAAGCGGGCGGAGGAGTGGCAAGGGGGGAGTTTGTGGCGGCGAGAGCAGAACGGATCCGAAGCTCACGACCGGACTGAGTACTTGGCCGGTGGACCGTCTGCGGGATTGGGGGGCGCGTGTGAACCGTTCCCAGAGCGCGTCGGAGTTGGAAGTGCTTGCGCGTCAGCGTCCAATGATGGCGTCCCTTTAGGGACGAGCGCTGGGTGCGGCGGATGGCCAAGCGGTTCGGCATGGAAGCGACGTTACGGCCCCGTGGACGGCCACTAGAAGGGCTCGTTAGAAAAGACTCCCGACCCCTTTTCGTGTACTCAGACCGACGACCATGTGCTCACGGTGGCCCGCTATGGCGCGTGCAATGCCTTGCGCGCGAAACTGGTGAAGCGGGCGGAGGAGTGGCAAGGGGGGAGTTTGTGGCGGCGAGAGCAGAACGGATCCGAAGCTCACGACCGGACTGAGTACTTGGCCGGTGGACCGTCTGCGGGATTGGGGGGCGCGTGTGAACCGTTCCCAGAGCGCGTCGGAGTTGGAAGTGCTTGCGCGTCAGCGTCCAATGATGGCGTCCCTTTAGGGACGAGCGCTGGGTGCGGCGGATGGCCAAGCGGTTCGGCATGGAAGCGACGTTACGGCCCCGTGGACGGCCACTAGAAGGGCTCGTTAGAAAAGACTCCCGACCCCTTTTCGTGTACCCGACCCCTTTTCGTGTACCGTGTACGCTGTTTGTCTCTCTCGAATGTCTTGTTTCCTCTTGCGTGCGGCAGGTTCTCCGCTCTTCGGGGCGAATGCATACAGCTGGTATCGAAGGAGGCGTTGAGATCAGTGGCGCCGGCTGATGGAGAGCAGTTTAACAGGAAGACCGAGGGCCTCGGCTTCGGTTGCGAGCCGCCTGTCCGCCGTAAGCGTAGAGGCTTTGGCCGCTTCTGCCACGGCCAGGTGCAGCGCATCCAGTGTGCGAAGGGTGCCGTGTAGCCGGGCCAACCACGATCTGGCCGCTCGGTAGTCCACTGTGCGCACGGGCAAGACGAGATAATATCCCTCTTCCAAATGAGATTCGAATTGAGTCAGGATGCGAGAGCCCTCCTCCCGCGACAACGTCTTGTCGCGAATCTTGCGCGACACTGCCGAAGTTAATTCGACCACCGTCAATTCACTAATTAACGGAGAAGAGAGGCCGCGCAACGTTCGCTCTGCGAGGGGGCTGATCGGCTCGGGACAATAATACGCGGCAAGCACGCTGGTATCGATGTAGGTCGTCACGCGCGGTCTTCTGTTCGCGCGTCCCGGACCACGCGGCTCAATGTGCGTCCTTTGGGTTTGATCGATTTGCGGAGGGTGGCGAGCGACGGCAATCGTTTCGGGCGTTGGGCAGGGGGAACCAACTTTGCGACGACTGCGCCATGTCGCGCGATCGTGATCGTTTCGCCGGCTTCAACGCGGTCGAGAAGGGTTTTGAGCTGCCGCCTGGTTTCCTTGACATTGACCATTCCCATGACATCCTCCTGTGTACATCGTCAATGTACACAGGCTATGCGACCTCGTCAAGGTGGCTCTTTGCCCGGCTGCTGTCATGCATGACGTGTCCGGTTTCTTTCCATTGTCGATTGGCAGGAAGAAACAGAAAAACGGGGACATTCTGCTTAATCGGGAATGATCGGCTCCGGTTCGCGGCGCGCAGGGTGTCAGTTGTACGTGTGTTCGTCCCGCTTGGCGAGTTTTAGAAGAATGACCTTCTTGCGTCGGTCGTGGATGTCATACAGGAGGCGGTAGGGACCGATCCGAAGCCGATACTGCGCGGTGAATTGCGACACGATGAGTTGGCCTATGAGCTGTTTCGTCCGTTTCCCTTCTGGCCTCGGATTAGCTGCCAGCGATCTGATGGCGGTGGCGATGGCGCCCTGGTACTCCGCCGGGACCTTGGACAGCGATTTCTGAAACAGCCGCTCAACTCGTTCGCTGGGGAAGACGACTTCGTACCCCAACTAGAGTCCCATCTTCTTCAAGAGTCGTTCGGCGGGAACGGCTTTCCCCTGAGCATACTCAGTGCGGCCGCGCTCAATTTCCCCGAGCAGTTTCGTGTCTTTCAGCTCGTCGAGGGTATCGACCAAATCCAGCATGGTTTCGTATGGCACGAGAAACGATACGGGTTTGCCATGCGAGAGCACCATGGAGGGTGCTTTTGATCGAATCAGCTTCGAGAGTTGCGCCTGCGCCTCTCGGACGTTGACCGGCTTGGCTTTTCTGAGCAGATGGGCTGAATTCATGCATCCTCCGGCTGTATGGCAGTTGTATAGACAATAGCAGATTCGCCATTGACCCGCAAACACGCCGACTACGTCGACAGGCACTTAACTGCTTCCCGATCCTGCCTTGCGAAAGTGAAAGCCGGGGAAGAGCTCTTGGTGATGGAGCGCGGAAAGCCTATTGCCAAGCTGATACCGGTCCCCAAAGAAACTGGGGCCGAGGAGGACCTCGTACGGTTGCGCGACTTGGCACGTGCAGGCCTGGTGCGGGTGGGGTCGGGAAAGTTGCCGGCGGGGTTTTGGAAGATGCCCAGGCCGCGGGATAGCAAGGGGCTGGCGCTGGCTGCCCTGTTGGGTGAGCGCGCCGAGGGCCGATGAGGTTCCGGGATGCCTCCGCCTTGATTCCGCTGTGCCTGCAGGAGCGTCAATCAAAGTCGCTCAAACGGCTCGTGCAAGATGATGAGGCCATTGTGGCCTGGTGGGGATCGCCGGTGAAGTGTTTTTCCGCCCGAGAGCGCATTACGTGCGCATGCGGCGCAGGCAGGCGTCCAAAGCTTGCAGCAGGGGGAGATGCGCGGGGAGGCGGCGATAGACGTCCTTGGCGAGCGTTTCGTCGTAGGTGTGAGCGGTGCGGTTGCGGTCTTCGAGCATGGCAAGCCATCCGGTTTCGTCGTCGATCCAGCCGTTCTTAAACGCGAGCTTCAAGCAGCCTTTCGGCGACTGGCACTCGAGCCCTTCTGAACGCGCCCGTTCCTGAATGACTTTCCAAGCCAGCTCAAAGCAGAACTCAAATCGCTGGATGGCGGCGTCACGGATGAGGTCTGTTTCTGGAACCGCAAGGGCTTCGCTGAAACGTCCGATGGCCTGGCTGAAGCTGTCTTGTCGGGTGGTCACAGGAGAATTCCGTGGCGGAGAATTTCCTGCCCGAATGTTTCGCCGACGGTGTGCAGATCGACAAGGTCGATTTCGTGAAGAGTGGGGATGTCGTCGATGGCGTCCTGAAGTGCGGTCATCTTCTGGAGTGGAATCGCTTCCGCGGCAGCGATGGCAATGTCTATGTCGGCATGAGGTCTGGCGGTGCCTTTCGACCATGATCCGAACCAGAACACCTCGATGCCGGGGCCGAGGATGTGTCTCGCCAGTTGTGCGACCTCTTCCGCAATCTGCCGGGGCCGGGCCATGAGTGCTTGTTGGAGCATGGGTTCAGTGTAGCGGTTCTGATGGTGAAGTCAATCGCCTTCCCACTCGTCCTTTTCGTGGGATTCTCAGCCACCTTTAGCACCCTCACGGACTGGCACGCTCACGTGCGCTGGTAGGCCTCTCTTGCTACAGCCCCCTCTAGTTGCAAGCCTCCCTCCCGCCACTTATAATGGGCACACCAGTCTTCAATTGATCCTTTAACTGTCTGGAGGAACCGTAGAGCCAATGAGCGAACGAACGCTAGCGATCATCAAGCCGGATGCGGTGAAAAAGAATGTGATGGGCGATATCCTCAGCCGGTATGAAAAGGCGGGATTGAAGCCGGTGGCCGTGAAGTTGATGCAGATGTCGAAGCCGACGGCGGAAGGATTTTACGCGGTCCATAAAGCCCGTCCCTTTTTTGCCAGCCTCTGTACGTTCATGTCTTCCGGTCCGTCACTGGTCATGGTGTTGCAGGGCGACAACGCGATTAAGAAGAACCGTGATTTGATGGGAGCTACGGATCCAGCGAAGGCTGATGCCGGAACAATCCGAAAGGCGCACGGCACCAATATCGAGTTCAATGCCGTGCATGGGTCCGATTCGCCGGAGACTGCTGCCTTCGAAATCAGCTATTTTTTCCCCGGCATGGAGATCTTCGGGTAAGTGCACACCTCGGAGGGCTGTGGCTCGGTTGCCCTTCACGTTCTACATCATGCGGACAGTGGGGACGGCAATGGCGCTCTCCCTCTGTCTGCTATCCGCCTGTACCTCGCGGACTATTCAGATCCCCACTCTTCCGCCGTCCGATGAAGGGCGGCACGATGATCCGGCTCGTGATGCCCGGATGCGCCTCTTGGCAGAGGCGCATCGTGCCTTTGTGCAAGCGCGCTATCCAACAGCCATCTTGTTCTTCAGGCGATTTCTCGAGCACTCCCCGGATTCTCCGCATCTCGCGGAAGCCCGCTGGTGGTTGGGGCGCGCGCATGAGCAGGTCGGAGACTTCGGCGCCGCGATGGCGCAATACCGAGTGGTGGCCTCAGGCGAACTATCGCAGCAAATCAATGGAGCCCTCTATGAAGGCCACGCGCTTCGGCGCTTGGATGAGTTACGCCGGTTGCATGCCGACCTCAATGGCTCAACCAGGCAGGTGGCACTTCACATCCGTGCGAACAATCTCCCGCCTATGCCGGGACTGAGGCTGTGGTTGCAGGAGCTGTCGCAAGATGGTGTCACTTCATTAGTTGTCGAGGCGATTCAGACGCAACCCTCAAGTCACGCGCTCTTTAACTCTGAAAGGGTGAAAGCCCTTGTGGCCGAGGCCCATGATCTTGGTCTTCTGGTATGGGTGGCGTTGGATGTGCATCAGCCGCAGGGATTGGACCTCAAACCCGAATGGTTGAATGGAACCGGCCATGGTCGTGCGAACGAGGGGACAGCGATGTCAAGGCCCGATGTCACCCATCCGGATTATCAGACCTCTCTGGAGGAGGTGGTCAGGGCGCTTGCGCGCAGTGGATGTGACGGACTGTTCTTGCCGGCAAGGTCGCTGCCGGGATTTGCGGGAGAGTGGTCGGGCGAATCGTGGCGTATATTCTCCTTGTCATTTGGACTCTCTCCTGAGCAGGATTCCGTGATCGATCTGTCCGCGCCGGCTTCCGAACGTACGGTGACGTACTGGCGATGGGTGGGATGGAAGGCACTCAGCTATGCGAAATTGGTGGCGCGGCTGCGCGCCGTATTGCGGGAAACGAATCCGACGGCGACGGTGCTCGTCGAAGTGCATCAGGCCACGCTCGGGACTCCTCTTGCCGGTCTTGAACACTATGGAGAGGATCTCGTCGAGCTTGTGCAGCGAAGCGGCGGTGCCATCCTGGTGCGACGAGAGGGGACAGGCGGGGAGGCGCTGTTTAAAAAATTGGGGCAGCAATTGGGAACGATGGAGCGCAGGTGGATGGGAGTCTCCACGACCATCGCTCGGCCCATCGCGGACCTCAAGAAGGCGCTCTTCGATGCACCGGAGTTTCAAGGATGGAACCTGCTCATCATGGTCGAATCGGCCTCCGCAGTTCCTTGACAAACCCTGGCAGGGCCCACTACGATCCGTTTCAAATTTCCGGTCCTTCATTGATCATCAGAAGAGGAGTCTATGATTCCATCCGACTTGCGCTATCACAAGGAACATGAATGGGTTCGCATGAATGGGAAGCAGGCCACGGTGGGGATCAGCCATTTTGCCCAGGACGCGCTGGGCGACATTGTATTCCTGGATCTGCCAAAATCCGGGGCTGTGGTGAAGGCCGGGCAGCAGATCGGCGAAGTGGAGTCGACAAAAACCACCTCGACGATCTATACGCCGGTGAGCGGCACGATCGCAAAGATCAACACCGATCTGAAGGATCATCCGGAAGTCGTGAATGCGGATCCGTACGGCAAAGGATGGATTGCGGTCATCGATGTGTCGAATCCGAGCGAAGTTGATCAGCTGATGACCGCGGCGCAATACGAAAGTTTTCTCGCCTCTCAGAAGCATTGAACCATTGTGTCATTGGATCATTGATCCATTGTCATACTGAACCACTCAGCAATGGTCCGATGAATCCATGACGTCTTCCACGCACATCGCCATTCTCGGTGCCGGGCCAGGCGGATATGTGGCGGCTATCCGCGCGGCGCAGCTTGGCGCGCGTGTCACGGTGGTCGCGCGCCAGGCGCTCGGCGGCGTCCGTTTGAGCTGGGGCGGCATCCCCAGAAAACAGCTCCTCCCCGGCAGTGCACCTGGCCG
>CAYNLM010000160.1:0-6777 GCA_964398045.1 uncultured Nitrospira sp. | reverse complement strand
ACCATGAGCGTTCTGCTGGACCGCCTCGGACATCCGGAGCGCCGGTTTCGTTCACTGCATATCGGGGGTACGAACGGCAAAGGTTCCACCGCCGCCATGACGGCGGCCGTCTTGCAGGCCTCCGGTCTGAGGGCGGGGCTCTATACCTCTCCGCATCTCGTCGATTTCCGTGAACGGATTCGCATCAGCGGCGCGATGGTTTCGGAAGAACGGGTTGCTGACCTGACGGAACGCGTCCGTGCGGCCACTCTTCCGGACCTCGAGCCGACGTTTTTTGAAACGACCACCGCGATGGCGTTTCTGTATTTTGCGGAAGCCCAGGTCGATCTCGCGGTGCTCGAAGTCGGATTAGGGGGGCGCTTCGACGCGACCAACGTGATCGAACCGATGGCCTGTGCCATCACGACGATCGGATTGGAGCATCAACAGTATTTGGGCTCCACTGAAGAAGCCATTGCCTTCGAGAAAGCCGGCATCATCAAGCCGTCGGTGCCGGTCGTCATCGGGAGAATGGCGCAGGAGGCCGCGGGCGTGATGCAGGGGATTGCGCAAGAACGTTCGGCGCCGCTATGGCAGTTGGGACAAGAGTTTTCAGTTGAAGAGCAAGGCCCAGAACGCTTCACCTATCGCGGGCGGACGCAGGTTCTGGAAGGGCTGATCTGCGCCTTGCCCGGTCGGCATCAATTCGATAATGCCGCGTGCGCGCTCGCTCTTCTTGAGGCGGCCGGCCCCGCTGGATTGACGGTCGACGAGGGAGCTGCTCGTCGGGGTCTGCAGTCGGTGCAATGGGAGGGCCGGCTGGAGCTGATTGAACAATATCCAATGGTGTTGCTGGACGGAGCTCACAATCCGGCCGCGGCTTACGCGCTGGCCGGCTTTCTGAAAGAGTTTCGACGTCGCCGGCCGGATGCGCGCGTGTTTCTTGTGTTAGGCATGATGCGCGACAAGGATCATCGTGGATTTATCGCTCCGCTACAAGAGATCGTATCAGAAGTGATCCTGACCGAGGCGGGTCTCTCGCGCTCGGCCTCCGTGGAGGCATTGCGCGAGTCGTTTGCCGGGTGGCCTCAACCGATTCATGAAGCGCCGGTGCCCGCGGAAGCCCTGATGCTGGCAAAACGGCGGGCCACATCCCGTGATCTGATTTGCGTGACTGGGTCGTTGATGCTGCTGGGCGACGTGAAAGCGGCAATGCGTGGCTGTGGGCTGTCACCGCTCCGGGGCTAGCATGACAGGTCCTCTGTGGTGGATCTGCCGCCCTACGCCTCGTGTGCTGCTGGTTCTTCTTCTCTCCCTCCTTTCCTCTTCCGCGTGGGCCGCCGCCAAGCAAGTCGGCGCAAGTAGCTCCGGCTCCCTTCCGCTGGATGTCACCGCGGCCCGCGTCGATTATCGTCAAGATGAAGATGTGTACGAGGCCGACGGATCTGTGGTGATTCAGCAAGGCACGATACGGCTCACGGCGGATCACGCGACGATTCAAGTGCTGCCCGGGATACTCACCGCGACCGGCCACGTTCATCTAGTGGACACGCAGTCCGACATGACGGCGGAGCGCCTGGAACTCAACATCAATACGGAAGCCGGGGTCGTCACTCATGCGCAGCTGTATCTTCCGACCAGCAATTCTCTCGTCACCGGCCGGCTCATGCAGCGGTTTTCCGAATACCATTACCGGGTCAAAGAAGGCAGCTTCACGAATTGCGACGCGCAGGAAGGAGAAGTCCCGGCCTGGCGAATGCGCTTCGATGACCTCGATCTGACCGTGGGAGATATCTTGGCATTCAAAGGAGCCTGGTTGTGCGTCAACGACGTGCCGACTATCCCATTGCCCACCTTGTCCTATCCCTTGAGCAGTCGTCACAGCGGTTTGCTGATTCCATTCGTTGGCTATGACAATCGGTTCGGCTTCCATGCACAAGAGAGTTTCTATTGGGCGATCAATCCGAGTCAGGATTTGACCGTGACGCCCTCCTTCTACACGAATCTGGGGTATGGCTCGGACTTCGAGTATCGGTATGCGATCAATCGAAAGTCACGCGGTCAGTGGTATCTCAGTTATCTTCAACAGACGACGCTTCCGAACGTCTCCGGTGTCACAGATACCGGGCAAGACGTCAAGAAGGCCAGAGGACTATTGGCTGGTACGCACACGCAGCAGTTTACCGAGGATCTGCTGTTTCGGGCGAATGTGAACCTGGTGAGCGACCCCAATTATCTGCAACAGCTCAGTAACTCGGGAGCTCAGCGGGCCTTGCCCAGCAACGAAACGAATCTGCTTGCGACGCAGCGGCTGGCCTATGGGAATTTCTATATGCTGGGCCAATATCTGCAGCCGTTACAGGTGGGGGGCAAAGATACGTTTCAACGTCTGCCCGAGACCGGCTATAACCTGGCCAATACGTCGCTGTTCAGTTCACCGATGTTGTTCGGCATGGAAGGCAACTTCGTGAACTTTTACCGCGAGCAAGGATTTACGCTCAACCGTGTCGATGTGGTTCCGGGTATTGCCACCGATGTCATTGATCTGGGCCATGTGGTCGGCATTACGCCTCAGGCCAAATTCCGAGAGGTGTATTACACCAGAGGGGTGCAGTCCAACGAGGCGCAACATCGGGAGACGTTTTGGACCGGAGTCGATGCGACCTCCAAGCTGACGAGACGATTTGGTCTCGACGATGGACGTGGTCTGCTCCATACAATCGAACCGAACGTCATCTACGAGTATGTGCCGAGAACGGATCAGTCGCAACTGCCCTTGATCGATCAAGTGGATGATCTGCCGGCGAAGAATCTTGTCACCTATGCCTTGCGGAGCCGCGTCCTGGAACAGAACGCCACCAGCACGTTTAACTGGCTGGATCTGACGGTGGCACAAAGTTATCATGCCGGAGCCCTGCAGACTCGGGCGCGCGATTTTACTCCCGGCGTGAATCCCCTCCTCGGCTCGGTGACGCAGCCGTTGCAGCCGGCGACGACGCCGATCCAAGGCAAGCGGTTTTCCGACGTATGGGTGCGGGCCGTCATCGGCAACAATCTGCCCCAGTTCGCGCAGGCGCAGGCGGCCGGTCAGGCCTTCGGCCGCGGGGCGGGCACCGTGGGGGTCTTGCGGCCGTCGATCAATCAATATCTGACGGTCGACGCATTCTTCGACCCCTATCGTGGCGGGGAAATGAGCCAGTTCAACACGGATCTGCGGTTTCAGGAGGCCAATAATTGGTACGCGGAAGTGGGACAGCGCTATTCTCGTGAAGGCAATCGGCCTCGGCGGGGTGATGTCTGGAATCCCATTTCCTTCAACGAGGTCTTTGCGCCGACGGAGGAAATCCAGTTTGTGACGGCCGGAGGAGGGTTCCGGACTCCATGGGGTTGGACGATCGGCGGGAAAGCGTACTACGATGTGAAGAATGGCAGAAGCCCTGAATATGACGTGGTGGCGCTGTACCAGAATCCATGCAAGTGCTGGTCCTTAGGGTTGTTCTATCTGCAATTCCCGGATCGCGCGCAATACAACTTCATGTTGAGCCTTACGGGAATCGGGTGGACCGAGAACTATGGCACGGCCATCGTTCGTGAGATTCTTAATCCGCTTCTCTGGGGCGACCGAGGACTGCCGTGGGCCGCGCCCGGCGGTCCGTACGGTGTACCGCAGCAAATGTCTTCAACCGGAGCAGGCCCGGTGGGAGGGAGATAAGGAATGAACACGGAGCCATCTCGCCGACTGAAGAGGTTCTCAGTCGCGGTTTGGGTCGGCGTGCTGTGCCTCGTCCTTTCTGGCGGGTGCGGCATGATGAGAGAAAGCACTGCTCTGTCGAATACCAAGTCGCCTTTGCAGCGTGCGAAAATTTTTCTGTCGGCCGCCGACTATCGTCGGGCGATCGAGACCTGTCAGCAGGAAATCTCCGAACGGCCTTCCGCGGCGAGCTATGTCTACTTGACCTACGTCTATCAGGCGCTGGATGCGTATGTGGACTCACTGGCCAAGGCGGATCGCTGGGTCCTCATGGAACAGTTGGCGCGGAGTCTCTCGTCCGGGCGGCCGGATGAACTCCTCGATCAGCCGGATGTATTGGCGCGCATCGCCAAGGAACTGATCCAGGATTCCACCAGAAGGCAGGCCGATGTGGCCGCTGCGATGGCTGCGCGATTGGATGAATCTGCGGTGGCCCGATTGTGGAAAGAGCAACAACGCTGGCGGGAGACACGGCCGGAGGGATGGTGGTTGGGTGTTCCACCGGAATGGGGATGGTAAGACTCGTGTAGGCAGCGGCTAATTTGACAGCAAAAACTTCGGTGGAGTACGATGCCACTTCTGTTTCTTATCTGATCGATTTTCATTATTCTGAAGGAGGGCGTTGACGTGGCTGGTGATACCATGAAGGTTGAAGATTCTACCTGGGATGCCGAAGTGATGAAGGCATCCGAACTGGTGATGGTCGATTTCTGGGCGGTATGGTGCGGTCCCTGCCAAATGGTCGCGCCCATTATCGATGAATTGGCCAAGGAATATGCCGGCAAAGTCAAAGTCCGCAAGCTCAATACCGACGAAAATCCCGAAGTCGCCGGCCGCTACCAAGTCATGAGCATCCCGACCATTCTTTTCTTCAAAAACGGTCAGCCGGTTGAAAAACTCGTCGGCGCTCGTCCCAAGCGCCAGTTTAAGGAAGTGATTGATTCACTTCTCGCCCAGCATGCCGGGACGGCCTAGAGACCGGCGACCTCGCAGCCATGCTCACTGAGCTGCGCATCGCCAATTTTGCCGTTCTTGAGCAGCTCAGTCTGAGCCTCCACTCAGGCTTTACCGTGTTGACCGGCGAGACGGGAGCGGGCAAGTCCCTCCTGATCGATGCCATCGCGCTCTTGGTCGGTGGACGCGCGTCAGCGGATCAGATTCGGTTCGGTGCCGACGAAGCGCAGCTCGAAGCCGCGTTCGACATTCCCGAGCATCATCCTGTCCTTCAGAAACTTCGCACCCAGGGCATTCTCGGTCCCCGAGAATCCCAGCTCATCATCCGCAGAGTGATTGCACGATCGGGCCGGAATCGAGTGTATCTCAACGGCAGCATGAGTCCTGTGCATGTCCTGGAAGAGTTCGGCGGGACGCTGGTCGATATTCACGGACAACACGATCAACAATCCCTGCTGTCGGCATCGACTCAACTGGACGTGCTGGATTCGTTCGGTGGCCTGCGGGACTTACGCGCGGACTATCAAGAGTCCTATGCCATGTGGAAACGCTCCTGCCAGGAGCGAGTCGAACTCGCTGAGCGGATCCAGCAAGGGAGACAACGCGAGGACTTTCTCAGATTTCAAGCGCAAGAGCTGAACGATGCAGCGCTGCAGCCTGGCGAGGAAGAGGCCTTGCAGGCAGACCGGCGTCGGTTAGGTTCATCGCGGCGACTGGGCGAACTGACGGGGGAGGCCCTGGAGCTGATGCAGTCTGACAGCCGCGGGGTGCTTCCCAATCTGACGGCAATGGAGCGAACGGTGGGGGAGTTGGCGCACATTGACCCTGATGTGGAAGAGACCGGCCGACTTGTTTCCGAAGCGAAGGTGCTGCTCAAGGAGGTTGCCGGACGGCTCCGAGATTATGCCGAACGAGTGGAGACCGATCCGTCGCGACTGACGGCGGTCGAGGATCGGCTGGCTCTCATTCAGAAATTAAAGAAAAAATACGGAGGCTCCATTGAGGCTGCGCTTGAGACGCAGATGCGGGTCCGGGAAGAGTTGCAACGTATCGAGCATGCGGATATGCAGCTCGAACAATGCGATCGTGTGATCCAGCAGCAGCGCCAGCAGGTGGCTCAGTTGGCGCAGCAGTTGTCAAAAAAACGGACCGAGGCGGCGAAACGGATGACGAAAGCGGTACGGCAAGAAC
The DNA here is from genome assembly GCA_964398045.1 of uncultured Nitrospira sp. Taxonomy (GTDB): domain Bacteria; phylum Nitrospirota; class Nitrospiria; order Nitrospirales; family Nitrospiraceae; genus Nitrospira_D. The sequence continues at coordinate 902 of CAYNLM010000160.1, read as the reverse complement.
TCGATGCGCTCAAAATGGGACAGACGCAATTCTCAATCAAGGTGGTCACCGCGGGAGACGATGGTGCGTATGGTGCCGATGGGGCCGATCGAGCGGAATTTCTGCTCTCCGCCAATGTCGGAGAGCCGCTGAAACCGATCTCGCGGGTCGCGTCCGGCGGCGAACTATCCCGGGTCATGCTGGCGCTCAAGTCGGTGCTTGCCGAAGCGGACCGGGTGCCCGTGCTCATTTTCGACGAGATTGATACGGGCGTCGGAGGCGCGGTCGCTGCCGCGATTGGAAAGCGGCTGCGGGCCTTGGGACGCTTCCACCAGGTGTTTTGCATCACCCATTTGCCGCAAGTTGCCTCGCAGGCCCAGCATCATCTCTGTGTGGAAAAGTCACGGGTCAATGATCGAACGGTGACGACGCTGAGAGCGTTGCAGGGCATGCAGCGCGAGAGCGAAATTGCGCGGATGCTGGGTGGGGAAACCGTGACACAAAAGGTGCGGGCCACCGCAGCCGAGCTGATTGCCGGGGCGAACGACTAGCCGGAACTGGGGTTATGGTTCGGGAATGGTGCTGGGCGCGGCGGCGATTGCCATGGCGGGGAGCGAGGCTTTGCATTCGGTCACGACACGGGCAAACAACTCGGCCAGCATCGGGTCGAAGTGGGAATGAGCCTGCTGCGCAATTTGGCGAACGGCCTCGTCGAGCGGCATCGGTGAACGGCCCGGGGTTTCAGCCGTGAGATGGTCGAACGCCTGGGCGATGGAGACGATGCGGGGCAGCAACGGAATGCCCTCGCCTTGCAGCCCGTGCGGATAGCCTTTCCCATCCCACCGATCGTGATGATACGAGAAAATTTCGCCCACTTCGGCCGGCAAGCCGAGAGGAAGAATGATGCGTGCACCAATATCAGG